>JBJKQB010000231.1:0-5219 GCA_046705825.1 Candidatus Acidiferrales bacterium
AACTCGAGGCCGTTCATGCCGGGAAGCTTGAAGTCGGTGACCACCAGGTCGTAGGGCTGCTTGCCGAGCATTTGCAGGCCGGTCTCCGCGTCCGGAGCCGTTTGCGCCACGAAGCCTTCGTCGGCGAGCTGCAACTCGAGTAGGCGGCGCATTTTGGGCTCGTCTTCGACCAGCAGGATGGCGGGTTTATCGGGCATGGGTAGCGAGGATCATTTTGCCACAGACACGCGGAGCCGCAGAGTTCGAAACTCGAAATTCGGCGGCGCGTCCAGTAGGGACTTGAGTGAACAAAACAGCGTGCACGAGGATTTTGTTGCGCCTCCATCTGAGCCTGACCGCCGCAGGCAGTCTCGAGGAATGGCCTGAGAACCTGGGAGGCCAGTTGCCCCGCTGTGAGCGCGGCGGCAAGTCGGTTTGTGATCGTGTGCGCCGACGCCTTTCTACGTGTTTGCACATTCCTGCATGACAATTCCAGCGAACATATATAGAATCCGCGCGCGTCCCCGAAAATTTTGGCGGGAGCCCTCTCGCGCACGATGCAGAGTGGGCGTCCTGGTGAACGGGAGGAAGTGTCGCCATGCATCGTCGCCCAGTCCGTTTATTGCCAGCATTCGTTCTGATCGCGCTAATGATGAGCGTATTGCCGGCGCGTGCGCAGGAGCCGGTTGTCCAAAGCTCCGATTTTTCTGTCACCAGCTCGAACACCTTCTTTCCGCTCGAGCCGATCGTTTCCAACGTCGCCTATTCGATTCACGTTTACCACAAAGTTGGAGCGCACCCCACGAAGGTGCCGGTCTTACTGGTCCATGGAAGCTGGGGCAACGCCCAGACCTGGGATTTTCCGGGCCGGAGCGTGATGGATTACCTCGCGGTGCGCGGCTATGACGTCTACGCGCTCGATCTGCGCGGCGCGGGCCAGTCGGTGCCCGAGGACGGCTCGGCCGTGAATTTTGCGAATATCGATCTCACTGGACGCGTCAACGATGTGGCGGCTGTCGCTGCGGAGATATTCAACCTGACCGGGCGTCGCCCCGTGCTCATCGGCTGGAGTCAGGGCGGGTTCATCTCCGGGTTATTGGCCTCCTATCCCGGGACGGCAAAGCTGATCAGCGGTTTGGGATTGCTGTCGGTGGCACCGGCGGGTTTCACTGTGCCGCCGCAATTTCAGTCGTTACTGCCGCTGCCTTTCCCCGGCTTTCAGCTGACCGAACCGGAAGAAAACGCGGTCCTTTTCGGAACGGATCCGATCACGGGAAAGCCGACGATGTCTCAGAATGCCGAGGACACTTTGTACGCGATTTCCGCTCCGAACACGGACGCCACCTGGGCCATCGACGAGGAAGTCGCTCCCGCAGCATTTGGTATAGTTCCGGCATGGGGATCGATTGCTGTCCCGACGTTGGTGGTTGACGGCGCTCTGGATCCGCTGGCGGGCACGCAGGACGCCATCAGTCTAATGGGCGACCTGACCGGAACGGCCGATAAAGAGTTGATCGTGTTTCCACGCAACTCGCACGCCTGGTTCCTGGAAGACAATTACAATGCAACGATGCGAGTGTTTTCTCAGTTCCTATCGCAGTTCAAGTAGTCTGTCCGCCACGTTCTTACGAACTGGGATCGTAAGGCCGGCTCGATCGTTTTCTAGTAGTCGGCCAAGAGCACTTCGGGTTTTTTTTTGGCGAGCTCGAGCAGGCGAAGAGCCGTGCTCTGCGGGCGGCGAACTCCCTGTTCCCAGGCTTGAACCGCTTTCGGGCTTACGCACAAAAAATGGGCGAAGACGACCTGGCTTGCATTCAGGCTTTCCCGGATTTGGCGGATTTCGGCGGGTTTCATTGATTTTGGCGGGGCAGGGATTTCGGTGGTGCGCAAATCGATGCGTCCCCCCCGCTCGTATCTCATGGCATCCGTTAACGACTGGCGCAAATCGCCGTAGACTTTTACCCTTTTCTTCTTTGCCATACTATCTCCCCAATCTCCTCAATTCCGCGACCATTTGCCGGATGGCCCGCCGCTCCTGGTTGCTCAGATCCTCCTGTTCATCTTTGTCGAGCAGAAACAGAAGATGAATATGATCCCGGTCTCGCAGATGAAGGTACATGTAACGAAAGCCGCCGCGCTTGCCTTTTCCACGGCTCGGGTTGGCGGCTCGCGCTTTCCGTATCCCGCCCAGCCCTTCGACGATGGAGCCCTTGTCCGGGGCAGTGATGAGGTCATTCTGTATTGCCCTAAGGACCTCATCAGCAGATTTTCTTGCCAGTTCAATTAAGCGTCGCGTGAATGAGCGAGACTCTATGAATACCACATTGTAGGATATACCACAATGTAGGATGGGGAGCAAGAGCTCAGGTTTGTGCGTCGCAAAACCCGGCTGGACCCAGGCTCAAACAGGCCACTGCACCGCAAGAGAGGAACGGAGTTTAGCAAGCACTACCATCACCCGGTGCCAATCGTCGGGATGGAACGCCTGTCCCGAATGTGAGTTGACACTGCCGGAGCGGATTTCCATAATTTTGTGAATGGCTCCGTCTGTCAAAGATCGTCCGAAACCGGTTGAGCGCGCGCTGGAAGACGCGGTTTCTCGGGCGTTGCGCGACAATCTGGCGCCGCTCCAGCGCACGGCGGAGGAACTCCAGCACGCCTACGCGGATTTGGTGGCGGCCTGCTCGTCGACGCGTCCGGCAAACGCGCTGCCGGCGATGCTTCGCGCGCAAACGTCTGCTTCGGCGCTGGCGGCGGGGCTTTCAGTGCTGTCGAATTTCGTTACGCTGGCGCTGAATCCGCGCGAGCAACACGGCGCTGCCGGCGAGGAAGAGTCCGGCGCAGGAGTCGCAACGGCCGTCGAGGAAGACGTGGCGCCACCCGCGGCAACCACCTACTCACAACCCGAATCTCACATCTCGGGAGGGCCGAGCCATCCCGCTGCCGCGACGCCGGGCAACGGCGCGCATCCTCAGGCCGCCAAAGCTCAAGAACCAGTTGCCGAAGTTCCCGCAGAAAAGGCCATTGCTGAGGAAGAAACCGACGGCGCGCGAGCGGAAGTATTCGACCTTGCCAGCCAACCCCCTGAAGTACAAGATTTACACCGCCGGGCGAACCGTGTGGCGAAAGTCGCCATGCAGGATATAAAGCTACTGCGGCCCAAGGACGTCCGGCTGGGCTGCGAGCACAAGGATATTTTCCATCGCTTACGCACCGATCTCGACAAAGCTCGCAAGGAATATGACAGGCGGTTCCGTACAATCCTCGAAGACCCCGTGGACTACTTCCATCACTGGATGGTGCAAATCCTCGCTGAAGGAGACCCATCGGCGCTGGGAGAGTATCCGTATCCCACGCCTGTGCCACGCTCCGCGTAATTTTCTCTGCGGCGGCTCGCTCAAAATTGCTACGGGTCTTGCGCTGCTTGGATTCTATGCCGGGAGTGTCGTAGCGGCTGCCCCAAGTGCGCTTCAAACGAATCCTGGCACGAATCGTTCGACGCAGAGCAGTGCTGCAGCGAAGCCTAGTCAAGCCTCGCCGCGAACAAGAGCTGCAGTCCATCCGCCCGCCGCAGCCAAGCCGAGGAACGCCAAGACATCGGCGAAAAATGCGACCGTCGCGACGAAGCACGCGCACAGGGCATCAGCGGTTCGCGTCCACAGGGCGCGGCCAGCGGTGTCGCCGTGGGAGGCGAAACACCTCGAACGTCTTTGCCGGCTGCTGAAGGAGAAGCAGTCGAAATGGGCGTACGCGCGGCTGAGCGAGCTGGCGAAGCGGAAGTCGCCGGGCGTGCTGGGAGCGCGAGCGGCGCTGGCGCTGGGCTATTACGATTATTCGAATGGCGACTATGAGAAGGCGGCGCCATGGTTTGTACTTTCGCTGCAGGATCCGGTGCTGCGGCAGTATGCGGTCTACTGGACGGCGGAAAACGATTTGGCGCTGAGCCAGAACCCGCAGGCGTTGGGCGACCTGAAGCAGTTTCGCAGCGATTATCCAAATTCCGTGATTACCGTTCAGGCGCTGCAGGCGTTGGGAGCAGCGGCACTCGCGGCGAATCAGCCGCTGGAAATCGTTGCGGCGCTGAACGATTACTCCGCGACATCGAGCGTTCCGGCGCTGCTTCTGCTGCGCGGCGAGGCGTACGAGCAGGCCGGGCAAATCAAACAGGCGGCAGCTGATTATCAGTCGCTGTTTTTGCGTTTTCCGACGGCGGACGAGGGCAGGGAAGCGGCGCTGAAAATGTCGTTCCTTGCGGCCACGCCGGGAAATGCGATCCCACCGATTCCTCTCGACGAGCAGGAAAAGTACGCGGCGGCAATTTTCCAGGCCGGCTACTGGACCGAAGCGCGCGATGCCTATTCGCGAATTCTGCCGTTGGTGACTGACGCGGAAAAGGAGCGCGCGCAACTGCGCATCCTGGAATGCACCGCCTTCGTCAACACGAGCCCGACGGATCTCGCTGCGTTGAAAGTCACCGATCCCGACGTCGACGCGGAGCGGTTTCACGCGCTGGCGGAAGTTTATCGCAGCCTGAATCAGGACGCCGAAATGGATGCGGCGGTGCAAGGCGCCGTGTCGCGCGCGCCGAACAGCGTCTGGACAGAACGCTCGCTGATGCTTGCGGGCAACGAGTATTGGGTGGAACTCGACCGCGATAAAGCTGCGAGCTACTACAAGCAGCTGGAAGAGACTTTTCCGGATCGATCCGATGCGGTGCCGGCACAATGGCGCGTGGCTTGGGTTGCGACCCTGAAACGCGATCCGGACGCTGCGAAGCTGCTCGCCGAACATATCCGCCGGTATCCGGATTCGCCGTATGTTCCGGACGCGCTCTATTGGCTGGGACGGCTGGCGGAAGAAGCAGGGAATCGCGGCATCGCGCGCAGCTATTACGGAGAGCTCACCGAACGCTTTCCGGAGAATTATTTCGAGATGGTAGCCGAGAAGCGGCTGCGCAAAATGGGCAAGGGAACGGAAGAAGATCCCGACGTGCTGGCGCTGATTCCTCCGGCGCCTCCTATTCCGAGAGTCGGCAGGACGATTCCGGCGGCCGCCGATGGCTGGGTGGAGCGCGCGGATTCGCTGCGGTCGATCGCGTTCGATTCTTCGGCTGAACTGGAATTGCATGCCGCGTACGAAGCGACGCGCGAGCCGCGTCTGTTGCTGGAAGCGGCGAAAGAGGCCATTGCCGCCGATCACGTTGGCGCGGCGATCGTCGCGGTGAGGCAGGTTTATCCGGA
>JBJKQB010000232.1:0-3068 GCA_046705825.1 Candidatus Acidiferrales bacterium
GAGCCCGGTGAGCAGCGCGACCGCTGCGGTGAACAACAGGACGTGTGCGTCCGGGTTCGTCAGAGCGTCAAAATGCACCGGCGCAATCATGATGAACCTGCCTGACTTGAAGACCCGGACCAGCGCATGAGCCGCGAAGTAGGCCAGGAAGATGGCAACAGCGCATCCGGCCAGAGACAGCATCATCGATTCAGTTAGCGTTTGGCGCAGCAAGCGAGCGCGGCTCGCGCCGAGACACGCGCGCACGGTCATTTCGTGGTGGCGCGATGCTCCGCGGGCCAATAACAGCCCCGCCAAATTCGCACACGCGAGGAGCAGCAGCAGCCCCACCGTTGCCATCAAGACCTTCAGCGGCGTCGAGAGCATCTGAGTCAAAGGCGTCGTAATGCCGCCGCCGGCAGGCTCGACGCGCAGTTGCATTCTGCGCACGAAAGGACCGGCGTCGGGCTCCTTGATCGCGGCTTGAAACAACGTCGCCAAATCCGCTCGGGCTTGCGGGATCGAGACGCCTGGCTTCAAGCGTCCGAGCAGTCCCACAGAACCCCATCCACGATGAGAGGGACCTCCCAGCGAAAACGGTAGCCAGATGTCCTGCGGTGCTTGATTACTGACACCGTAGAATCCGCGCTGGGTTACGCCAATGATTGTGGCGGGAACGTCATTTACAGTGATTTTCTGGCCGATAATCGAGGGATTCAAATTGAAGCGCGACCTCCAGAACGACCAACTCACCACCGCAACGGCCGAGGGGTGGTCCATGTTGTTGTCTTCGGGGCCGATCAGCCGACCAATGGCAGGGCGCACTCCGAGCGCTTCAAAATACGTTCCGCCGACGTTCCCACCGAAAACGGTCTGCGATTCCAGCCCGTGCCCGCGAACGACATACATGTTTAGAGAGCCCACGATCAGTTGCGAAAGGACGTGATTCCCGTCACGCATGATCTGGTAAGCGTCCCAGGAGAAACCGTTGAACCCAGGTTCAGGGTCGCCGGGGTAATGGTGGAGGAGCTCGACGAGCCGTCCTGGATCCCGCACGGGGAGTGTATGCAGCAGCAGGCCGTTCGTCATGGTGAAGATGGCGGTGTTGGCGCCGATGCCGAGAGCCAGCGTGAGGATTGCCACGGCCGTGAAGCCGGGGGCCTTGCGCAGCATGCGGACGGCGTAACGGATGTCGGCGAAGACGGATTCGAACAGAGGGAACCCGCGCTGATCGTGCACCGCTTCTTTGATTTGATCGGCGCCGCCGAGTTCGATGCGCGCGGCGCGGCGAGCGGCGCCGGGAGTCATGCCGCGCTGCAGGTTTTGCTCGACGAGCAAGTCGAAATGGGCGCGCAGTTCGTCGTCGAGGTCACCGTTGGTGCGGCGCGTGGTGGCCAGCGCGAGAAGTCGCGATGCGAGATTGCGGAGCGAAAGCATTCAGTTCCAAAAGCCGAAAATCGAAAACCCCTTGGCCGATTAATGTCTAAAGCTCCGATCCCCTAAAAAACCTGAAGCTCGAAACTGAAAACTCGAGATCCGTGGCCTATTCGTGTCCTCCCGACGAGCAGCGACCGCAAAAGAAAAGGCAAAGACGCCGGCGAGACGCCGGCGCTACTGAAAAAACCGAAACGTCAAAAATCCGCGCCTCCCAAGAGGCGAGTCGTCAGCACTGTACCCGGAGCAACACGCGGGCGAGACGCCCGCGCCACCGTGCTAGCTACTGCTTTCGGCGCCGCGCAGGAGGCGCGCGATGAGCGCCGACATGCGTTCCCAGTTTTGCGCTTCGAGCGCGAGCCGCTTTTTGCCGGATTTCGTGAGCGAATAAAAGCGCGCGCGGCGGTTGTTTTCCGAAACGCCCCATTTCGAGCGGATCCAGCCGCGCTGCTCCAGGCGCACCAGGGCGGGGTACAGGGTGCCCTGGTTCAGTTGCAGCATGTCTTCGGAGACCTGCTGGATGCGCCGCGCGATGCCGAAACCATGTAGTGGTCCCATCGCGTCGAGCGTTTTCAAGACGAGCAGGTCGAGCGTCCCTTGAAGCACTTCGGCTTTACTTGCTGTGATCATGGCCGGCCGGCATTTCTCCTGTTGATCTTCAACAGGAGCGTGCGCTTGTTTCTGTTGATTGTCAACAGGAAAATGCGATGGCCGGTGCAGCTTCGATGAAAATTGAAATTAGCGAGAGCTGGAGGGGGAGGCTGCGTGCCGCGCTTGATGCGTTCGCGGTGGCGGCGCTCCGAGCATGGCGGGAGTGATGTCGAAGGTGACCCGCACCCAGCGTTCCTGGTGCGAAACCTTGGCCTGCTGGATCAGGGCTTGCACGAACGCGGCTTGCTCGCGGGTCATTTGAAGCTCGCCCCGAATTTTGGGGTCGGAAAGGCTCATGGCGCCGAAGATGCGGAAGGTGTCGAGCAGGGCGGAAAGCTCGATCGCGTTGGGCATCGAATCGCATTCGGCGTCGAGAACCAGGCGAATCTGGCCGCCCTGGGGCTGGCCGGAAAGAGAGAGCGCCTGAATGCTGCGAACCACATGCTCGAGCTGTGGGGAGCCTTTGAAATCGGCGTAAAAGCTGGGGGCCAGATGATCGGTGCGCGCGACGCCAAAGATGGGAGCGCCGGCAACGCGCTGGATGCGCCCCTCGAGGGCCGAGCCGGGCCTGGAGTGCGCGAGAAGGTTCAGCAAGCTTCCCGGATCTTTTCCGCTGGCGATGGCAATGCGTGTCGGGGAGAGAAACTCGAAAGCGACGGTGGGCTTGCCGGGAACGGTGTAGCGCATGCGCCCATCGATCCTTTCGGCTCTGCCGCCGACGCGCAGGGCGTACGCGGTGATCTTGCGCTCGTCAAACCGGCCGTCGGCGAGGGCCAGCGAGGGGTTCTCGCCGGCCTCATTGGCGGCAGGAGTCAAGTCGTTGGGCCAGAAGGCGATGGCGGCGCGATCGAGGTCGCGGGTGTAGTCAAATCCAGTGCCGTGAACGAATTGCGCGTAATCCCGGTCCATGCGCTCGGGCGAGCGCCGTGATGGGTCCGTGACCGTCAGCCCCAGCAGCCCGGCGAGCGGCGAGCCCTGCAACTTTCGCAGCGCCGCGACATCTA
>JBJKQB010000233.1:0-4364 GCA_046705825.1 Candidatus Acidiferrales bacterium
GTCAAACTCAGTTACGCAGGAGACCGCGGAAATGTTCACTCGGGGGGGGGGGTAAATCGCAGACACTACGAGAAAGCCATTCCTCGCCAGTTCGCCAGCCGGAATTCAAGGCGCAAGCGGAGGCCGCAAATCAGAGGCTTTTGCTCTTGGCGCTCGCGCCGCGACAGTCGAAATGAGATGAGCTGCGGAGCCGAAACCGACGCTAATCAGGCCGCGGCGCCGTGGCACTTCTTGTATTTCTTGCCTGAACCGCAGGGGCAGGGATCGTTGCGCCCCACTTTCGCGCCCGCGCGCACGGGCTTCGGAGCTTCGGCCTGCGCCGGGCCGGCCTGGAACTGCAGATTCTGCTGCTGCCGCCGCTGCCGCTGTTCGATCTGCCGTGCCTCCGCTTCCGGCCGCGCGGGCTGCATGAGGAACAGGAAGCGCACCGCTTCTGTGTCGATGCGGTCCATCATGTCTTCGAACAGCGTGAATGCCTCTTTCTTGAATTCGACCAGCGGGTCCTTCTGCCCGTAGCCGCGCAGCCCTATCCCTTCCTTCAAGTGATCGAGCGTGAGCAGGTGGTCCTTCCACTGCGCGTCCACGATGTCGAGCAGGATATGCCGCTCCAGCCAGCGCAGCGTTTGCGCGCCGAACAGCTTTTCTTTCTCTTCGTAGCGCGCCTGCACCTTTTGCATCAGCGCTTCATCCACTTCGTCGTGTCCCAGCGTCCCCAGATCGATTCCCGCCGACTTCAGCTCGATCCCAAACTGGTTCAGCACTTCATTTCCGAACTGGGTCGTATTCCACTGGTCGGGATGTTGCTCCCGCGGGCAGAAGGAATCCACCAGCCAGGACACCAGCGAAGTGGCACGCTCCAGCACGAATTCCTTCTGGTCGCGGCCTTCCAGGAACGAGCCGCGTAGCGAGTAGATGGCCTCGCGCTGCTTGTTCATCACGTCGTCGTATTCCAGCAGGTGTTTGCGGGCTTCGAAGTTCTGCGCCTCGCGGTCCTTTTGCGCGTTTTCGATGCGCTTGCTGATCAGACGCGACTCGATGGGAACGCCTTCCGTCATCCCCAGCCGGTACATCAACGCCTTCACGCGATCGCCCCCGAAGATGCGCAGCAGGTCGTCCTCGAGCGAAAGGAAGAAACGCGAGGAGCCCGGATCGCCCTGGCGTCCCGCGCGCCCGCGCAGCTGATTGTCGATGCGCCGCGCCTCGTGGCGTTCGGTGCCCAGAATGTGCAGGCCGCCCATGGCGACCACCTCGTCGTGTTCGGCGCGGCACTGCTCGGCGAAACCGTCGAAAATGGGCTTCCATTGATCGAGCGGCACTTGAAAAATCTTGCCTTCCTGCTGGAACAGCACCATGGGCGTTTCTTTGGGCGCTGCGGAAGCGCCGGATCCGCCGTCGCCGCTTGCGATTGCCGCGTCCGCCTGCGCCGGAGTTTCCCCGCCGTTCGCGCCGCCGTTTCCGCCCGCGCCCGCTCCCACGGCGACGGGCGCGCCAATCACCGCTGCCGCCGGCGCGTACGGCATGGCCAGCTTGTTCTTCAGGCTGTACTGCCGCGTCATCGCTTCCGGATTGCCCCCCAGCAAGATGTCGGTTCCGCGCCCGGCCATGTTGGTCGAGACAGTCACCGCTCCCTTGCGTCCGGCCTGCGCCACGATCGTGGCTTCGCGCTCGTGCTGCTTGGCGTTCAGCACCTGGTGCGGAATGCCCGCTTTGCGCAGCAACTCCGCGATCGTTTCCGATTTTTCGATGGAGATGCTGCCCACCAGCACTGGCTGCCCGCTCTCGTGGTACTGCCGGATGCCCGCCACGCGCGTCCCGTCTTCCTGGATCACCCCGTTGACCACCGCATCAAATTTCTCCGCCTCCGTGCGGTACACCACGTCCGGATGCTCGATGCGGATCAGCGTTTTGTTCGTCGGTATCACCACCACGTCCAGGCCGTAAATCTTGTGGAACTCGGCCGCTTCCGTTTCCGCCGTGCCGGTCATGCCCGACAGCTTTTTGTACATGCGGAAATAATTCTGGAAGGTGATCGTCGCCAGCGTCTGGTTTTCGCGCTCGATCTTGACGTTTTCTTTCGCTTCCACCGCCTGGTGCAAGCCGTCCGACCAGCGCCGCCCGGGCATCTGCCGCCCGGTGAACTCGTCGACGATCACTACTTCGCCATCCTTCACTACGTAGTCCACGTCGCGCGTGAACAGCGTGTGCGCGCGCAGCGCCTGGTACACGTGATGGATGATTTCCATGTTCGCCGGATCGTACAGGTTGCCCAGATTGAGCAGCCGCTCGCATTTCGACACGCCTTCTTCCGTCAACGTGGCCGTGCGCATCTTCTCGTCGAGGGTGTAATCGATTTCCTTGATCAGTTTGGGAATGATTTTGTCCACGCGGTAATACTTGTCCGTGGATTCCTCGGCCGGCCCGGAAATGATCAGCGGGGTGCGCGCTTCGTCGATCAGGATCGAGTCCACTTCGTCCACCACGCAGAATTGGTGTCCACGCTGCACGCAATCCTGCAGGTCGTATTTCATGTTGTCGCGCAGGTAGTCGAAGCCGAACTCGTTGTTCGTGCCGTAGGTGATGTCCGCCCCATACGCCGCGCGCCGCTGGTTGTCTTCCAGATCGTGGACGATCACGCCTACGGTCAGACCCAGCATCTTGTAGATCGGGCCCATCCATTCCGCGTCGCGCCGCGCCAGGTAGTCGTTCACGGTGACGATGTGCACGCCGCGTCCCGCGAGCGCGTTCAGGCACTCCGGCAATGTCGCTACCAGCGTTTTTCCTTCGCCCGTCTTCATTTCGGCGATGCGCCCCTGGTGCAGAACCAGGCCGCCGATCAGCTGCACGTCGAAATGCCGCATGGCGATCGTGCGCCGGCCCGCTTCCCGCACCAGCGCGAAGGTGGGCACGATGGCGGGCTGCAAGGCCTCTTGCATCTTTTTCCGGTAATCGCTATCGCTTGGCTCGATTCCTTCCAGCCGTTGTTGCGTCTCCGCGCGCAGCGCGGCCATGCGCGCCGGGAACTCCGCCTCGGGGAGTTCCTTCATCTCGGGTTCCAGCGCGTTGATCTCCGCGATCAGCGGCTGAATCTTCTTGATATCGCGCTCGTGCTTCGTCCCGATGAAGAACGAAACTATGCCGTCTACAAACTTTTCAACGTCCATAAATTATGCCGGGCTCGATCCTTCAAATTGCGGCCGTGCAGTTTGTTGAGGTGTGCGCATGAATGGCCGCCGGGAGACACGGAGGGACACAGGCAGCGTCGTCACCCGTCTGCCGCTTCCCCCTTCAGTCATCTCCTGAATCCCAAAACATTCATTCTAGCCGTTCGCCTCCTCCCGCGCAAAAGAACCTCACCCGCAGGATTGGAAGCAACGTCGCGATCGCGCCCGCGGATCGCGAGGTGGCTGGGCCTAGTAGCGCCGGCGTCCCGCCGGGGTTTTGGATTCCGTCCGCGCGCCAAGCTCGCTCCTCGATCGTCTTCTCTGAACTTTTCAACTCTCAACTCTCAACTTTCAACTCTTCGGCCCCGCTTCCGAGGTGCCCCGCGCCCCCCGCCTCACGCCAGCAGCCGGCGCTCCATACAGTGCAGGTCCTTCGCGTTGTAGTACGGCTTCACCCAGGCGTCAGTGGTTGAAAGAAACCAGCCCGCTGATTCGGCGGCCTGGCGCAGGTTCGCCTTCGCCGTCGTGGCCTTGGCGCCTTTCGACTTGCGCGCGTAGTGATCGAGAAAATTGAAGTGGTCGACCAGCGCCAGCGCCTCGATCGCAAACGCCGTCGCTACATCCGCGTCGTGTATCTCCAGCAAGTTGTCGCCGTTATTCTCCTCCCCGCCCAGCGCCAGATTCGACGACCCGCAGTACACCACCGGATCCGCCCCGTTCAGACCGCAAATCACGAATTTGTGGTGGATCTGATGCCCGACGACTATCGGCAGCTGGTCGAACGGCGGCGGCAGCAGCGTGCTCCCGGGCTTTCCGGTCACCAGCACCCCGGTGGTCTTGCCGGGGGTGTAGAGATAAATTCCGCCGGGGCTGTCGGAAATGCCGTAGGTGAAAATGCTCGCGTTGCCGTGGAGCGCGCGCAACGCCGCATAAACAGGATTGGGCGTGGCCGGCTTTTTCGACGAAGTCTTCTTCTTGCCCGAAGAAGGCCTTGCCATGCTGCCGTCATCCAGCTGCATCACCGCAAACAGCACGTTGCCGATGGTGTCTCCGGAGGTCTTTTCCTGTTGGATGCGCTTGACCACACCGCCCAGAATTCTGCTCGCCTCGCTCGCGGTGTGCGGCGAAAACGTGATCTTCGTGTCGGGAACTTTGCCGGGCGGGGCCGCAAACGGCCCGGCCGCCAGCGGCGACTGATTGAAC
>JBJKQB010000234.1:0-5101 GCA_046705825.1 Candidatus Acidiferrales bacterium
GCGCGAGGAATAGCAGGTGCGCGCCGCCGCTATGGCCGAGTCGAACGAATGAGCGAAGGCGTTGCGCAGAGTGACGCGCGGAGGCGCGGTCTCAACCGGATGCTGCTGGGACGAATCGGGTGCAGGAGAAAATTGCGTGGCCATCTTCGGCGCTCAATTGTACACCGGGCGCGTCCCCAGGCGACCCGATTGAATCGTAGCACGCACCGGCGAACTCGCGAGCGCGTGGATACCGATCCGATGGGAGGATGCGAGCCGCTGCCGGTTCAGGACTTCTTGGCGGCAGCTTTGTTCGCGTACTTCTTCTGGAAGCGTTCGACGCGTCCGGCCGTGTCGATGAGCTTCTGCTTGCCGGTGAAGAAGGGATGGCAGCTCGAGCAGATTTCCACGCGAATCATGTTGCCCTTGAAGGTCGAGCGGGTCTGGAACGTGCTGCCACAGGCGCAATGGACGGTGACAGCATGGTAGTCCGGATGAATTCCTTCTTTCATGAGCTCCCCTTTTTGCCGGCCGATCTGCGCGGTGCGAAACAGAGCGGGTCCACACAGCCGCGTCGCTAGGCCAGCGTCGAAACGAACATTTTAGCCGATTCGCGGCGGTTTTTCCAATTTGCCCGACTTGAGCGTCCCCGAGTCTGTGCCCATCGCGCACGGAGGAGATGCGGCGCGAGGCGCGGGGTTCAGCCGCGATTCACGGCGGCGCGGCGGGACTTGAAGAGATCGAGGTAGGCGTCCATGCCCTCGCCGGTCTTGGCGGAGACTTTCACCACCTGCATTCCCGGCCGCACGGCCTCGATATTGCGGCAGGCAGCGCCGAGATCGAATTCGGCGGCGGCGGCAAGGTCCATCTTGGTGATGACGGCAACGTCCGCGCTGTTGAAGATGGTCGGATACTTGAGCGGCTTGTCTTCGCCTTCTGTGACGGACATCAGCACGAGGCGAATGTTCTCGCCCAAATCGTAAGACGAAGGGCAGACGAGGTTGCCGACGTTTTCGATGAACAGGAAATCGAGGCCGGCGAGATTCCAGCCCTCCAGCGCGGTTTCAACCATAGCGGCTTCGAGATGGCACAGCGTGCCGGTGGTGATCTGCCGGACCGGCGCGCCGCTGCGGGCCAGACGAAGCGAGTCGTTCTCCGTGGCGAGATCGCCGACCAGCGCCGCGACGCGAAGCTCCGGCTGCAGGAGCGTAAGCGTCTTTTCGAGCAGCGTGGTCTTGCCGGAGCCGGGGCTGGAAACCATGCTGGCCACGAAAACGCCCGCATCGCGGAAGCGCTGGCGCAGCGCGCGCGCCAGAAGATCATTCTTCTTCAGCACGTTCTGGCGCACTTCGAGGATGCGCGTCCCGGGGCTCACTCTTCTACCTCCAGCGAGACGAGTTCGAGTTCCTTGCCCTGCACGATCCTCGATGCTATCGCGCCGCATACCGAACAGCAAAACCACTCGGAGGTGCGCACGGGCCGCGAAGCGGCGCAGGCGGGACAATAGACCATGCCCGGCACGTCCTCGATAACGAGCCGCGAGCCCGCGAGCGGCGTATCCTGACAAGCCATTTCGTAGGAGGAAACCAGCGCGTCCTTCACCACGCCGGAGAGCGCGCCGAGGCGCAGGTGCACGGCGTTGACGCGCAGCCCGCCGCGGCTTTGCGATTCCTCCTGCGCGAGGTCGACGATGCTCATGGCGATGGAGAGTTCATGCATCGGATGCTCCGCGAGTTTCGGAATCGAAGCGGCCAAAAGCAGCGAGCGCAGCCTGGCCGAGGCTGATGCCGCCGTCGTTGGGAGGCACTTCGTGATTGGTCCAAACGTTCAGCGGAGTTGCCGCGAGGATTTTGTGCAAGTCCTCGAGCAGCAATTCGTTTTGGAAGACGCCGCCGGAAAGCACGGCGGTATCGAGGCTGTGATGGCCGCAGAGGCGCGCGACAGCCTGCGCGACTCCAGAGGCAACGCCGCGCTGGAAGGCGCGCGCGATTTCAGCAGCGTCGCGCCCGCGAAGCCGGTCGTCAACAACCGCGCGAAGGAGCGGGCGGAAATCGAGTTCACCGCCATCGAAGGGAAATGAATACGTATCCGTGTTTGCCGCCGTGCGCGCGAGCTGCTCGAGCCACATGGCAGCCTGGCCTTCGAAGCTGGCGCCGCGCGTGAAGCCAAGGAGCGCCGCCGCAGCATCGAACAAGCGTCCCACCGAAGTAGTCGTAAAGCTGCGCACGCCCTTGCGCAACAGCACGCGCGCGTCGTCATAGCGGCCGGGGAAAGAGAACGGCGCTGCGCCGAGCTCGGGCAGGTCTTCGAGTTGCGCCAGAAATCCCGCGGCCGCTTGCACCGGGTATTGCGCGGCAGCATCGCCGCCAGGCAGGACCGCGCTGCGAAGGTGCGCGATGCGCTCGAACCCATCGCGGATGCTGCCGAGGAAGATTTCTCCGCCCCAAATCGTGCCGTCGTCGCCGTAGCCTGTGCCGTCGAAGCTGACGCCGATCGCGCGAGCATCCCATGCGCGGCGCTCGGCGAGAACCGACGCGACATGCGCGCGATGATGCTGGATGCGGCCGCGCGCCCGAGCCGGAAGGCTGCGAGCATGCTCGGCTGAGGCATATTGCGGGTGAGCGTCGCAAACGACAAGCAGGTCGTCCCAATTCACGTCGTACATGGAAGTGAGATCGTCGATCGTTTCCTGAAACGCGCGCAGCGAGGGATAGTCCTGCAGATCGCCGATATGCTGGCTGACGAAGGCTTGCCCGTGCACCACGAGAGCGATGGTGTTCTTCAGGTCGGCGCCCACGGCCAGGATCGGGCGATCGGCGGGAATGGTGGTGACCGCGCCGGGAGCATAGCCTCGCGAGCGGCGCAGAATGGCCGGGCCAAAGACGCCGGCGCGCGCGACCGAATCGTCCACGCGGCGCGCGATGGGGCGTTCGCCGATCAGAAACGCATCCGCGATGGCGGAGAGGCGCTCGAGGGCGTCGGAATCCTCGTAGGCGATGGGCTCGCTCGAACGGTTCGCGCTGGTCATCACCAGGATTGCGGGCGCGCCGGCGTCAAAGAGCAAATGATGCAGGGGTGTGTAGGGGAGCATCACGCCGAGTTCCTCGCTGTCCGGCGCGATCCCGGGGAAGCGGGCCTTCGCACGCGCGAGGACGATGGGGCGCGCGATGGAAGTGAGCAGCGCTTCGGCCTCGGGCCCGAGTTCGACAATTTGCCGGGCCGCTGCGAGATCGCGCGCCATCAGCGCGAACGGCTTTTCCTTGCGATATTTGCGCTCGCGCAGATTGTGAATGGCTTGCGCGTTCCTTGCATCGCAGGCGAGATGATATCCGCCGAGCCCTTTCACCGCGACGATACGGCCCGCGGCAAGCAATTCCGCGGCAGCGCGAATGCTCTGCTCATTTCCGCGGAGGATTTGGCCGTCCTGCTGGAGGAAATAAGCGGGCCCGCACGAGGGGCACGCAATCGGCTGGGCGTGAAAGCGGCGGTCCTCCGGATTTTGATATTGCCCGGCGCAGAATTCATCGAGCGGCCAACGGCTCATGGTGGTGTTCCGGCGGTCGTAGGGAAGAGCGAGAGTGACGCTGTAGCGCGGGCCGCAATTCGTGCAGTTGACGTAGGGATAGCGATAGCGCCGGTCGGCGGAATCAAAGAGTTCGCGGAGGCAATCGTCGCACACGGGAAGATCGGGCGACATGCGTGTGGTCAGGCGGTCCTCGCGGCGGCTTTCGCGGATGGTGAAATCACGAATGCCGCGGGGGGCGCAAGCGGTCACTTCGATTTCGGTGATCCGCGCGGCGGCGGGCGCGGCGGACGTCAGATCGCGAACGAAAGCCTCGAGACGGTCGTCCGCGCCCTCCAGAAAGATTTCGGCGCCTTCACCGCCGTTGAAAACCCAGCCGGCCAGCGCGTTGGCGCGCGCCAGACGAAATACGAACGGGCGAAAACCCACGCCTTGCACGACACCGCGCACTTTGACGGTGCGTGCGGCGATCGGGCGGGCGGTCACTGATTTCTCGGCCACGGCTCACTCTCCGCTCACGATGCAGCCGCGGCCTTGCCAGCCGATTTGGACCACTTTGCCGGCGTCCACCAGAACGGGAACCGTGCGCTGGCCTCCCGTGAGGGCGCGCATGCGCTCGCGGGCGGCCGGGTCGGCCTCGACGTCGTATTCGATGAAATCGTCGCCACGCCATTCGAGCCACTCGCGCATTTCGCGCGTGTGGGGGCAGCTGGCGGAGCCGAACAGCTCGAGCTTAGGCATGCGCGCAAGTCTCCAGGGCTTCGCGCATCATGTGGCACTCGGTAGCCATGATCGTTCTCAGCAGATGCGCGGCAGCGGGTCGCCCACAAGCATGTCGACGATTCGCGTGCCGCCATATTGCGTGGTGACCAGCACCGCCCCGGCGGGCTGCTCCTGAACTTCGCCGATGATGCAGGCTTGCTCGCCACCCGGAATTTGCCGCAGGGCGTGGAGCGCGGCGTCCGCGGCTTCGGCGGCGATCACCGCGAGAAATTGGCCTTCGTTGGCGATGTGCAGCGGATCGAGGCCGAGCAGTTCGCAGGCGCCGCGCACCGCGTCGCGCACGGGAATCTGGTCATCGCGCAGGACGATGCCGAGCCGGCAGTCCCGCGCCAGTTCGTTCAGCGAGGTAGCCACGCCGCCGCGCGTCGGATCGCGCATCCAGCGAATCGAGGGCCCGGCCAGGCGGGCGATGGCTTCGACGAAGGGAAGCACGGAGCGCGTATCGGAAGAAAGATCGGCTTCCAGGTCGAGTTCGCCGCGCGCGAGCAGGATGGTCACGCCGTGATCGCCAATCGGGCCAGAGAGAAGAATTTTGTCGCCCGCGCGAACGGATGCAGGATCGACAGAGACCTCGGGGATCAGCGAGCCGACGCCGGCGGTCGAGATGTACATCGAGTCGGCTTTGCCGTGCTCGACCACTTTCGTATCGCCGCCCGCAATGCACACTCCGGCTTTCGCCGCGGCGACGGCCATGGCTTCCACTTCCGCTTGCAGAATTTCCGTCGACAGCCCCGATTCGAGGACGAAGGTGACCACCAGGGCTTCGGCGCGAGCGCCCGCAACGGCGAGGTCGTTCACCGTGCCGTTTACCGCCAG
>JBJKQB010000235.1:0-4414 GCA_046705825.1 Candidatus Acidiferrales bacterium
GCCGCGCGCGTTCGGCGGCAACGAGCTTTCCCCCTGCAACCAGATCCAATTTCATTGCGAACGATTCGTATGCGAACAACTCGCCGCGCGCCTCTCTTCCCGGCGCCACGATCTCCCACCAGAAAAGGCCGGCGCCCGGAGCAAGTTGGATGGTCGTCTCCTGCAGGAATCGCGAGCCCGCATAGGGGATGATCGCGTCCGGCACATACTCCAGCACGCCGTTTTCAGCCACGCGAATTTTGTTCCGCTGCGTGGCTGCCGGCGCGCCTGTGCGCGGGCGATAAATTCGCGTTGCGCCAGTCGTCGTGATCTGCACCTCCGCCCCCGGGCCAACGTCTACGGACAGCGCCAGCTGATCGCCTCCCAGCAAACCTCCGGAAACGTTGTGCAGGTGCGCGAGCGCCGAGCCATCGCGCAGCGGGAACGCGCGCACCACGCGCCACGGCGCTTCTTGCCGGCTGCGGGACAGGATTGTCGCGCCCGATGTGCCGCGCTCGAATTGGAGGTCCAGCGAAGCGCGAACCGCGCTGCGAGCCGGTGCATCAAACTCGCTCCGCTCCCGCCTGCGAACGACTTGCAATGCGTGTGCCACGTTTAGCTGACGAACAGGCGCGTCGAAAGCGCGGGATGCTCCATGGCCGCCCAATCGACGAGCGGGCTGAAGCAGTACACCGAATCCGGATCGCAATTCGCGCTTCGCTGGACCACGCGCAGGATGGACGGTTTCAGATCCCACAAAATTCGCGCCGCTGCGCTTTGCCCCAGTGGCAGCAGGCGCTGGCATGCGGAGAGCAAGCCGGCGATCTGCTGGTGCAGATACGCCGCGATCGAGCGGTCCTCCTCGATCCCCAGCGCGCCGCACGCCAGACCGAACGCCGTGCTGTGATGAATTTCCGCCGGCGCCACAAGCAATCGGCCGGCCTCGAAAGCGCGCCGCACTGCGCCCAGGTCTTCCATAAGCAGCACGCAGCGGAGAAAATTCTGCCCCAGCGTGATGCTTGCCTCGCGGGCTTCGCGCCCCGGCTTCATCGCGCTCAACCGGCGATTCAACGCGGCCCACTCATCCGCCGCGAATTCGCCGAGAGGCATGCGCCCCAGGCGGAAGGCCGCGCGGCAGAACACCGCTTCGAGCGTTCCCGCTTCTTCCAGATGCGCCGCGAAAAATTCCGGAAGGTCTGGCGCCGCCAGCAGGCCGCGATCCGCAAGCGTTTCGAGCCCATACGAATGCGCGAGCGAACCTATCGGCAGCGCCGTGTCACATAATTGGAGCAGCCGCAGCTCGGCCAGCGCAGCGTTTCCCAGAATTTCCGCGGGGCCGCTCATCAGCTTCTAACCCGATTGCCCGGGCTGCTCATGTGCACCGGCATCCGCCTGCGCCTGCGCATGTTCATGTGGATGCGAATGCGATGCGCCGCTGTCGGTATGTGCGTGAACGTGCCCGTCCCCATGATCGTGCGTGTGCGGCCGGCCCACGTAGGGAGCGTGTGCATCGATGATTTCGTGGCGCGCGCGCGGATCGTGCAGCTTGGCTTCGAGCCAATCCACAATTGCGTCGATCCCGACCTCCCCGCGCAAGTTCGTGAACACAAATGGCCGCTCGCCGCGCATCCTCTTCGAATCGCGTTCCATCACTTCGAGCGACGCGCCTACGTACGGTGCAAGATCGATCTTGTTGATGACCAGCAAGTCCGAGCGCGTAATTCCCGGCCCGCCCTTGCGCGGAATTTTGTCGCCCTCGGCCACGTCGATCACGTAGATCCACACATCCACCAGCTCGGGGCTGAACGCCGCCGACAGGTTGTCGCCTCCGCTTTCCACGAACACCAGTTCGAGCCCCGGCAGCGCGTCTTCGAAATCCGCAATCGCGCGCAGGTTCATCGACGCGTCCTCGCGAATCGCCGAATGCGGGCACGCCCCCGTTTCCACTCCCCGCACGCGTTCCGCGGGTAGAGTGCCCTGCCGCAGCAGGAACTCTGCGTCCTCTTTCGTGTAGATGTCGTTGGTCACCACGGCAAGATTGTATTTCGGCCACAGCCGCTGGCTCAGCCGGTCGACCAGCGCCGTTTTCCCCGAGCCAACCGGCCCGGCAATCCCCACCCGAAACGCTCGAGAAGATTTGGCACTCACTTGAAGAATCCCCTGGCGCGGCCCCTCGCCGCAATTCCCTGACGCTCACTTCTTCCCGGCGCTTTTCCCGTCGGGATGGTAATCCACCCCTTGCCGCACCATGTTGACGAACGACGTCGCCGATCGCGGCAGCGTGCGGTCCCGCCGGTACACCACTCCCAGCTCCCGCCAAACGTCCATGTCCGCCACCGCGATCAGTTTCGCTTTCCCCGCGCGCACTTCGTCGCGCACGAAGCTCTCGCTGATCAGCGAAACTCCCAGTCCCGCCGCCACGAACCGCTTGATCATCCCTACGCTGGGCAGCTCCATGCTGATGTGCAGCCGCGAGCGGAACGGCCGGAACTGCTTGTCGTGCACCTGCCGCATGAAGCCCGTCTTCGGAACGATCAGCGGATGCTCGGCGATTTGCGCCGTGGTCACCGTCTTCATTTTCGCCAGCGGATTGAACGGGCTGGTCATCAGCATGATGCGGTCGCGAAAAATCGGATGCACGCGCAGGCTCGGCGACTTCACCGGCAGCGTCACCACTCCCACGTCGATCGCTCCGTTCTCGATTTTCTCGATCACCTTGTGGCTGAAATTCCGGTAGATGCTGATCTGCACGTTGGGATACAGCCGGTGATATTCCGCGAAAATGTTGGGCAGCACGTACAGGCAAGTCGCCTCGTTCGCCCCGATCGCCAGCGTGCCCCGCGGCGTGCTGGCCTGATCGGCTACGGCGCGCAGCGATTCGTTCCGCAGCGTCAGCAGCTTCCCCGCGTATTCCAGCAGCGCTTCGCCCGCCGAAGTCAGCTGGATGGATTTTCCCACGCGGTCGAACAGCTTCTGCCCGTACTCCTGCTCCAGCAGGCGGATCTGCGCGCTGACCGCCGGCTGCGAGCGGAACAGCTTCTGCCCCGCGCGCGAAAAGCTCCCTTGTTTTGCGATTTCGACGAATGTGACCAGATGATCGAAATCCATAATCGGCTCGTGGCCCGTGTGGGGTTGTGCTGGATTATAGCAAACGCCGGAAAATGTGGCTGGACAACTGGCGCATCGCCCCAAGCCTCAGCAGGGTTTGGTGATGGAATCCGTTCCGGCGGTGGACCCGATCCCTGAGTTCGCGCTGGCCGTGCGTGTCAGGCGCCCCGCTCGCGTCGCTTCCGTAGTCGCCACGCCGCCGGAGACCGGAACGTCTGCCGCATGCGCGCGGCGCCGCGAGTGCAGCGGCAGCCCCAGCGCGATCATTTCCTGCTGCTCGAGCCGGTCCAGTATCGGTTCCCAAGTCTGCGCCACCGAGCACGGCAAATGAACCGGCTCCAGCCGGACCAGCGGTAGGCGTTCTTCCGAATTCAGCAGTCGCCGCGCTCGTGGGCTGCCGGTCAGGCGCGCGTGCTCGCGCAGCACTCGCCGCAGCCACGATTCCTCCTGGTCGTCATCGACTTCCACCCAGGCCGGAGACATTCGCGTCCCATCTTCGGAGGAATCGGCAAACGAAGCCGCCGCCTCGCCCTCCAGCTCCGCGCAGCGCACGAATTCGCGGTTGTAATTCCCCTCCGCAACCGCCTGCCGCAGCGCGTAGACCAGCCCTCCCGTCATTCCCGAACACAGATTCACGCCCGTCTTCCCCAAAATGACGACCACGCCCGCGGTCATGTACTCGCATCCGTGATCGCCCACGCCTTCCACCACCGCCAGCGCCCCGCTGTTGCGCACCGCAAAACGCTCGCCCGCTCCGCCCGCAACGTACAGCTCGCCGCTGGTCGCACCGTACAGCACGGTGTTGCCCGCGAGGACGTCGCCGCGCCGCGAAGCTGCAGCGCCCGTGGAGATCGCGATCGTTCCCCCGCTCAGGCCCTTGCCCACGTAGTCGTTCGCTTCGCCGCGCAGCCGGAATCGCAGCCCGGATATAAGGAATGCGCCGAAGCTCTGCCCCGCTGCGCCGCGGAATTCGCAGTCGATGATGTTTTCGCCCAGCCCTTCGAACGAGGTGCTGCGCAGAATCTGCCCGCTCAGATGAGCGCCCACCGCGCGGTCGGAATTGGCGATCGGGAAAGCCAGCCGCAGCGGCACCGTCGATTTCATCGCACTCGGGGCAACGGGTTTCGAATCCGCGGCCAGCAGTCCCGCAAACCTCCGGATCAATTCTCCATGCACTCCCACCGCGTCGCGCCCGCCCTCCGAGATTTGCGCCGGCGGTTCAGGCGCAGGGTCCAGCAGCCGGCACACCGCGCGCGTTGCGGACTCCGTTCGCGGCCTCAGCAGGTGAACGGCGCCCACAATTTCATCCAGCGACCGCGCGCCCAGC
>JBJKQB010000236.1:0-4765 GCA_046705825.1 Candidatus Acidiferrales bacterium
GAGGTCGATTTTGTCGCGCGCGGCGGCCGCTTTCTCCGCGGCGGCTTTGATTTCCGCTTCGCGTTCGGCGAGCACGGATTCGACGTGCGCCTTGAGCTTGTTCAGTTCCTGGCCGACGATGCGCTTCAGTTCGGGCGGCGCGGGCTTCAGCCAGTTGTCGGTTATTTGGGACAGCACGCCCGACTTGCGTCCGGTCCAGGCGAGCACGAAGGTGCGCCATTCCTCCGTGTCATTTCGGGAGGAGTGTTCCGCGGCCTGCGCCGTGAATCGCCGGCGCACTTCTGCGAAGCGCGCCACAACCTCTTCAGGTGAGGCCTCGCCCAAATCGGCCAGCTTTTTCTCGACGATCGGTATGTCAGGCATGCTCAAGATGCGTTTGGGCCAAATGCGGCCCCGGGTGTGCAGACCCGAGGTCTCGTCATCCCCCGTCCAAGCCCTCGATGACAAAGCCGCGAGCAACAACGCGCGAGACGCCCGCGCCACAAACGCTGCTAGGCCGCCGGTTGCGCCGGCGCTTTGGCCAGATGCTGCTTGGCCGAAGCGGCCAGCGCGGCAAAGCCTTCCGCATCGTGCACGGCCATGTCCGCCAGAATCTTGCGGTCGATGTCGATGCCGCCCAGTTTCAGCCCGTGAATCAGCTGGCTGTAGGTCGTGCCGTTGTTGCGCGCCGCCGCGCCGATGCGCTGGATCCACAGCGTGCGGAAATCGCGTTTGCGGTTGCGCCGGTCGCGATAGCTGTAGCGCAGCGAGCGGTTCACCGCCTCCTTCGCCGACCGGTACAGCTTGCTCTTGGTCAGGAAAAATCCCTTGGCGTGCTTCAGCAGTTTCTTCCGCCGCGCGCGCCGCTTCGTTCCACGTTTTACACGAGCCATGGCTCTGCTTCTCCTCTTTGAATGCGAATGAGATTTGCTGCGCGGAGGGTTGCGGCCCGGGGCAGCTCGCCGCTTCCGCTGAAGCGAACGAGTGCGGCCCTGGCCTGCAAAACTCCGCGGCGTATTCGTCGAGCCCTCGCGCAAAATACGCGAGAGCAAAGCAAGCTGTATCAGCTTGCGCGTCCCTTCACCCCGAATCGGGTTTCAGGACAAGTCCATCGGCCGCGAATCCATCGCGGCTTCAGGATAAGCCGGCAGGCCCGCCGCGGCGGGACTACGCTCTGCCTGGCTTGGCGAATCGGGAAATTCTAGTGTGTCACACGCCGTAAGGCAACGCCCGAAGCACGTTCGGCGCGTCGGCCGGACTCACCTGGACGGCCTTGCCCAGCTTGCGCATGCGGCGCGGCGCTTTGGTGCCCAGCAAGTGGCGCTTGCCCGAATGCATGCGCATCACTTTGCCGCCCGAGGTGATCTTGAAGCGCTTGGCGGCTCCCCGGTGCGTCTTCAGTTTCATCTTCTTGTTCTTCGTCACGATGTCCTCTTTCGATGGCTTAGGCCGGCGTGCTCCCCGTCGGCTGGGGGCGTCCCCCGGCAGTGGGTGGCACGCCTTTCTTGGGCGCCAGCAGCGCCAGCAGAATGTTGGCTTCCATGCGCGGCCCGAATTCGACCTGCGCGTGCTCCATGATGTCTTTCAGCAGGCGCTCCATCTTCGAGCGGCCCACGTCCTGGTGCGCCATTTCGCGGCCGCGGTGGAAGATCATGGCCTTCACCTTGTAGCCCTCGCCCAGGAACCGGATGATCTGGTTTTTGCGCACCTGGTAATCGTGCTCGGCGGTCGACGGCCGGAACTTCACTTCCTTGATCTGCCCGCCTTTCTGGTGCTTTTTTTGCTCGTGCGCCTTCTTGTTCTGCTCGTAAAGAAACTTGCCGTAGTCCACCAGTTTGCAAACCGGCGGCATAGCGTTCGGCGAGATCTCCACCAGATCGAGCCCCGCCTCTCTGGCGCGCTTCAACGCGTCGAATAGAGAAACCACCCCAAACTGGTTTCCCGCTTCGTCGATCAAACGGACTTCCCGGGCGCGAATGCGCTCGTTTACTCGAAGGCCAACCGGACCTCGTTCAGCGATAAATCCACCTCCACGCCCGGCGAGAAACTTCGCTGGTTTTCTGACGACTCTCTAAAAGGGACAGAAAAGCCCGCCGCTCGGGACAGGAACGAAAGTATAGCACGCCTTTTCGTCGATGTCGCAATAGTACATTCCCGCAAACGCGCCTCGGGAATTTCCCGATTTTCGCTGGTCGCCGCGACGCTCCGGCCTTTTCCGAAAGCTCCCCGCCCCCGCATCGCGGGGTGCTCTCTCAGCGCAAGAAGACCAGCAAGGCGCCATAGACCGCAATCCCGATCGTGAACCACGCCACGTAATCCCCCACGCGCCCGCTCTGCAGCCGCCGCAGCGCTGCTTGTGCCCTCAGCAGAAGCCGCGCCACGCTGCTTCCGAATCGATACTTCGCCGAGCCGGACGCCAGCGCCCCCAGCGCCAATCCGATCATCCCGACGAGTACGATCACCGGCTCCCAGGAGAACCCCAGCACGGCCACGTGCGCTCTGGCATAAGGCGCCACCGCCGTTTTGCCCAGCAGAACAGCATTCGTATAGATTCCGGGGGTCTCGAACCGCTGAATCTCCTGCCCGATTCCGGAGCGCGCAGCCCATGGCAGGGCCACAAGGCAGGCTGCCAGCAAAAGGACCAGCATGGGTCCCCACATAAACAGAGGTACGTGCGAATGCTGCCCGGTAGTTTCCGGCTTCGTCTCGATGTGCGGCGCGCCGTGCAGCGTCAGTTCCCGCGCCTTCCCCCACCCGCCAAACACGCGAATCGTGAAGCGCAGTACCGCCCCGGACGTCAGGATCTCCGCCAGGACAATAACCGCCGGTATCCACGGCTGGTGCACGTGCCCCGCTGCTTCCTCGATGGTCTTCTCCCCCACGAAAGTGGCGAATGGCGGCAACCCAGCTAGCCCCGCCGCACCCAGCACCATCAGGATCCCGATCGGCAGCACCTCGTGGCATCGGCCTAGCAGATCGAATTCGTCCACGCTGCCGAAACGATGCAACAGGATTCCCGCTCCGATGAACAGGCTGGCTTTCACCAAGCCGTGTCCGATCAGGTAGATGGCGCTCCCCGCCAGACCCTCGGGTTGCAGAATGGCCAGCCCCAGCACCATCACTCCGACGTGGCTGATCGTCGAAAACGCCAGCAGCCGCTTCAAATGCCTCTGTCCAAAGCAATACAGGGCGCCGACAACCGTGGTGAGCGCCCCCACGAGCAGGAACACGGTGCGAATCGCGCTCGTGCTGGGCGCCGACGCGCCCGAAAACACCACCCAGTAGATCCGCGCGACCGCATACACGCCCAGCTCCACCATCACTCCGGAGAACAGCACGCACACCGGTGTAGGCGCGACCGCATGCGCGTCGGCCAGCCAAAAATGAAACGGGAACACCGCGGCCTTCACCAGGAATCCGGAGATGATGAACAGAAACGATACGCAGAGGAACCCGGCGCTCACCTGGTGCCGCGCCAGTGTCTGCCCCACTTCGCACATGTTCAGCGACCCGGTGTAGGCATAGACCAGCGCCACACCGCCCAGGCTGAGGAACGCTCCCGCTGTATTCAGCACCGCGAAATTCAGCGCCCCTTGCAGCGATTGCCCCTCTTCCGACTTGTAGCCGCACAGCGCCACCCCCGCCGCCGTCATCAATTCGAACCACACGAACAGGTTGAACAGATCCCCGGAAAGGCACAGCCCGCACATGGCGCCCAGGAAGACGAGCATGAGAATGTGGTAGATCGCTTTGACCGATTCGAAGTAGCTCCAGGAAAAAGTGAAGGCCGCCAGCACCAGAAAGGACGTCAGTGCCGCCAGCCCCGCGCCAATCGGATCGATCATGAAGCAAATGCCGACCGGAAAATGCGCGTGCGCGCTCGGCTGCCAGTTCCCGAACCAGTAGACGATCACTTGATGCGCCGACTCGACGGCCAGAAGCCCGCAAATCGCCGTCACTCCCGCCGAGGTCGCCAGCGCGATGGAATCCAGCACGCGCCGATGGAAGCTGTATCCTGCCGCGGCCAGAACCGCCGCAACCATCAGTGGAATGACAACGGGAAGAGGCGCCATTTGGGGTTCGCGGCTATCCGCGCATGATGTCGACTTCGTTCGGGTCCGCGGTGCTGGTCTTTCGGTGAATTCTCACCGTGATGGCCAGCAGCAGCGCGATCACTGTCGCTTCCACCACGATGTCGGTCAGCATCAGCGCCTGAATCACCGGATCAACCGCCGGGCTGCCCGCAGGCATGTTCACAAAGATGGGCGCGGGCAATCCCGGCCGGTACCCGATCGCCGCCAGCAGGACGTAGGTGGACGCTTGCACCACCGTCATCGAAAGACACAGGTGAACCAGATGCCGGCTCGTAATGATTCCGTAGAGCCCCACCAGGAACAGCCACCCCGCAACGAGGAACCCCCCGTACGTGACAATCTGCGCGGTCACTTCTCGCCTCCCGGCGTCAGGTTTTCCTGTAGAAAGGCATACAGCAGCAGCACAAAACCGGCCGTCACCTCCAGGCCGGTGGACACGCTGATGAGCGGCATGGTGCCGCCGCTCGTCAACTGGTGGCTTTTCCCCAGTGGGATGACGTTGGTGAGGAATGGCTTGCCCCAGAACCACGCGAGCATCCCGATCAGCAGAAAGCCGCCCGCGCCGACAGCCTCGGCAAACTCGACCGTCCCGTGCGGCACCACCCGGCGAAACACCGCAAAACCTTCGCCGACGTAAAGCATCAGCGCGGCGGTCGCCAGGATCACACCGCCCTGAAAGCCTCCGCCCGGCG
>JBJKQB010000237.1:0-3612 GCA_046705825.1 Candidatus Acidiferrales bacterium
ACGCCCGCGCCGGTCACTACGCGCGTCGTGCAGATCGACCCCGGCCCGATCCCCACCTTCAGCCCGTCGATGCCCAGCGCGATCAAATCCCGCGCGCCCTCCGCCGTCGCCACGTTCCCCGCCAGCAACTGCACCTCCGGCACTTTGCTTTTGACCGCGCGTATCGCCTCCATCACGCGCGTCGAGTGTCCGTGCGCCGTATCGATCGCCACTGCGTCGACCTTCCGCCGCGCCATTTCCTGCGCCCGCTCCAGGAAATCGCCCGTCGCCCCAATGGCCGCGCCCACGCGCAAACGCCCGTGATCGTCCTTCGCTGCGGCAGGGAACTCGATCTTCTTCTGGATGTCCTTGACCGTGATCAGCCCCTTCAGGTTGAACTCGTTGTCCACCACCAGCAGCTTTTCGATGCGATGCCGCTGCAGGATCCGCTCCGCTTCGTCCAGCGTCGTGCCCACCGGCACGGTGACCAGATTGTCCTTGGTCATCACGTTGCTCACCGCCTGGTCCAGGTTGCGCTCGAAGCGCAGATCGCGATTCGTCAGAATCCCCACCAGCCTCGGCCCGCGCGTCACCGGCAAGCCCGACACGCGATATTTGTTCATGATGTCCAGCGCCTGCCGCACGCTGATTTCCGGCTGGATGGTGATGGGATCGACGATCATCCCGCTTTCCGACCGCTTCACCCGGTCCACTTCCTCGCCCTGCCGCTCGATCGTCATGTTGCGGTGAATGAACCCGATCCCGCCCTGCCGCGCCACCGCGATGGCCAGCCGCGACTCGGTCACCGTGTCCATAGCCGCCGCCACGATGGGAATGTTCAGCGGGATCCGCCGCGCCAGACACGTGCGCGTGTCCGCCTGCGCCGGCAAAATCGACGACTTGCCCGGCAGCAGCAGCACGTCGTCGAACGTCAGCCCTTCCTGTATCGCTCCGTCAATCATCCCTTCTCCTGTTCATCCGCATTTGTCTTCGTTTTCATCCCGCCTGCCCTGAGTGTCTTGGCGAAGGGAACCCAGCCGCGAATTGTGCGGATGTGGGTGAGGGATCCGCTTCTGTTCTGCGCGAAGCGCTTTGGAGTGCGCCAGCTTGTTTCCCTGCCTCCCTGCCTCCTTGCCTCCCTGCCTCCTTGCCTCCCTGCTTCCTTGCCTCCAGAAACAAAAACGCCCAGCATCCTACGCTGGGCGACTACCCCTCTCCATTTGTGCCCCGACAACTCATCGGTAATCCGCCAATTTTATGCGTCTCCGCCCCATAAATCAAACGCTAGAGAGCATGACTGCGCGCAGCGCTTTGGCGTGCGGTGGCTTGCCACCGCTTTGACAAACTCACGCGGCGACCCCTCGCCCGCCATTCTCGCTTCACCGATTTTCCCTTTTCCCTCTTCCGCTCTTCTGCTGTGTTGCATATCACTGACAAACCGGCCGCCCCCGGCGCACATTCCGTCTGGCCGCGCGAAAACCCGTCCCCAAAATCCTGCGGCGAGATCGAACGAAATCCATGGAACACAACAAATTCCGCCAATGGCTCGCAAGCGATAACTCCATTCTGCTTGCGCTCTCACTTTTCGTCGTCCTCCTGCACTTCGCCACCAACGGCCACTACGGCTTCCACCGCGACGAGTTGCTCACCTACAGCAACGCGCGCCATCTCGAATGGGGCTACGTCGTCTACCCTCCGGTCACCGCGCTTCTTGCGCGCCTGGAATTGATTCTCTTCGGCACTTCGCTCTGGGGCTTCCGCTTTTTCCCCGCATTGTCCCACGGATTCGTCGTGCTGCTCGCGGGCCTGATCGCGCGTGAACTGGGAGGTCATCGCGAGGCGCAGGTGTTGGCTGCCTTTGCTGCGGCCATTCAAGGACCCGCATTCGTGGCGGGCTGGTTTTTCGGCTACACGACCTTCGATTATCTCTGTTGGGTGCTGGTGGCATACGCGGTCGCCTGCCTGCTCCGCTCGCAGAATCCGCGCTGGTGGCTCGCCATCGGCGCCTCCGTTGGCTTGGGCATGATGACGAAATACTCGATGGCGTTTCTGGTGTTCGGCATCATCGGTGGCTTGCTCTTCACTCCGGCTCGGCGCTATTTCAAGAGCCCCTGGCTCTGGTGCGGCGTGGCTGTCGCGCTGCTGATCGTGCTGCCTAACATTGTTTGGCAGGTTCGCCATCACTTCATCACCCTCGCCTGGCTCAAAAGCATTCACACGCGCGACATCGGTTGGGGCTGGACGGATCATTTTCTGCTGAATCAGTTCTGGCGAAGCACCAATGTCATGACCGTCCCGTTATGGTGCGCCGGGCTTTGGTTCCTGTTCGCGACGCCGGAAGGGAAGCCTTACCGCATGCTCGGCTGGATGTACCTGATTCCGCTGATCACCCTTTTCGCCGCCAGAGGACGCGACTACTATCTCTCTCCGGCGTATCCCATGCTGCTCGCCGCAGGCGCGGTGTGGGGCGAACGCTGGGTCGCCTCGCTCAGCGCGCGACACGCCGCCTCGGTTCGCTGGAACGTATGGTGCTCGTTTGCGATATCGGGTCTGATCGTTGCGGCCACAACCCTTCCCGTCGCGCCCTTGAACTCGGCATGGTGGCGCTGGGCGGATCGCATGAACGGCGGCAATTTCAACATGCAGATCGGCTGGCCCGACATGGTTGCGCAGGTCGCCAGGATACGTGATTCCTTGCCCGTCGAAGACCGCGCACGCCTCGGCATTCTGGCGGGCGATGAAGGAACGGCTGGCGCGGTGAATCTCTACGGTCCCGCGCATGGTTTGCCGCGGGCCATCAGCGGTATGAACTCCAACTGGCTGCGCGGCTACGGCGATCCGCCGCCGCAGACCCTCATCGTTTTGCAGGAGCACCGCGATTTTCTGGATCGCGCTTTCCAGAGCTGCGCGTTCGCCGGGCGCGTGATCAACCGCTACGCCATCCCCAACGCCACCGTCGCTGGCTGGGACGAAATCTTCGTCTGCCGCAATCTTCGCCAGCCCTGGCCCCAATTCTGGCAGCGCTTCCAATATTTCGGCTGAGCAACCAGTTGATTTCTTGGTGTCATCCCGAACCCGCTCGCGCGCCTTCTGCGCGAACGGGGGTGAGGGATCTGCTGTTCGTCACCGCAGCGCCGGCTTGCCCTGAGCCACGAAGGGCGTTCTTGCCCTTGTCGTCAGATTTCAAATGCCTTCTGCGCCGAGTTGTGCTGGTGTTCAGGTCTTCAGCCCGGACGTTGTCATCTCTGAAAGCGCGGCGGCGAAGGGCCGAGCGAGTCTTTGGCGGCTGTTTCGGTTCCCTCCCGCCAAATACCCTCGCACACCGACTTGTGACCTGCTTCACCTACCCCGCTATTACTTCCGTCACCCCTCCTGGCTAGGAACGGCGCGCAGCAGCACACTCGATTGCTCTGACCACATCTTCGACAGCCATTGTCGCTGCGATCGGCGCGCCTATCTCGTAGAGCAATGCTGGAATGTCTCCACGCGAATCTTTTAGGCGAACGCCACAGATACCTTTCCCCATTTCGCGCGCCGTTCGAAGTTCCCAATCCACCCACTTCCGCGACGACGTTCCGTTTCCGATCAGGCACACCACCACCGAACACCGCTGAATCTTCCCGCGTATGACGC
>JBJKQB010000238.1:0-6458 GCA_046705825.1 Candidatus Acidiferrales bacterium
GCGAAAACGAGGAGGGTTCGCGCGAGCCGCCGAATCTCGCGGAAGCGAGATGCCAACGCGCAAAGCGAGAGCAAGCTCTCGCACTCCAAAGCGGCCTGCGGCCGCACGGGCGATTGCGCAGGTCGCGGGAAGGGCGCATCGCTGATTGCTCGATTGGCTCGAGCCGTTGCGAGCCCGATAGGAGTTGCCTGGGGTTATTGACGGGATTAAGATGAGCAAGACAAAGGATTAAGACTCCTTCAAGTGAATGGCTCAGCGTATTGCGAGGCAGGCGCTGACCCGCTTGCTGGTTCGGCAGTTTATCCCCGTTGACAGATTGGATCGCCGAGCGAATCGACGACACTGCCGGATTTGGTGTTTTCGAAAACGCGCGCTGAGTGAATTAGCAGCAGGGCCTATGTGGCCGGCGAAACGCCAGCCGTGATTACTTAAGAGGGAGGGGCGATATGAAATCCAAAGAGCCCACCCGAGGCAAAGAAAACTCTTCGCAAAAACCGGACGTTTCGGCCAAGCAGGGCGCGGGTGTGAGGGAACGAGACGGGGCGAGCGGGTCGTCCGACAACACCCGGCGCGGCCAGGAACTGCTGATCGCGGCGATCGGCGCGTCAGCCGGCGGGATTGAAAGCTTCACGGAACTGCTCGCACAACTGCCCTCCGACAGCGGAATGGCGTTCGTGCTGGTGCAGCACCTGGATCCAAAGCACGAAAGCGGGCTGACGCACCTGCTGTCGAGGAAATCGTCGATGCCGGTGGAGGAAGTGACAAACGGCATGCGTGTGGAACGGAATCACGTGTACGTGATTCCCCCGAACGCGATGATGTCGATCTCGAATCACACGCTTTCGCTTTCCCCGCGCGGCGAATCCACCACGTCGCATATGACGATCGACCATTTCATGCGGTCGCTGGCGGAAGCGCAGGGAAACCGATCGATCGGGGTGATTCTGTCGGGGTATGGGACGGACGGAACGCTGGGGATGGCCGAAATCCAGGCGCAGGGCGGCATGACCTTCGCGCAGAACGAGAAGACCGCCAAATTCGCAGACATGCCGCGGAGCGCCATCCGCGCGGGCTGCGTGGATTACATCCTGCCTCCGAAGGAAATCGCTCACGAATTGGTGCGCATCGCGCGGCATCCGTACGTGGCCCGGCCGCGGCCGGAGGAAAGCGAAACCGAAGGCGAAACGTCAATCGCCACAGGCAACCTGAACGGCATCTTTCAAACGCTTCGGCGCAGCACGGGCGTCGACTTCACGCAGTACCGCCAGACCACAATCCTGCGCCGGATTCATCGCCGGATGGTGGTCCACAAGATGGACGACGTGCGGGATTACGTGAGGTACGTGCAGTCGAGCCCGGCGGAGATCAAAGCGTTGTATCAGGACATGCTGATCAACGTCACCAGTTTCTTCCGCAATCCCAACGTGTTCGAGGGAATGAAGACAGAAATCTTTCCGAGCATCTTGAAGAATCGCGGGAAAAACGCCTCGATTCGGATATGGACACCCGGCTGCGCGTCGGGCGAAGAGACCTATTCGATCGCGATCGTGCTTCTGGAATTTCTCGGGGCGCGCGCGTCGCAGGTTCCCGTGCAGTTTTTCGGGACGGATGTGAACGATACGAGCGTGGCCCGCGCCCGGGCCGGCGTGTATCCGGAAAACATCGAGAGCGACGTTTCCGCCGAACGCCTGCGGCGTTTCTTCAACAGGATCGACGGCGGGTACCGCATCAGCAAGAACATCCGCGACGTGTGCATTTTCGCGCAACACAACGTGCTGAACGATCCTCCGTTCTCGCAGATGGACCTGATCAGCTGCCGCAACCTGCTGATCTATCTGGAGCCTTCGGCGCAGGGCCGCGTGATTTCGTTGTTCCATTACGCCACGCGGCCGGGAGGATTCCTGGTGCTCGGGACGTCGGAGGGCGTGGGAGCCGCTTCACACCTGTTCGCAATCGAGAACCGCTCGCTGAAATTCTTCTCGAAGAAAGGATTGCCGAGCCGGCAGGCGGTTACGTTCTCGCTGAGCCGGCCGATCGAAATGTCCGAGCAGGGCCCGCTGCGGCTGCCGTCCAAATCGCAGGACTCGACGTGGAACTACCTGGAGATTCAGAAGGAGTTCGACCGGCGGCTTCTGACGCATTACTCGCCGGCGGCGTTGTTCATCAACAGCGACCTGGAGATCATCCACACGCGGGGAAACGTCAGCCGGTATTTCAAACTGGCGCCGGGGCGAGCGAGCTTGAGCGTGCTGAAAATGGCGCGCGAAGGACTGCTGCTGGAATTGCGGAACGCAATCAGCCGAGCGAAGAAAGAGAATGCGCCGGTGCGAAGGCGAAACGTGCCGATGAGGGTCGGCAACGGCGAAGGAAGCGCGGCGGAGGCGACCGATCACACGAAGCCCGTCAATTTTCAGGTGGTTCCGTTCCGCATAAACAACCAGAACGAAATTTATTACATGCTGATGCTGGAGGACGCGCCGGGCCGCGGCCAGACGGGCAAAGCGCTGGGCCGGGCGGAGAAGCGGGATGGCGGACGCATCGCGAAGCTCGAACAGGAACTCGCGGCGACTAAGGAATATCTGCAGTCGGTGATCGAGACGCAGGAAGGGACGAACGAAGAACTGCAGACGGCGAACGAGGAGATTCTGTCGAGCAACGAAGAGTTGCAGAGCACGAACGAAGAGCTGGAGACGGCGAAGGAAGAACTCCAGTCGGCGAACGAGGAACTGAGTACGGTAAATGACGAGCTGCGGGCGAGGAATGTGGAAATCTCAAACATGAACAGCGATCTGACCAACCTGCTGGAAAGCATCGACATGGCGATCGTGATGGTGGGGGGAGACGGGACGATCCGGCGGTTCACTCCGCGGGCGCAGGTGTTATTCGGGCTGCTGCCCCACGACGTGGGCCGTCCGCTTGCGAATATCAATGCGAGCGTGGAATTGCCGGACTTTCAGCAGATGGTGCAGCAGGTGGCGACGAATCCGCAGAATCTGGAACGAACGGTGATCAGCAAGGACGGTAAATCGTACCGGCTGCGCGTGGTGCCGTATAAGGTGGGCGACGGCAAAATCGACGGGACGGTGATCACGGTGGCCATAAAGGAGACGTGACCCGCGCCCGTGGACGTCGCGCGGCGGACGGCATCGCGAAGGGCGTCGCGGGCGCGCCGAACTTGTTGCCGAGAGCACCCGTCCTTCCCACAATTTGCGTATTCTTGCGCATCCTTCCTGAAATGACTATAATGACCAGTATGACCACACGAAGCACCAAAGGGGCCAAGCGCGCGCGGCACTGGGGCGTCGCACAAGCCAAGGCCCGCTTCAGCGAGCTCCTGGATCGGGCCATTCGCGAGGGTCCCCAGGCCGTTACGCGGCACGGGCGTCACGCCGTCGTGGTTGTGTCGACGGAGGAATGGGAGCGGAAGACGCACCAGAAGGGCAGCCTGGCGGAGTTTCTCGGGGCGTCGCCGCTGCGGGGTTCGGGCCTGCGAGTGCGCCGGCCGAAAACGAAGCCGCGTGACATCCGCCTGTGAATTACCTGCTGGACACCAACGTGATCTCGGAATGGATCAAGCCGAAACCTGAGCCGAAGGTGGCGCGTTGGCTCGCTGGGGCGGACGAGGACAGCCTTTATCTGAGCATGCTGACCTTTGCGGAGATCTGGTACGGCATCGAACGCATGCCTGGCGGAAAACGGCGCGATGCGTTGCAGGCCTGGGTGGCCGGGGACCTGGTCGAACGGTTCGAAGGCCGTATTCTGGGCGTGGATCTTGCGGTGGCGAGAGCATGGGGGCGGCAGATGGCTCGCGCCGAAAAAGGCGGCGCCAATCTCGGCGCGATGGACGGCCTGTTCGCAGCCACTGCCGAAGCGCACGCGCTGGTGTTTGTCACGCGAAACGCCGGGCATTTTCAGGACTGCGGAGTGGAACTTTTGAATCCCTGGACCCTCTGAGTGTTTCCGCGCAGCAGGCGAAGCGGAGGGCGATCGGGCCGCTCACCAACTAAAGATCAGCGATTCAAGCAACTAACCCCTTGCGATTCGCGGTGCCCGGCTACTCACGAATTTGCCACATCCCGGTACGCGAAAAGCATATAATGAGTATTACTAACAGTTGGCGCATTCAGGTGTTCCGGGATGCCTTCCAGCCGCTGTAAGTAGCGATTACGCCGGGGGTGTCTGTTGGCGCGGCGATCCGCTTCGGACAGCCGTCAGAATAGCGACTCGAAAAACGCAAAAGGCAATGCTGTGTCCGGGAATTCTTCCGATCGCACGGCGCACCCCGTCCAAAGGCCCTCTCGCTCAGAAACGCACGCCAGCGCCGCTGAACAGCCGAAGGCGGGCAAAGTGCGAGCGGCGGCGAAAGAACGGCCAACCAAGAAAAGCAAGTCCGTCTCCGCCCCATTGTCCGCTTTAGGGAATCGGCGCAATCCGCGAACGGCCGGCGAAGCAGCGCCCAATCGAGCCGATACGCGGAGCACCGCGCCGGCTGCGGCGTCGCCGCCTGAATCTCCGGCCGGTCGCGAAAGCACGAAAACTCCGGGCCACGCAACAGTCGCGAAGGGCGGCGATCGAGCCGAACAACCCATCTACTCGACACCCGCGAAGCAGACGGCGGACGGACATCGTGTGGAGATCCTGGGCACCCTGCTGGACGGCATCGAGGAAGGCGTGGCGCACATCTCGACCGACGGCGTGATCCTGTACGCCAACGCGAGCTTTGCGCAACTGTTCGGCAGAGAAGCGAGCAGCATCAAAGAGAACCAAACACGATTGAAGGAGTTGATGTCGTCCGAATGCTGGGCCGAGCTGGACGAGGGCCTGAAAGTGGCCGCGCGGGAGCCGATGGAAGGGTCGTTGCGAGTGGAAGACGCGGACCGCCGGACGATACGCGCGGTTCGGCTGGCCATGACTCCCGTACATTGGAAAACGAAGACGACGATCAAGGTAACCGCCTCCGAGATGACCGAGCTGCTGGAAAAAAACCGGGAACTGCAGGAGAAGGAAAGTTCCCTGCACGCGCTCTCCGCGCGGATCATGCAATTGCAGGACGAAGAACGGCGGCGGATCGCGCGCGACCTGCACGACATCACGGGGCAGGAGCTGGCGGTGGTGATCATGCAGTTGATGCAGGTTGCGAGGCAGCAGCGCGCCGATTCGGAGGCGATGAAGGGGATCACGGATGCAGCCGGCATGGTGCGGAAGATCGAGGATGAAATTCGCACGCTTTCCTACGTGCTGCATCCCCCGCTGCTCGATGAACTGGGGCTGGGCGCGGCGCTGAACTGGTACGTCGAAGGGTTCACGAAGCGAAGCGGAATTGCAGTGAAGGTGGACGTGCAGGAGGGATTGCCGCGGCTGAGCAAAGAAAAAGAGATCGCGCTGTATCGAGTGGTGCAGGAAGCGATGACGAACGTGCTGCGCCATTCGGGGAGCCGCACGGCGCGAATCAACCTATCGTGCAATCGCGAAGCCGTAACGCTTTCGGTGCAGGACGAAGGGAAAGGAATCGGGCGCAAGAGGTTCGTCGGCTCGGAGAAGCAGCAGCACGGGGTGGGAATCACGGGAATGCGAGAGAGGCTGGAACAGTTAGGAGGCGGCATCGAGGTGCGCCCCGCGCGCCAGGGAACGGAAGTGCTGGCCGTGATTCCCATCGGCAGCGCTGCGCCCGTGGAGCAGCCGCTTTCGGAAGACGACATTCTGCGCGTAGCCAAAGCCCTGGGATACAGCGAAGGAGCGGGCCAAGCCGAGCCGGCCGGTGGAGCAGCCGCGCCCGCAGCGCCTCAGATGGCCGAAGCGCAAGCGGAGGCGGCGGGGCGAGCGGCCAAGGGAGCAGCGACGGGGCCGGGGAGGAGCAGGAAACGCATACTGATCGCCGACGACCACGAGGTGACGCGGCAAGGAATTCGCGCTCTGCTGCAGGACGAAGAGGACGTCGAGATTTGTGGAGAAGCCGCAAACGGGTTCGAGGCGATCCTGAAGGCGAAGAAACTCGATCCGGATCTGATCATCATGGACCTGAGCATGCCGGGATGCGGCGGGTATCCGGCGGCGGCCCGGATTCGAAAGGCCAACTTGCGGGCGAAGGTGCTTTTCTTTACTACATACCAGAATCAACAAGTAGAGCACATGGCGCGCATCGGAGGATTCGAAGGTTTAGTGCAGAAAGTGGAGGGGGCGCGCGACCTGGCGCGCGGAGTGCGAGCCATCCTGGAAGGCAAACGGTTCTTCGGCGGGCAGGTGATGCCTGCGGAAGAAAGGAAAAAGCTGCATCCACCTAAAGCGGACGCTGCCGGCGCGTGAGGCTCGCCCCTCGTGGTCTGAGTTCAATCAGGAAAGCGTTTGCGGCGCGGCTGCGGTCCAGCCGTTTTCACAAACAAAGCGGCAGCAAGCTGCCGCACTCCATAGCGGCCTGCAGCCGCAGAACATTCTTGCTCGCTCCAATCAGAGCTCTAAAG
>JBJKQB010000239.1:0-5715 GCA_046705825.1 Candidatus Acidiferrales bacterium
AATGGACTTCACTTCGTTCCTTACGTTTGTGCAAGGACAGGTCCGTGGCGGAGATGCATTCGTAGGCTCGGCGAACCGTTATTACCGCTCGAACACCGCGGGCGCCTTCGTTAACGACGACTACAAGCTGCGCAGCAATCTCACCATCTCGGCCGGTTTGCGCTGGGATTTTGACGGCCCGCTCTCCGAAAAATACGGAAAACTGACCGCCTTCGATCCTTCGAAGTACGCTTACGCGCAGTGCACCGTGAATGGAGTCGCGGCCGACCCCACTGCGAATACTTGTGACTCGGGAACGGATGTGATTACCAACTCCGGACTCGAAATCGCCGGGAATAACAGGACTGGCGCCACCCAAGGTGCCAGCGACTCCTTGATGAAAAATCATCAGTGGGGCTTCTCTCCCCGCATTGGCATTGCCTGGGCGCCTTGGAGCAAGCTGACCGTGCGCGCAGGGTACGGCATCTATTACGATCGCGGCGAGCTCTTCAGCTACTTCTCACCGAGCGCGGGTTCGGGCTTCAACGGTCCTTTCGGTGTGACGCTGGCGCCGCCGTTCGTCGAACCCATCGCCGCCGGCAAAAATGCGAGCCTCTCGCAACCATTCGGGACGACGGCACCCGCGCCGCCGCCGGGGACCGCTTCTGCTTTCCTGGCCTCACTCCCCAACCTCAATCAGACCGCCTGTGGTTACCCTGGGTGCTGGCCGGCGGGCAATCTGTTCGGGCCGTTCCTGTTTGGCGGCTACGATCCCTATAACAAACTGCCCTACACCGAGAACTGGACTTTAGACCTGCAATATCAGCTTTCGAACGACTGGATGTTCGAAGTGGGCTACGTGGGCAACCGCGGCTTACACGAAGTTCTCCCGATGCCTTTCAATCAGGCGCTCATCGCCACCTCGCAGAATCCGGTGAACGGGCAAATCTATTCCTATGGTGGGACGCCGTGCTACTACGGGGCGAACTGTCAGTATCCGGACTGCTGCCAGCTCGAAACCGTTTCCACGAATGAATATTCCGGCAACGCACCGGTACGTGTTCCCTACCCGGGGTACGACATGAATTCGGTGCAGTACGAAACGATTGGCATATCTGACTACAACGCATTGCAGGTCCAGGTGCACAAGCGCATCTCGCACGGGTTCCAGCTCACCGGTTCGTACACGTGGTCGCATTCGCTCGACGAGCAGAGCGGGCTGGGGCTCTTTGTGACGGGAAATAACCCGCTCACGCCACGGGCGAACTATGGTCCCTCGGATTTCGATCAAACCCACGTTTTCCTGGTGAACTACAGCTACACACCTCCGGACTTCACCAAAAATGGTCTGCTCGGACAAGCCGTCAATGGCTGGACCATCAGCGGCCAAACTATTGCTCAGAGCGGACAGCCCTACAGCGTGTACGACTTCTCCGGTTCCGTCGGAAGCTTGTACCTCGGAACTTCCGACTACATTGGCAACCCGATCGTTCCTCTCGTGCAGGGCGTCAGTCCAAAACAGGCCGAACTCCAGGGAACCACTGGCGTGAACCCGAACAAACCAGTGCTCAATGCGGCAGATTTTCTCCCGCAGTTTGTGCAGCCCGGCACGAACGGAGTGCCTCCGTGCGATGCGTCCGGGTGCGACCTGTTTGAATCCCTCTATGGAACCACGGGACGCAACACCTTCCGCGCGCCTTTCCAGGTTCGATTTGACATGAGCCTGGCGAAGCAGTTCTCGCTTACCGAGCGTTTCAAACTGCGGTTCGAAGCGGATGCGTTCAATATCTTCAACCATCCCGATTTCGACGCTCCAAACAGCAACGTGGTCTTTTTCCCGAACTATGTTGGCCCACCATCCATCCCGCCGGAAGGCAGCCTGGGGGTGATCCAACATACGATCGGCAGCCCGCGTTTCCTGCAGTTGAGGTTGCACCTGGCGTTCTAACGCGCCCGATGAAAGCCGAGGGCGTCTCGCGAAAGCGGGGCGCCCTTTTTTTTGGCGAAGCCTGTTTTGGGGATCGACCGGCGAAACGGCTTCCTGCGGCCGAGCAGCGGCCGCCGGCCGGTACGTGCTTTCTCCGCGCCGCCGGGTTCATGTATTCTTGTGCGTCTATGCTGGACCTGGGCTATGTGCGGGAGCATCTGGAGGCGATCGAGAAGATGGCGCGCGACCGCGGCGTCGCGCTCGATCTGGGGCCGTTCCGGGAGGTGGACGCGGAGCGGCGGCAGTGCATCACCTCCGTGGAGCGGCTGAAGGCCGAGCGCAACAAGGCCAGCGACGAAATCGCCCGGCTGAAGAAATCGGGGCAGGACGCCGGCGCGATTCTCGCGCGCATGAAGGAAGTTTCCGAGCAGATCAAGAGGGATGACGAGCGCGTGGCCGCGCTGGACCAGCGCTTGAAGGATTTCCTGCTGATCATCCCGAACGTGCCGCACGCGAGCGTGCCGGTGGGCCACGGGGCAGGCGAAAACGTGGAAGTGCGGCGCTGGCCCGATCCGTGGCAGCCGCCGAAATTCGATTTCAAGGCGCGGCCGCACTGGGAAGTCGGGGAGGGCGCGGGGATTTTGGATTTCGAATCGGCGGTGAAGATCGCGGGAGCGCGGTTCGCGGTGTACAAAGGTGCGGGCGCGCGGCTGGAACGCGCGATCGCCAACTTTTTTCTCGACCTGCACACGCGGGAACACGGCTACACGGAAATTCTTCCGCCATTCATCGTGAACACCGCTTCGTTGACCGGCGTGGGGCAACTACCGAAATTCGCGGCGGACATGTTCCACCTGGAAGGCACGGACCTGTGGCTGACGCCCACATCGGAGGTGGAACTGACCAGCCTGCACCGCGACGACACGCTGGATGGGGAGGAGTTGCCGTTGAAAGTTTGCGCCTGGACGGCGTGCTTCCGTTCCGAAGCGGGCGCAGCGGGGAAAGACACGCGCGGGCTCAAGCGGCAACACCAGTTTCAGAAGGTCGAGATGTTCAAGTTCACGCGCCCGGAACAGAGTTACGCCGAACTGGAATCGCTGGTGCGGGACGCCGAAGACGTGCTGCAGAAGCTGGGGTTGGCGTACCGCGTGGTGCTGCTGTGCACGGGCGACATGGGCTTCGCGTCGGCGAAGACGTACGACATTGAGGTGTGGCTGCCGTCGACGAACGAGTTCATGGAGATATCGTCCTGTTCGAATACGGAAGCGTTTCAGGCGCGGCGCTCGGGGATCCGCTTCAAGCCGAAGGGAGGCAAGAGCGAGTTCGTGCACACGCTGAACGGTTCCGGGCTGGCTGTTGGGCGGACCTGGATCGCGATCGTGGAGAATTACCAGCAGAGCGACGGATCGATCGTGATTCCTGAGGCGCTGCGCTCCTACATGGGCGCCGAGAAGATCGCAGCGCGGGGGAAGACATAAGGGCCGTCGCCGAATGCAGGGCACGCGGCGGTCTCGTCGTGCGTGCCCGAGCGAGGCTCGCGCTAAACACAGGCCCTCCGGACGGTTGCAGAATGCGTGCACCAGTTGGGCAACCGCCGGAATCGAGTTCCTCCGGAACAGGCCTGCCGGTTTAAACTGACGATGTGAGGCTTGCGACGAAGCGCATTGGCCGGGAAGCTTCGTGCCGCAGCGCCAGAAACCTGCAGTCCGGGCGGCCAAGGGTGTCAGGAATCGGCGCGTGCGTGTTGCTCTGCGCGGCTTCGGTGCTGGGGCAAACGCCGCAGGCGCCCGCAGCCAGGCCGAATGGGCCGGCGACCACCTCGACGGGCGTGACGATTTCCAGCGGCGAAGCGAAAGCTCCACAATCCACAGGAAGCATAAGCGGGACGGTGGCCGATCCGAGCGGAACGGCGGTGGCGGGAGCGCAGGTGAAGCTGGAGCGCGGGAATGGGTCCGCGGTGCAGGAAGCGGTGACGGACGAGGGCGGGCAATTTTTTTTCGTCAACGTGCCGCCGGGGCCATACCGTTTGACGATCACAGCGGAAGGGTTCGCGCCACAAACCGTTTCCGGAACATTGCATCCGGATGAAGCCAACGCGGTACCGCGGATCGCGCTGGAGGTGGCGGGTGTGATGACGCAGGTGCGGGTGACACCGGCGCAAGCGGCGGAAGTTCAGTTGAAGGCCGAAGAGAAGCAGCGCGTGCTGGGAGTGGTTCCGAATTTTTACGTCACCTATGTGGCGAACGCAGCGCCGCTCGATGCGAAGCAGAAATTCCAGCTGGCGTGGAAGTCGGTGATCGATCCGGTGACAGTGGTGAGCGTGGCGGGCACGGCGGGAATTCAGCAAGCCACGAATTACCTGAGCGGCTATGGGCAAGGAGCGCAGGGATATGGGAAGCGTTTCGGCGCGTCCTACGCGGACGCCGCGATTGGCACTTTCATTGGAGCGGCCGTGCTGCCGTCACTGCTGAAACAGGACCCGCGCTATTTTTACAAGGGGAAAGGCAGCAAGCGCTCGCGGTTTTTGTACGCCATCGCGAATTCCGTCATCTGCAAAGGAGACAACGGGCGCTGGCAGCCGAATTATTCGAGTCTTTTAGGGAGTTTGGCGGCTGGGGGCATCGCGAATTTGTATTATCCGCCGCAAGACCGGGACGACGCGGCGGTCACCTTCGAAGCGGCCGCGATCGGGATCGGCGCGACGGCGGGAGGAAACCTGCTGCAGGAATTCCTGGTTCCCAAGCTGAAGTGGAAGAGGGACTCGCATTCCGGCGCGTCCCCGAACTGACCTCCCACAGCAAAAGAACAGAGATAGACCGGCTTTTTCAGAGGCGCCAGCAGGGCGCAGGCTGGGGCTGCACCCTGACTTTCGCGGCTGAACGCGGTCCAGCGTGTTACATGGACATCGCTGGTTTGATCTTCTCGACGTGAAGCATTCCGGTCTTGGTCTTGTAGCCGGTTACGTCGACTTCATGTCCGAGGTCCGCTTCGCTGACTGCCTTCTGATTGCTGATCTTGTCGACCTTCTTGGTTTTGGAATCGACGAAGACCCATTTGGCGCCCTGCTTGATGCACTTGAGGGCGCAAGCCTTGTGGCTGGCGGAGGCACCCTTGGCGCCGCAATTGCTGTCGCTGATCCAGCCGGTGTAGGTTGCGGCCTTCATCGTTTCTTTCTTTGCCGCGGCGTTGGCTGGCGCCGCGAGGCTGAGCGTGACAATTACGAATGCAAGCAACCCAAGCATGTTGATGGCTCTCTTCATGTGTCAGGTTCCTTTCTCAAAGGATTGTGGGGAGTCCAGACGAGCCGGTCCCCCAACCGGCGGCCTCTTGCGGGTAAGCTCGTTGCCGCGCCGGCTTCGGCAAGCGCTCGCGCGTCGTCATGCAGCGGCGAAACGGGCGAGAAAAGCCGGGCGACTCCAAGTACGGCACCAGCCGCAGTTTGAGATTGTAGCGCAGTTCGGCGCCGGCGACACAAGTGCAATCGGGCGAGGGCAGGCCGAGGGACCGATCAGCGGGTTGCGGCGGCATCGCGAATCGCGAAAGGCAAAAGCGAAAGGCAAAAGCGAAAGGCAAAAGCGAAAGGCAAAAGCGAAAGGCAAAAGCAGATCCCTCACCCCCATTTCCGCAGAAAGCGCGGAACTGGGTCGGGATGACAGGTTCTTTGTTCACGCACAAGGCGCGTCACTGGGTTCGGGATGACACATGGCAAAATTAGGACGCTAACAGTTGAGGGTCAAAAGTTAAAAGTTCAAAAAACGGCGGGAAAAAGCGGCAGCGCGCTGCCGCACTCCAAAGCGGCCTGCGGCCGC
>JBJKQB010000240.1:0-4818 GCA_046705825.1 Candidatus Acidiferrales bacterium
CTAGTACCATGACCGGAACAGCCAGAAATATCGCACGACTTTCGCGGAATCGATAAGCCACTAGAAAACCTATGAAGAACAACCACAACGACACGGCATCCGATAACGCCAATATCCCGTGTGCGGCTGTCATGCCGAAAGAGAGAAAGATCACGGCACTCAGCCAAGCCGCCCAATGGCTGCGCGTCAGCCAGAATGCCAGAACACCGCAGCATCCCGCGCAACCCAGAATCGCCAGTGCCGAGAGGACACGCAGCCAGAGGTAGGAGGGATTAGATGGATCAACCAGATGCTCGCCAAGCAAGTAAAACAGGGGACCATAAGTCGCGGCATCGAACATGTCCTTCGCTCCCGCGCCGTAGATCGGAAGGCTCTGGCGCAGGTGAATCGTCTCCGCAAGAGCAACGCCTTCGTAACTTTCGTCACCGGGGTAGCTGATCCTGGCAGGCCACGTGGCCAGATTTCTCACGGCGAAGAACCCAGCGACCAAAAACGGGAGGCAAAGTAGCAGATACCCGCGAGAGAGTGCTGTTAGCCGCGGGGTAGCCATCACGATCCTGGCTTTTCGCCCCACATCACGATATTCCACGCCAACCAGCGCACAAGAGGAAGCCGCGTCAGAAGCACGTCCGCTGAACGCAGCGGTTTCCACCACCAAAGAGCGCCTTCCGGCTCCTTCAGGATTCGCTTCCAGTAGCGGTCTTCGTTCGGGTGTACCCGGTCCTTCACGTAATACTTCGCGAACAGAGCCAGACTGGCGATCCTGAATTCGCGGTGCCCAACGTTCCGGAAATATTTTCGCGCCAGTTCCAGGTCTGCCGTCGTCAGCGGCGACTCATCCGGCGTTCGCACCTGCGTCGCCATCCGGCGGTAAACATTGATTGCGGGGTTGTACGCCAGCGGATCGATAGAAAAGAAGCGTCCGCCGGGTTTCAGCGCTCGTCGGATCTGTTCGAACAGGGCGGCGCGGTTCTGCACGTGATGAATCGTATTAGCGACGTACACGAAATCGTACGACTCCGCCGGAACATCCAACTCTTCCGCCCCTGCTACAATGCCTTCCAGCTCGACTCCGAATCTGTTGCCCAGCGCAACGGCAGTCGCCACCATTCCCGAAGAAAAATCCACGGTTGTGACGCGCGCTCCCTGCAACGCAAAGTACACTGACGATTCACCCAGTCCCGCTCCGATATCGAGCACCCTCTTTCCTTCGAGACGGCCCATGCGCCGCAGAATGAACCGGTTCTCCATCGCCGTAGGCGCCTCAAAGCTCTCGCGCACTCGCACGTCCTCGAGCCGGGTGCTGCTCGCCCATTGATCGTGGAACTCTGCTTCACGCTGCTGTGTGGCTGCGTCGGCCGGCATTCCTCTATCCCTTCCGAACTACCGCCGTCGTTCGGCTCTGCTGCAGTGCTCCAGCCTCGCCCGTTGCAAAGCCGATCTTTTCTCGAAGAATGTACAGCGGCCTGCGCTTCGATTCACCGTAGATTCGCCCTACGTATTCGCCGATGATGCCGATGCAAATTAGCTGGACCCCGCCGATGAACAGGACAGCCGTCATCACGCTAGTCCAGCCTTTGACGAGTCCTGGCACGCCAAAGATCCGCTCGACGACCGCCAGCACGATTCCGAACACGGCAAGCCCTGATGCCGCGAATCCCGTCCAGGTGGCGAGGCGCAACGGTACGATGGAAAACGAGAAAATTCCGTCCATGGCAAAGCGCAGCATTTTGAAAAACGAAAACTTCGTTACGCCGGCGGTGCGCGCCGCGCGACGATATGGCACCGCAACCTGCGAAAATCCCAGCCAGCTCACCATCCCGCGCACGAACCGGTCGCGCTCCGGCATCGATAGCAGTGCGTCTACAACGCGCCGATCCATCAGCCGGAAGTCGCCCGTGTCGAGCGGAATCGGCGTGTCCGAGAGCCGGTTGATGGAGCGGTAGAACATCTTCGCAGTCCACAGCTTGAACGCAGTCTCACCGTCGCGATCCGCTCGCACGCCATACGCGACATCGTAGCCTTCCATCCACTTGTCGATGAATTGCAGAATCACTTCCGGTGGGTCCTGCAGGTCGGCGTCGATTACCACCACCGCATCGCCGCTGGCGTGTTCCAGCCCGGCCGTGATGGCCATCTGGTGTCCGAAATTCCGCGAGAAGCGAATCACGCGAATGCGTTCGTCGCGCGCGGCCAGTTGACGCAGGATCTCCGGCGTCGAGTCCGTGCTGCCGTCGTCCACATAGACGATCTCGAATTTCAGACCCATCTGCCCCAGCGCCGCGCACAGCCGCCGATTCGTCTCGCACAGCACTTCCTGCTCGTTCAGGCAGGGGACAACCACCGAGACAAGGGGCCCGTCCGCCACTTCGGTTGTGCCGGGCCCTGCGGTGAATTCTCGCCTCATGTTCATTCTCCGCGCGCGGAGCTTTCTGTCGCCGGCTTCACGCTCCGCCGCACGAACAACACGCTGGTGCTATCCGAATAGACCTTCTTCCAGCCGGGAAGCGCACTGAGCGCGACCGACAGCGGCTCATCCCGTTCCAATAGGCACGACTGGATCTGGTACCGCCGCAGCACGTCCAGACCCCCCGGTTTCATCTGTGTCAGGTCACTGTAGTCCTTGAGAACACCGCCGTGCTCGTAGATCTCACTGCGGCCGTCGATGAAAACCTTGTGCTGAGGGCTTAGTGTCCAGATGAGGTACCCGCCAAAACCGTACGAATCGAACATGGGGCCCGAAACTGGATGCTGCTGGAGATACTCGACGGCCTGCACCGGGAAGCTATCTTTGATTTTGTTCTCCAGGTTTGCGCGCGTCCGGAAATAGTGCACCATTGCCACAACCACTCCGGCCATCAGGACGGCATTCAGCACGTACTTGTCTTTGCTGCGCGAATACGCGTCGATCCACCGGGCAAGCACCGTCGCCAGCAGCGGCGTGAAAAACGGCACGAACACGAGGATGAAGCGCACGTGTATGCATGCCAGCGCGGTTGCACCCAGAAAGAGCACCCACTCCTCAAGTCGCCAGGTGAAGTCGAAGGCCGCCTGGGCGAAAAAGAAGCCCAGGATAAGTGCCAGAAAGATTTTTCCGCCAAGGAGTTGGAAAGGCATGGGCTGCCATTCCAGTATCGTCGCGAAGCTCAATGGAAGCGACGACGCCACGCTGAACGGGAAAGAAACGAGGCGGGTTCCGTAGGGCGTGATGGTGACCGCGATCAGAGACAGTAGGAAAACCAGCGATAGGTTCCGCCGTTCCGTCGCGCTCCAACGTATCGCTGCGACTCCGCGGCGCCTGAATTCCACGAGTCCGCAGAGCCAATACATCAGAATCGCGCCGATTCCTACGATCCACGACCCATGCGTATTGACCCAAACCAGCAGCAAGGGCGGCAGCGCCCAAATTGCGCCCTGTCTCTTGCCTTTCCGGAATAGCTCCAGGATCGTCAGCGTGAGCACCAGGAACATGTAGCCCAACATTTGTGAGCGCAGAGTGAACGACGGAAACGCCAGCGGGCACACCAGCGCGACCGCCAGGAATGCGGCCTTCGACTTCCCCGATCGCACTGTGCCCAGCACGTACAGCGCGATCAGAATGCCGCCGCCCAGCACGATCAGCAGAGCATCCAATCCGCGCACGCCGCCAATGCGCGAAACTGTCGCGATCAGGCAATCCCCCAGCCATTCGAACGCAATCCACGGTTGCCCGTGCACCGTAAACGAATACGGATCGGTGGTCGGCCAATGATGCGTGGCCAATATCGTCTGGCCCGTCTTGATGTGCCACCACAAATCCGGATCGACGATGAACGCGCGCCCGCAATTAAACGCTGCGCCCACCAGGAACGTTCCCAGCATGACCGGGAACGAGAACACCCACTTCAACGCCTCCAGCAGGGAAAGCTTGTCGCTCGCCCGCGCGGACGCCTCCGTGGCCGGCGCTGTTTCGCCGCTTGGTGGCTCGATCGTGATCGTCTCTTCGCTCACAGCTTCCTGTGGTCCGCCTCTGCCAGCCACTGGCCACTCGCCACTACCCACTAGTTCAATTCGGACATAGCTTTCCCGGGTCTGGCTTGGGTCCGATGCAATTTTGCTGCCCACTTGCTATCCGGCTAAGCCTTTGTTTTTCAATAGGTCAGAAGAGAGAGAGCCCTTTCGTGCACGGCCGACCGTCATCCATCGGTCCCTGCCGTTGCCCCCACGGTACTCATCGAGGGGGAGGCGGGCAATCGAGTCGGCCCGATTTGCACCATAATCGGGCAGGTCGGACGGCATCCCGAAACACGCAAAAGTGTATCCATCAAATTTCGCACTTTTGTTGATGGCAAAGGAGTTACAAGGAAATTTGATGGGCACGTGTATCCATCAAGAGCGTCCAGTGCGGGGGCCAAAATGAGGTCGCGCGCCCGGGAGGGCCGTATTGATTTCACAGGGCTTAGCGCAACTCAAGGATCGAAACTGCGCTTGGCGAAGGAAAAACGAAACTGAGTCGCGGGTTGAACGCGGAGTGCGGGTTACACAAAGCGAGCAGACAACGAATCCCATGGGAACCCACGGGGGTACTGCAGATGCGAAAGCTCAGTGCGCAATCACCATCTGCGATGTACTGGAAAGCGTAATCGATCCGCTGTGGACCAGCGGTACGAGGAATCCGAAGTTATAACTCACCTGGACCTGCACCGTGCAGCCAGGCGCATTCCATGTGTTACTGCAGATCGCGGGCGTGCAACCTGAAGGTTTAGCGTCCGAAGTACACTTGGTACCAATCACAGATGTCGGTGTCGTTGTGACTTGGTTCGGATCAATTCCGGCCGG
>JBJKQB010000241.1:0-27848 GCA_046705825.1 Candidatus Acidiferrales bacterium
ATAAGTCTTTGTCAAGAGGGCAAGAGCTCTCCCGACGCGCTTCGGAGGAGCGCGGGTGCAATTTCTTTTCGGTCGGCGCGTGTGCTGGCCTCTCGGCCATGGTTCCTATTGGATATAGAACCAGACTTCCATTTGCTGTCTCAGCCCGCGAGGGCTGCCAGAAGATTGAGTTTGTGTTCTCCTGCCAGTCCCGAAACTACTCAAACGGGAGCATGGGGAGCTTGCGCTCCTTGGCCCAGTCGGTTTAACGGCGGGACCTGGCAGGCCACACGCCGAAAACATTCGATTTTTCCCGCCGCAGCCCATCGTTGATGTCCGGGTTGGTGGCCAGCAGTTCGCGGAAATAACCGACTTTGTGCAGCCGCTGCTTGTTGTAGCTCACCCCGGCTTCCATCAGCAGAACGGCGATCTTGTTCTTCAGCTGCACCACCTGCCGGACCAGCAGGTTGCGATAGCGCAGCGTGCGCCTCCGCTCGCGGATCGCCGTGGAAGCCATGTAGCACTCCGGCAGAAAATCGCAGCGCAGGCAGTCGCAAATCTTGCCGGCGTCGATGCGGTCGTTCTTCCTCTTGGCCGCGGCGATAGCCCGCAGCATCAAGGGATGAGCGACCTTCAGTGCCGCCGCGTGTAGCTTCAGATGATCGTAGATCCAGCCGGTGAAAACCGTGGCTTCCATTGCTGCCGTCCACGGTTGAGGAAGAGTTTTCATCCAGCGGTCCAGATCGGAACGTGTGGCGTGGAGCGAGCCTTCGCCCTGAATGTTGCCGCTGACGTCTTTCACGCAGTAGCTGATCGTTTTCTTGTGAACATCGAGTCCAACGTAATACATACTCTGCATCGTGGAGCCTCCTTGGTGTCTCTGAATCAGCGCGGTCGCTGAGTTCAGCTTTTGTACACCAAGCGCTCCTCCCTCGACTTATGCATTCAAACTACTCAGGACTTTGCAGAACGAAGTTTTGGATAAGCGCCTGATTTTGGCGTTTCTCCTGGACTACCAGGCCCGACAAGACTTCCTGCTCCGCGCTTTCAACGAATTTTCAAGGGGGTTTAGAAAGATCAATTCTTGCCTTGACAGTCATTAGAGTACGAGCGTACTCTTTTGGCCGTGCGATACTCGCTGGAACACAAGGCGCAGAACCACGAGAAAATTCTTTCCGTTGCCACCCGCTCTTTCCGCGAGCGGGGCGGGGACAGCAGCGGCATCGGGACGGTGATGAAGAAGGTAGGCCTGAAAAAGGGCGGTTTCTATCGGCATTTTAAGAGCAAGGACGACCTGTTCGTCGAAGCGGTAGCGCGGGCATTGGATGAGACGGTAAGAGGCGTGGTGGAGGTCGCAACGTTTGCGCCCGAAGGTCAAGCTCTCCGGGCCATCATCGAACGATATCTAAGCGTGCCCCACGCAAATTCGGTGGGAAGCGGATGCGTGATCTCCACGCTCGGGCCGGAATTCGCGCGGAAGCCGATAGGGTTGCGGCGGCGGATCGAGCCGTTGTTGGAAGCATATCGTGAGCGGCTACTGCCGTTTGTTCCTGGTCAAACGCGAGAAGAAAAACTGGCGAAGATCAGGTTGTTGTTCCCCAGTATGGCGGGGGTGTTGATGATGGTCCGCGTCACTCCGGACCATCAAAGGCGTGAGCAGAGGTTAAAGGAGGCGAGGGACTTCTTTATAAAGCATTTCGCTAAAGGGTAAGAGTTTTTTTTGCCCACGTAGCGTGTTGCGAAGATGAGTAGGAGGTGACGCTTGCGCGATCCGTGGTGGATGCACGCACTTCTCAACCTTCATATGGTTTCGGGTGGCGGAGCCTTTGTGCTGGCCCCGCTCGCCCTAGTCACTGCGAAAGGCGGAAGGGCACACCGGCGCTGGGGGGCCATCTATTTCTGGTGCATGGCCGGCGTCGCCACAACGGCATTGATAATGGCAATCTGGCGGCCAATTCTGTTTCTGGCGCTGATTGCCATTTTCAGTTTCTACGCTGCTTTTGGGGCCTACCGTGTGCTTGGACAAAAAGGCGCGTGGAGGGGACGGTCGGCAGTCCGTGCGCTGGATTGGGCAGCGGCGATTTTGTGCTTTAGCGCATGCGTCGCCCTCGTTTTGTTCGGCGTTTTCTGGCCGGAGTTGATCCAGAACTTGCGTATTCCCGCCGTCGTTTTTGGATTGGTCGGTGTTCGCATCTCCGCTAGGGCGATCTGGCGTTTTACGCACCCGCCGGCAGACAAGATGTTCTGGTGGTACATCCATCTGCAGGGCATGATCGCTAGCTATATTGCAGCGTGGACCGCCTTCTGCCTGGTCACGCTAGGTCCGCTGCTGCATGGCGTCTGGTGGCTGTGGCTGGTTCCGATATCAGTCGGCCTGCCGGCTATCCTTGTCACAACGGCCTATTATCGGCAGAAGTTTCGGTCCAGGCCAGAGCCTGAGCTGCAGACAGTGTAATCCGCAAGAAACCCCAGCAGGAACCGATCGGGCGAGAAACCGGGTGGATTCAATGAGTGAACGTCGGGTTAGAATTGAACCTTCTTGGCGGCCCGGTCGTGCCTCCCGCGCCCGAAGCGCCGCAAATGGTTCACCGCTGGCGCGGCTTTGAAGTTACCTTCTGGCGGTACTATCCACAGCCTTCGAACGTGACCATCTCTTCGAGAGACCTCGCGAAAGCATTGCGGATGCTGCACGAAAGGTATCGGCAGATCTCGCCTGCAATGCGGGCACGGCTCCCCTCGTTCCTTCACTCGGAAAGTGAAATGACGCGCGCGGGTTGAAAATAGCGCCACGCGGTGCGAAGATTTTTGCGGCGTTTTCAACGAGTGCACAGGAAGGGCGATTGGATTCCAGGCCCGCACAAAAGAAAAGCAAAGCAGTGATCTGGCTGGCCCTGGCCGTCATCATCGTGCTCGCGTTGGTGGCCACGTTCAACGCGCTGACCGGCTGGAACGTTCCCGCGTCGGCGCGCAAACTGCAAAATCCGTTTCCCGCAACCGCCGCCACGCTGAGAGCAGGCGGCGAGATTTACGCGAAGCGCTGCAAGGACTGTCACGGCGTGAATGGGGACGGCAACGGCGAGCGCGCCAGCAAGCTTTCAACCATGCCTTCGGATTTTACGGACGCGCGCGAGATGAACGGACAAACCGACGGCGAACTTTTCTGGAAAATCACGCACGGGCGGCGTCCTATGCCTGCGTTCCAGAAAAAACTGACCGATCAGGAACGCTGGGAAGTCGAGGATTACATCCGCACGTTCGCGAAGAAATAGGCGGAGCAGAACGCGCCCGCACAGCGGTGAGAGACTCGCGGCGAATCCCTCCCGACCAGATGGCGGGGAGGCTGGGACCGCCGTTACGGTCGATGCGTTAGCTCAGCCTGACTCGTAGTGCGAACCACAAACCGACGGCCAGCGGATGCGTGCGCGACCGCTGGCGCCAGGACAAACGGGATCTTTGTAAGAAAACTCGCCGGCGAGACGCCGGCGCTACAACACCAGCCGCGAATCAGTGGACCTTGGCCAGGGCGTCGGCGACTTCTTTGATGTCGGGAACGGTGGGGATGTCGTAATTCTTGAACCAGGCCATTTTTCCGTTGCGGTCGATGATGGCGATGGCACGCCCGGTGATCCCCTTGTCCGCCAGATAGACTCCGAATTTTTCTCCTACGGTGCCACGCGGCTGAAAATCCGCGAGCAGCGGGTAATGGATGCCCATCTTTTCCGCGAATGCCTTGTGCGACCACGCGCTATCGACGCTGATCCCCAGAACCTGCGCGTTGAGCTGCTCGAACCGCTTCATGTCGTTGACGAAGCAGGCGTGCTCGTTCGTGCACACCGGGCTCCAATCGAGCGGGTAGAACACCAGCACGACGTTCTTGCCCTTGTAATCGGAGAGCTTCACTTCCTTCTGGTTCTGGTCCTTGAGCGTGAATTCGGGAGCGGGAGATCCCACGGCAGGTGCCATTCTTCGTTCCTCCTTTGATATCCGCGTCAAGCGTTCCGAGCGGCAAAAAGAAAAGCAGATCCCTCTCACCCTCATTCCCGCACAAAACGCGGGACTGGGTTCGAAATGACATCCCCGGCGGATGCAACGTGGAGACCAAAGTCCCCAACGAAACCGGCGTCACCTCATCAGTAGATGTCGTACTGCTCCCAGTGAAGCGTGGGGTCGGCCTGGATGATGATGCTCTTCTTAGTGGCGCGCTCGAGCTCCTCGATCAGGCTGGCCTCGCGCGTCTTGAGCGCCTTGGAAATTTCGGGATGGACGCGCAAAGTCAAGCTGCCCGAATCGGTTTCCGGCGCCATCTTGCGCGCCTCGCCCTGAATTTCGTAGCAGAGCGTAGGCACCGATTTCACCATGCCGGAGCCGGTGCAATACGGGCACGGCTGGCAGAGCGTGCGTTCGAGGGCCTGCTTGGTGCGCTTGCGCGTAATGGCCACCAGGCCGAATTCGTTGAAGCGCAGCACCTTCGACGGAGCACGATCAGCGCGAAGGGCATCTTCCAGAGCGGCCATCACCTTTTCGCGGTTGCGGCGCTCCTCCATATCGATGAAGTCGATGATGATGATGCCGCCGAGATCGCGCAGGCGCATCTGGCGGACGATTTCCTTCACCGCCTCGAGGTTCGTGCGCACGATGGTGTCTTCCAGGCGCGTCGAGCCCTTGCCCACAAACTTGCCCGTGTTGACGTCGATGGCCACGAGCGCTTCCGTGTGGTTGATGACGATGTACCCGCCGGACTTCAGCCAGACTTTCGGCCGCAGGCCCTTGTCGATTTCCTGCTGGATGCCGAATTCCTCGAACACAGGCGTTTCTTTCGTGTAGAGCTTCACACGATTGACCAGCTCGGGCTGGAAGCGGCTCATGAAGTCGACGACCTTGGTGAATTCTTCCTCCGAATCCACCCAAATCGCGGTGTAGTCGCCGTTGACGTAGTCGCGCAGAATGCGTTCGACCAGATTCAAGTCGCGATGCATAAGCGCCGGGGCCTTGCGCTGCTCCGCGCGCGATTTGATGTCGGACCACGTGCGCGTGAGGAATTCCACGTCCGCGCGAACTTCTTCGGGGCTGGCGCTGGCCGCCGCCGTGCGGACGATAAAGCCGCCGCCTGCGGCGCCCTTCGCGTCGTTGACCAGATGGCGCAGGCGCGCGCGGTCTTCGGCGGAAGCGATCTTGCGCGAGACGCCCGTATGATCGAGCGTCGGCATGTACACCAGGAAGCGGCCGGGCAGAGCGACGTGGCTGGTGATGCGCGCGCCCTTCTTGCCCAGGGGCTCCTTCGCGATCTGAACGATAATTTCCTGGCCCTGCTTCAGCAAGTCGGCAATCAGCTGGGGCCGGCGCTGCTGCGGGCGATGATGGCCGTAGCCGCGATGCGGGCGGCGTCCACGATCACGATCGTCGCGGCGACCGCGGTCGCGTCCTCCGCGACGGCCGGGATGCTGCATGCGCGAGCGGAAATCGTCGCGCACGCGGGCCTTCCAGGGACGCTGCCCTTGCGGCGCGCGGGAGTCGGAGCGATCGAATCCCGGCTGAGCGTCGGACACTCCGGCGGTCTGCCCGGGCTGCCGCTCTTCCCAGGAATTCCCAGGTTGCGGACCTTCGGATTCATCTTCCAACTCGGAGCTCTCATCCGCGCTCGCCGTTTCCGCGGCGTCGGCTTCCGCCGACTCCAAGGCGTGTTCTTCCTGCTCCTCGGCGAGTTCGGGGGCGTCTTCCGGCGCGGCTAGAGACTCTTCATGTTCCTCTTCATGCTCTTCGTGTTCCCGTTCGGTCTGCTCCTCGATCTGCGCCTCGGAAACGTGAGCAGCAAGGGTGGCGGCCTGCTCTTCGCTGAGGCCAGCCGTTTCGCCAAGCCGTTCGTCAGCGCGTCCGTCATCTTCGTGTTCTGCAGAGGCGGATTCGGGTTCTGGCGATTCGATTTTGCTGCGCGACGCGCCGTACTCCTGCTGCGGCGCGGAAGCTTTCGGGCGCTCAGTTTCCGCGAACCGCTCCGTGGGAACGATGGGTTTCACCGCAGCCGAAGGCTCGTTGGGCTGGTACTTCGATAGCGTCTCACCCGGCAAGGGACCGAAACCCGACCAGGCGGGCGTGAGCGGTTCCTCCGGCTCGAAGTGCGCTTCCTGCACTGGAGTTTCGTGTTGCGTGGCGGAGGCGCTTGGCGAAGCCTGCTCGGGCGCCTCGGCAGCGGCTGCGGGCGGCTGCGACGGAGCGCGATATTTGGCCAGCGATTCACCGGGGAGAATTATGGGCGTGTAATCGCCGGAGGGCGGCTCGTTGCGCTCCTCCGTGTAGCGCGGGGCGTACTTCGATTGCGGTAACTCGCGGCCCGAGTGTCGATCGCCCGGGCGCGCGCCGCGCCCGTGGCGTCTGCGGCCGCCGCGGCGATCGCGATTCTCGAAACGGCCGCGCCCGCCGGCCGGACGTTGCGAATAACCAGCGCGCTGAAAAGGCGGCTGAGACTCGACAGACGGCGGGGCGGTCTCCAACGGAGACTCGGTTTCCTGCAAAGGCGCGCCCACGGCTGCCGGATCGGCCGGCTCGACAGCGGGCTCGGCCCTGCTTGCAGCAGATGCTCCGGCTTGAACGTCGGCTGGCTCAACGGCAGCGTAACTTTCTTCCGGGGCGGCAAAAACCTGTCCGCCCTGCGCCTCCATTTTTTGAACCTTATCTTCGACGGTGTCGACGATGTGATCGACTTCCTCGGCTTCTTCGAGGAAATCGCTGACGTACAGGAAGGCGTCGCTATCGAGGCCGATATCCACAAAGGCCGACTGCATGCCGGGCAGCACGCGGGTGACGCGGCCTTTGTAAATGCTTCCGACTAGCGCAAATTCTTTTTCCCTCTCGACGTAATACTCACAAAGCTGTCCTTCTTCCAAAATGGCGACGCGCGTTTCGTGCGGGTTCGCCGAAATAACCATTTCCCTTGACATGGAATCCTCGTAGCGCATCGGACGCGGGTTTCGCGCTCAGGAAGGGCCTTGCACCCAGGCATGACCTGGCCAATTGTGGAGCCTGTTTCCTCACCGATGCGTCCTTATCTGAAATTTTTTCAAGCTGAAATTCCGCGCGCGCCTCTTCTGCCGGACGCGCGGCGGTTCGCTCGGGCTCAGTTGACAAAACGCCCCATACGGACGTTCATCACCAGGCCCAAAGCCAGGAACACGAATGCAGTTGACGATCCTCCGTAACTCATCAGCGGCAGGGGAATGCCGGTCACCGGCATGTAGCCGATCACCATGGACGCGTTGACCAGGACGTGAAACCCCAGAATGGCCGTAACCCCCATTACGACGTACATTCCGGCCTTGTCTTTCGCCTTCTGCGCGTTATCCACCAGCCGCAGAATCAACCCCAGGTACAATAGCAAGACTACGCAAACACCGATAAAACCTTGTTCTTCTGCCAGCGCCGCCAGAATGAAATCCGAATAACGCACGGGCACAAAACCCAGCTGATTCTGGCTGCCTTTGCCGAATCCCTTGCCCCAAAAACCTCCCGAGCCTACGGCGATCTGCGACTGCAGGATCTGATAGCCTGCGCCGCGCTGATCCTCCTCAGGATGGAGGAAGGTCTGGATGCGCTGCTGCTGGTACGGCTTCAAGTGCGTACGCAGATGCCAACCCACCGGAATCAATAATCCCAGAAGAACGGCGCCTACAGCGACGTGCTTCCATTCGATCCCGGCGAGGATTGCGCCAATCACGAGGACCGGCACGAGGACCAAAGCGGTTCCCAAATCGGGCTGCTTCAGAATCAGGCCCATGGGAACCAAGGTCAAAAGAATGACCTTGGCCAAATCCGCCAGAGTCAGCCGGTCGGTGCGTACTTCGCTGAAGTAACGCGCCAGCACTATGATTATAATCAACTTCATGATCTCTGACACTTGCAAATTGAAACCGCCGCCCAGGCTGACCCAGCGCTTGGCGCCATAACGGGTGTGGCCCACCGCCAGAACGGCCACTAAGCTCAGGATTCCAAAGACATAAAGGGCGGGCGCCTGGTCGAGCAGGGTGTGGTAATCGATGCGCGAAATCAGGAACATGCCCACTAGGCCGACGCCAATCCAGATTAACTGCCGGTACTGCATGCCCGCCATCGCGCTGGCGTGCGTGGAGGAGTAGATTTCGGCGACGCCAATCGCGCAGATCGCGCCGACAATGGCCAGAAGAACCCAATCGAAATCGTGGACGTGTTCCTTCACGGGCGCGCTCCCGCGCTGGCCACCAGCGGGCGACCGGATCCCGCCGGCTTCGCGTTCTGCGCTGTGGTTACATTCAAGTTCGGATATTTCTTATCGTAATAGGCCTTCACCACGTCGCGCACGATGGGCGCGGCGGAGACGCTTCCCCAGCCGCCTCCCTGGACCAGCGCCGCCACCACGATCTCCGGATTTTCCCGCGGAGCGTAGCCAACGAACCAGGCGTTTTCTTTGACGTGCTTGCCCAAGCGGTTTTGCAGTTGGTAGCTCATGGTTTGAGCGGTGCCTGTCTTGCCGCAAAAATCGATGTTCTTCAGCTTGACCAAACCGGACGTGGTGCCATCCGGCTCGTTGACCACTCCCCACATGCCCTGAGTAATGGTGTCCACCGTCTTGGCCGAAATAGGAAACGTCGTCGCTTTTACGTTCGCGTCATCCTTCAGCAGGTGCGGCTCGACCAGCGTGCCGCCGCTCGCGACGCCCGCGACCATGCGCGCCAGCTGAATCGGCGTCACCATCACGGCGCCCTGCCCGATGGATACGGAAATGGTCGAGCCCGGGTACCACTTGTGATGATAGACGCGCTCAACCCAGGCCTCGGAAGGAATCAGCCCCGGCTCCTCGCCCGGCAGATCGATTCCGGTCAGATGCCCCAAGCCGAGCGCATTCGCATAGTAGCTGATGCGATCGATCCCCAGGAGTTTCCCGACATTGTAGAAATAGACGTCGCAGGAGGCCACGATGGCCTTGTGCAGATCCACCTCGCCGTGCGGGTGATCGCAGTGGAAGACCCGCCCATAGAATGTCGCATAGCCGGGACAGAACACCTTGTAGGTTGGAGGAATGGCTTTCGATTCGAGCATGGCCGTGGCCATCACGATCTTGAACACTGAACCCGGAGCTAATTGCGCCTGGATCGCGCGGTTCAATAGCGGCGTTTCGGGATCGGTGTTCAGCTGCAGCCATTCTTTCGCCGGGATGCGCACGGCGAAATCGTTGGGGTCGAAGGTGGGCCGGCTGACCATGGCCAGGACCTCGCCGTTGCGCGCGTCCATGGCTACCAAGGCGCCTTCCTTGCCGGCAAAGTCGCGATCCGCGACAGCCTGGAGGTCGTAGTCGATGGTCAACTGGATGGGTTTGCCGGGGATGGCAGGGATATCCTCGAGAGAACGCACCGGCTTGCCCACGCTGTTGACCACCATGCGGCGCATGCCGTCGGTACCTTCCAGAATGCTGTTGTACTCCCGCTCCAGACCTGCTTTCCCCACGATGTCGCCGGGGCGGTACCGCCCATCGCTCTTGGCCAGCTCTTTCGGCGAGACTTCGCCGACGTATCCAATCGTGTTGGCCAGCATCTCGCCAAAGGGATAGTGGCGGCGCTGGACCATCATGAGTTCGAGCACGGGCAGGTCCGCGCGGTGCGATTCGACAAAGGCGATATCCGCATCCGAGGCGACCGGCTTGATCACCACCGGCTGGAATTTGGGCTCGTCCTTGGCAGCCTCGAGTTGCTCCAGCAGATCCTCTTTGCTGATTCCCAAACCCTCTTCGATTTGCGGCAAGCTCTTGGCGATCAGCTTGGGCTGATCGCGCAGAAGCAGAATGCTGAAGGAGGGATAGCTATCAACCAGGACGCGGCCGTAGCGGTCGAGCATGGGGCCGCGCGGCGCGATAATCGGGATGTAGCGGATGCGATTGCGCTCGGCCAGATCGGCAAAATGGCCGGACTGCACCACCTGCAGCTTCCAAAAGCCAAGCAGAAGAAGGATGACCAGGCCCACAGAAACGTAAGAAACGAGCGCTAAACGGCCCTGGGGGATTCTCGTATCAGTATTGGTCCACGGTGCCAACGAAACTCCTGCCTGTCCGACGCGGCGGGCCTGCCGAGGGGTAGGCCAGCGGGGGCGCTCCGGGCCCTCACGCACATACCTTCGAATCCAGGTGGATTCGAAGCGACTCCTAAACTAACACCGCGCGCGCGCGAGCCGCAACGGGCGAATGTCCATTTCGTCAATGAATCTTGGCCAAGTGGGCACACCTAGACGAAAGGACAGGTACGGCGCGAAAGTGCAAGACCGATCGATCGCTATTCCTATTCCGCGGTTGTACGGTGCATTGCCGCGCCGCATCGTGAGCGCCACAGCGAGTCAGGCAGGCCGCCGCAGGCGGTCGAGAAGCGCGAAAAGCAGGACAGCGAAACCGCCGCTCGCCAGCGAAGCGATAAACAGATGCAAATTGAAGAACGGAGCGGGACGGCCCAGCAGCCCGCGCTGCGTGGCGGCGAGCACGAATTGATGGAAGTGAAAAAGAACGACCACCAGACCGAAGCGGCTGAGAGGATGCTCCATGTCGATGCGAGCGCCCACCGAGGAAGCCACATATCCCACAAAAGTCTTGGCGATGCCGTAGAGCCCGAGGGGATTGTCGTGGCTCAGCGCGTCCTGCAGGATACCGATCGCGGCGCCCAGCAAAAGGCCGGACGCAGGATTGCGGCGGCTGACTCCGAAATAGATGGTCACTAGCAGGGGGAGTTCGACGAACTCGGCCCACTGGCCATATTTGTGGAGAAAAGCCTGTAGCACGATGGCCAAAATGGCGGAGACGGCGATCGTCCCGGTGTAGTACTTGTGCACCTCGACGTTTTCTTGCGATTGGATTCCGGGAGTGAAGGCGAAGGACATATCGGTCAGTTCTTCGGCGCGGCCGGTTTGGCCGCTTTTGCCGGTGTCGCGGCCTTTGGCGCCGTGACAGCCGCCGCGGGCCGCTTCTTTTCAGTGGCAGCAGGAGTTGCGCTCGACGGCGGTTTGGGTGTGAGCGCCGGACTTTCCGCTGCGGGCCTCAAGTCCAGTTGCTTCTCGGTGAGCAGGACCAGAACATCTTCCAGGCGGTCCAGCCGCGCCGAGGTGCGAATGTGGATGATCTGAAACGGGCTGGAGTGCTTGACCTCGGCAACCACACCGACCGGCAATCCCTTCGGGAAAATGCGGTCGTCTCCGGAGGTGACGATGGCGTCGCCGACGTGCACTTTGTCGTCGTTCACGATGTAATCCATCTGCGGTTCCGCTTCGCCCGTGCCCTTCACGATTCCGTGCGTTCCGGTGGCGGCGAACATGGCGCCCACCCCGCTCTCGCGGTCATTGATCAGCAGGACCTGCGCGGCATGCGGAAAGACTTCCACCACTTTGCCCACGATGCCGTCCGGCGTAATCACGGCCATGTTGTGCCGGATGTGGTCATCCGCTCCGTGATTGATGAAGATCGTGTGCGAGATGGGATCGGCGCTGGCCCCGATCACACGAGCGGCCGCCATCGCCCTCATGGACCCCACCACCGCGGCCGCAAGCATGGGAGCTTCGGGATGTTGGCGGCGGAATTCGAACAGGTATTCCATGTGCTGCGCTTCGGCCGCTTCCGTTTCCAGCGCGCGATTGCGCAGTTTCAGTTCGCCATTTTCCACGCGCAGACGGATGTTTTCCGCTCGCTGGTGGCGCAGGTCGATGTACCCGTTCCAAAGACCGGAAGTCCCGGAGACCATCCAGGAACCGGCGCGTTCGATCGGCATGATCATCTCGACGGCCCAATAGCGGATCAGGGGGACTTGCTTGTCCTCCGATCGAGTGGTGCGGCGCACCTGAAAGGCGAGCAGAAGCACCTGCGCGACTACGACAATCGCGAGGAGAGCCAGGGGACGCCGGCGAGTAGGGATGTCGACCATTTCAAAACCCGAAATTCCAGGATGCCCGCGCGGCCGGTCAGCATTCGCCGCGCAGCGCGCAAAGCATGGCGCCCGGTTCGCGGAGCGCCGGCGCGTCAGTCAATCGAGACCTGGCGCAAAAGCCGGAAATCGCTGAGCATTTTTCCGGTGCCCAGCACGACGGACGCCAGCGGATCGTCGGCGATGGACACCGGCAACCCCGTTTCTTCCCGAATGCGCTTATCCAGATTCTTGATCAACGCTCCGCCGCCGGTCAGCACGATACCGCGATCGCTGATGTCGGCGGAAAGTTCCGGAGGCGTACGCTCGAGGGCCACACGGATCGCGTTCAGGATGGTGGAAATGCACTCGGAAAGGGCCTCCCGAATCTCGCTGTCGTCGATGGTGACCGTGCGCGGGACGCCTTCGATCAGGTTGCGCCCCTTCACTTCCAGGGTGAGCGGCTTTTCCAGCGGATACGCGGAACCGATTTCGATTTTGATCTGCTCGGCGGTGCGTTCGCCGATCAGCAGGTTGTATTTGCGTTTCAAGTAATGCATGACCGCTTCGTCCATCTCGTTTCCGGCCACGCGCACCGAGCGCGAGTAGACGATGCCGCTCATGGAAATGACCGCAATGTCCGTCGTGCCGCCGCCGATGTCGACCACCATGTTGCCCGAGGGTTCCTCGATGGGCAGCCCGGCGCCGATGGCCGCAGCCATGGCCTGCTCGACCAGGTAGACCTCGCTCGCTCGCGCGCGATACGCGGAGTCCTGCACCGCGCGCTTTTCCACCGGCGTGATCTCGCTGGGCACGCCGATCACGATCCGCGGGTGCACCAGCACGCGCCGGTTATGCGCCTTGTGGATGAAATAGGTGAGCATCTTCTCGGTGACTTTGAAGTCCGCGATCACGCCATCCTTCATGGGCTTGATGGCCACCACGTTTCCGGGGGTGCGCCCGAGCATGTCTTTTGCTTCACGGCCCACCGCCACCGGCTCACCCGTGTTCTTGTTGATGGCGACGATGGAGGGCTCGTTGACCACAATCCCTTTGTTCCGCGCAAACACCAACGTGTTCGCCGTACCCAAATCGATGGCCAGGTCGGATGAGAACAGGCTGAAGACCGACCGCATGTTGTAGCCGTTTTTTGTCACTGCGTCTTTCTCCCCGATCCCTGCGTCAAAACCGCCACTGCCTGGCCCTGCTCCTACGGAATCATGACTTCGACGCGTTTGATGGCCGTGCCGCCGCGGCGATTCTGGCCCGTGATGGCCAGGACGTGGCTGCCCTTTTGCATCGGCTGCGTGAAATAGCGGAAGTGGCCGTCCGGTTGGATGTCGGCGACCTGTTCTCCATTGATCATGAGAGTTGCACCGGGCTCGGTGCGCCCGATCACCTCAATGACATTTCCCTGCAATTGCGTATCGTCCACGGACAGGAACATCTGCTGTTCTTTGCCCTGCGCCGCGAGCGTGAACTGGAACGGATCGCTCGGCTCGCTGACGTTGTTCTTCTCATCCACGGAGCGCACGCGCCAGAAGTATTCGCCCGAACCAAAACCCGCAATATCGGCGCTGGTCGAATCGACTCGCTTGTCGATCACCAGATGATTGAAACTGGCCGAAGGGCTGGCCTGGAACTCGTACTGCTTCGCCGTGGGCACCGGATCCCAGGAAAAATGAATATTGTCGTGCTTGGGATCGGCCACGATCAGCGGCGAAAGATTCAAAGGCTGCTGCAATTGCGGAGGCGCCAGAACCGCGGTCTTGGTCAATGATCCTGTCGATCCAACGAAGGACACGCGCTCGTGCTGTCCGATGTTGACGTGTTCGTTGCCGCGGGTCAGTTCCGCGCTGCCGCTGCTGACCGTGATCTGCTGCTGGTTTGTCTGCGGGTCGCTGCGCACAGCCGCGCGGCTGTTTTCCTGCAGCGAGGCCACCGCATTCTCGAACGAAACTTGCGCCGTCGATCCCTGAATCTGCCACTTTCCGGTGGCCAGATCGACTTGTCCGGAGGTGATGTGCACGCCGACTTCCGAGGGACGGTTCTGATTGACCAGATTCTCTTCCACCGTGACCAGCGTGTCGCCCTTTACCGTGTAGGTGGTGCCGTCGGCGAAGGCGACCCGCGCAACCCCTTCCGAGCCGGTCTGGATCAAATCTCCCTTGTCCAGCGTCGTCGAGTAATCCGCGTTGATCCACTGCACCGAATTCGCTTTCTTCACCTGCACCTTGCCGTCCAGGTTGACGAAATGCGCCTGCCGCGCCGAAATGGCCGCCACTTCGCCGTTGCGCGGCCCGAATATCTCCGAAATGCGCCGCAGCACGTTGCCGGACGCTTCCGGGAAAACGAGGTACGTCGCCGTGAGGGCAATGGTGGTGAGCACTACAACGTACAGCAGCACGGTGCGATAGCGCACCGTGTGCCAGTACACGTCCACACGCGAGGTCTTCAGTTTCTCGTTCACAGCGATCCAGTTTTCCAGAAACTCAGGGCAATTTTGGAATCTAGCACACGGGTATAGGCCTTTCAACACGGCCACGGGAGAGTTGCGAAACGGCTAATACTGAATTGTCGCCTCCAGCCGGAGGAAAACGGGAGGGCTGGCCGAGGCCTCGCTTCCGCTGCTGGTCCAGCCATTTTGGCGCCTGCGGAACGTGCTGCTGGGCGAGAGACGGTGTGGCATTCGGGGCCTCTGGCTCTATAATGCTGCTGGTGGGCGAGGCGCGGGATTCGGCCGCACTGCTCAAGCATGCGAGCTGCTTGCTCGCAGCGCCATCTTCTTCGTGCTCCGAGCTACGCGCCTGATTCTGCCGCTGGATAATCTAGCGAGGCACTTCAATGACCGAAATCATCGGCGAGCTCAATCCCCCGACACGTTTGATGCTGACTCCCGGCCCGTCCTGCGTGGACCCGCGCGTGTATCGCGCCCTGGCCACACCGCTGGTCGGGCATCTCGATCCGTGGTTCCTGGAAATGATGGGCGATGTCCAGGTACTGCTGCGGCGCGTGTTTCAGACGCAGAACCGCATCACCTATCCGATCTCGGCGTCCGGCTCGGGAGGAATCGAGGCGGCGGTGTGCAACGTGCTGGAGGAGGGCGACGAGTGCATCGTCTGCTCCAATGGAATGTTCTCCGAGCGCATGGCGGTCATCGCCGAGCGCTCGCCCGCCAAAGTCACCCGTGTTACCGCGCCGCTGGGGCGGCCTGTGGATCCGGAAGAAGTGCGCCGCGCGGGCAAGGGGCGCAAGATCAAATTCGTGGGCCTGACCCATGGCGAAACCTCCACGGGTGTCGTAGCTCATTTGGGGGCCTACCGGCAGGTCGCGGACGAACTCGGGGCGCTGCTGGTGGTGGATACGGTGGCCACGCTGGCGGGCATCCCGCTGAACGTCGACCGCGAGCGCGTGGATATTTGCTTCAGCGGAACGCAAAAGGCGCTGAGCGCGCCCCCGGGAATGGCGCCCATCACGGTCAACACGCGCGTGGAGGACGTCATTCGGGCGCGCAAAAAGAAGGTGCAGAGCTGGTACTTCGATCTCACTCCGGCCATGGATTACTGGGGCAAGGAACGCACCTACCATCACACGCCTCCCATCTCCCTGATTTACGGCCTGCGTGAAGCCTTGCGCCTGGTGCTCGAGGAAGGGCTGGAAGCGCGCTGGGAGCGCCACCTGCACAATCAGCAAGCGCTGGTGGCCGGACTGGAAGCCATGGGCCTGGACCTGTTCGTGGCCAATCCCGCCGACCGGCTGGTCACCGTTACAGCGGTGAAGATTCCCTCGGGCGTGAACGACAAGAGCGTGCGCAAGCAGCTGCTGGATGAATTCAACATCGAAATCGCGGGCGGCATCGGTCCCACCAAGGGACAGATCTGGCGCATCGGTTTGATGGGTTTCTCCAGCCAGAAGCAAAACGTGCTGCTTCTGCTGGCCGCCCTGGAGAAGGTGCTGCTCGATCAAGGATTCCGCGTTCCCGCCGGAGCGGGAGTTGGCGCGGCGGTAGGCAGCTATCGTCAAGCCGCAACGCAGCCCGCTGCGGCAGGGGTGAGGCCATAATGACATCGGCAAAATCGGTGGTGATTCCGAATTCGGGGACGATGAGCGAATTCATCAGGCCGTTCGACGTCCCGTCGAAAGTGACCGATCAGGTCTATCATTGCCGCTTTTCTCACCTCTGGAACGCCATTGCTACGCGCCACGCGGACACCATCGATTGCAAATTCCTGGTGGACGGCAAGGGAGTGATCGTCGGGCTGGCACATCCGGGGTTTGTGGAGTTTCAGGCCGGCGCGGGCCGCAATTTGACCGACCGCGAAGCCAGTTATATTGCCGCAGAATATCTGCGCGAGCGGCTCGAACAGGAGGACGAGCACTCGCTCTATGACGTTTCCGCCGCGGACGTTTTGCGCATCATCGGCAAGCTGGGGATGCGCTGAAGGCTCTCTTTATTCCTTTGTCGCCGTTTCTGCTTTTGCGCCTTTTTCCAGCTTCGTTAGCGACCGGATGTAATTCACCATGTCCCAAATCTGGGCCGCTTTCGCACGCGTCCCTTCCGCCGGCATTTGCCCTCTCCCGTTCTTGATGACGTAGAAGAGCTCACCGTCCGTCTTGCCCTGCAGTGACTTGGGGTCGCGGAAGTCCGACAGCGGCAGCTTCATGTCCGCGGCCAAATCGCCCTTGCCGTCTCCAGCCGCGCCATGACACATCGCGCAGTCGAAGCTGTAGATTCGCTTCCCCACCGCGATCGATTCCGCTGTCGGCTTCACCGGATTTGGTTCTTTGACCGCTTCGGGCGGGACGGGAGACACCGCGGGAGTTGCGGACTGCGCGGCTTGGGCCGGCTTTGACTTGTTTTGGGCTAAAGCGAAGCATCCCGCAAGAAGCAACATCGCGAGAAGAGAGAGGGTCTTGCTAGGCATAGCGTGCCTCCAGAACAGAGCCCCGGCATTGCGCGCATTCTACTCCCCCGTTGAGGCCGTGACACAACTCTTTTCGCGTGTCTTGTGGGGAGATGCACGCGGATCAACGGGCGCAAATCAGGCGTCCGAGAGGGATTCGTCGAATCCGGCATTCTTGCGCTCGCCGGATTCCAGAATCTCGCCGCAGTCGACGCACTCAAGGTACTCCGCTTGGTCGTCCTTGGCGATCAGTCGTACATGTTCGTGCTTGCACGCGGCGTCCGGCATCCGGCGGCCTTCCCTGCGACCTATGGCACAATTATATATAAACTGGGCCCTTGGACGCTCCCGGCGCGGTACCCGCAACAGCCATTTCCAGATGGCCGGCATCTCTCGGGAGAGTTAGAAAGCGAGAACATTTGGCTGCCGAGATCGACTCGCGCAAGATACTGGGAACGGCGCTTTTCTACGGGATCATCGTCCTGCTGGCCTATCTGGTGTACATCGTGTTTGCGCCTTTTCTCGTGGCGCTGGCCTGGGCCGTGGTCCTGGTGGTGGTTTCCTATCCGCTTTACACCCGCCTCGCGCGGCGCTGGGGTCCGACGGCTGCCTCTTTGGCCACCACCGCCGCGGTCACCTTGATCCTGATCGTTCCGACTGTCTTCGTGATGATCGCCTTCGTGCGCGACGCGGTCAGCGCGGCGCAGTCGCTGCAATTGCGGATCGAAGCGGGGCGCCTTTCCTGGATCGGCCCCCTGTGGGTGCGCCTGCAGCATCGTTTTCCGAAAATGTTCCCGCAGGATTTAAGCGGGCTGCTGCTGCACTATGCGCAGGACGTCGCTTCCTACGTGGGCGCGCGCCTGGGCCCCGCGCTGCGCCACACAGCGGAATTCGTGTTCGATATTTTCGTCACCATTCTGGCCATGTTCTATCTCTACCGCGACGGTCATAGCATCGTGCAGCGCCTCCGCGAGGTGCTGCCCTTCGATCAGGAGCGCCGCGAGCAACTGGTGCATGAGACGCGCGAGGTCATCTACGCTACGGTGACGTCCACACTCGCCGCCGCCGCCGTCCACGGCGCGCTGGGCGGAATCGCCTTCGCCATCGCCGGGGTGCACTCGGCCGTCTTTTGGGGCGTCATGATGGGGTTCTTTTCGCTCGTTCCGGTGGTCGGCTCGGCGCTGATCTGGGTGCCCATCTCCATCAGCCTGATGCTGAGCAGCCACATGGGCAGGGGCATCTTTCTCATCATTTTCTGCAGTCTGATCGTGGGGGCGGTGGACAACTTCGTGCGGCCCTGGCTGATCAGCGGGCGCGCGGAAATGAGCGGCCTGCTGATTTTCATCAGCGTCCTCGGCGGCATCGCGGTGTTCGGCCTGCTCGGCGTGGTGCTGGGACCTCTGGTGGTCGCTCTGTCCGCCAACATCCTCGACCTGTACGGCCCCCGGGCCCCCGCGAGCAAACTGGGAACCAAAGGGGGTGGGAAGACGAAGACTGCCGTGCTAGAGTAGCGCCGCCGAAGCACGCAGACGTTGCCGATGCCCAAAGACCTGAAGTCAACGCCGGACACGCCGAAGCACGAAACGCTGCCGCCGGAAAAGCTCCGCTGGCGCTGCGATCCTGCGCGAATCCCTTTCGAGACCACCGCCGACGCCGAGCCGGTCACCGGCGCGTTCGGTCAAAGCCGCGCCTTGCGCGCCCTGCGTATGGGCGTCGAGCTGACCGCGGCAGGCTACAACATCTTCGTCTGCGGGCTTTCCGGAATGAGCCGCGGCGGCATGATCGTGCGCATGATCGAGGAGATGCACCCGCAGTGCGAGCTCGCGCCGGACCGCTGCTACGTCAACAACTTCAAGAACGCCGACCGTCCTCGGCTGCTGACCCTGCCGCGCGGCCAGGCCAACGCGTTCAAGAAAGAGATTGAATCCGGCATCGATTTTCTGCGCCGGCGCATTCCGCAAGTTTTCGAAGGCGAGCCCTTTCAGCGCCAGAAGACGCGCATCGTCGAGCGTTTCACCCAGCGCGAAAAGGAATTGATGGACGACTTCACACGCCGCATCGCCCGCGAGCAGTTCGCGCTGGGACGCATGCAGGTTGGCGCGGTTGCTCTGCCCGAAATCTTCCCCGTGCTCGAGGGGCAAATGGTTCCCATCGAGGAAATTCCCAAGATGGTGCAGGACGGCAAACTCGAAAACACCACGGCCGAGGAACTGGAACGCAAATACGACCAGTTCCGGCAGGAATTCACGGTGGTCTACCGCAAGACTCTTTCGCTTTCGCGCGAGCTGGCCAGCGAAATGAGCTACCTCGAACAGGAGGCCGCGTCCGTGCTGGTCGATGGCGTCATCGAGGAGCTGAAGGAGAAATATCCCAGCCCGCAGATCGCGGAATACCTGGAGGAAGTGCGCCATCACATTCTCGACAATCTCGAGCCCTTCAAAGAACGCGAGGGAGAGGATGAGCGCTCGCCTTCTTCGGACGGCGAAGGAATGCCCCGCAGCGAGCGCTCCGACCGCGATCCCTTCCGCGTCTACGGCGTGAATGTGATCCTGGCCCACAGCGAGCGCGAACACTATCCCGTCATCTTCGAAACCGTGCCGACCTACGCCAATCTGTTCGGCACCATCCATCGCAGCTATGACACGCGCGGCGGATGGAATTCCGATTTCATGGATTTGCGCGGCGGGTCCATGCTGCGCGCCGACGGCGGCTTTTTGGTGATGTACGCGCTGGACGCGCTGACCGAAACGGGCGTGTGGCGCACGCTCAAGCGCACCTTGAATCATGGCAGGCTGGAGATCCAGCCCATCGATGTCTTCTTTCCGTTCGCCACGGCCGTTCTGAAGCCGGAGCCGATCGACGTGCACACCAAGATCATCCTGATCGGCGACCGCGACTTGTTCGAGCTGCTCTACGAGCTCGAGGAGGATTTCAGAAAAATTTTCAAGGTGCGCGTTGAGTTCGAAGAGGAAATGAAATGGAGCGACGAGCTCGTCCGCCAATACGCCGGCGGCCTGCGCCGCCTGGTCGACGAAGAAAAGCTCCCTCATTTCGATCGCACCGCCCTCGCCGCCATTCTCGAATATGGCGTGCGGCGGGCAGGACGCCGCGGCAAAATCACGGCTCGCGTGGTCGAGCTCGCTGATCTGGCGCGCGAGGCCGCCTATGCCGCCCGGCAGAGGGGCGCCGCGATCGTCACGGCCGAGCACGTGCGCGAAGCCCGCAAAGCCAAGATCGAACGCCACAACCTGGTGGAAACCAAAATCCGGGAAATGATCGAGCAGAAGATCATTTTCATCGATACGGAAGGCTCGCGCATCGGCCAGGTGAACGGCCTGAGCGTTCTCGAAATCGGCGGATACGCCTTCGGAAAACCGGTGCGCATCACCGCGGCGGCGGCCCTGGGCAAGATCGGCATCATCAACATCGAACGCGAATCGAACCTCAGCGGCCGCTTTCACGATAAGGGCGTGCAGATCATCTCCGGCTATCTGCGCCGGATGTTTTCGCAGGATAAGCCGCTGTCGCTGGCGGCCAGCATCTGCTTCGAGCAATCCTATGGCGGAGTGGACGGCGATAGCGCGAGTTCGACCGAAGTCTACGCCCTGCTGTCCGCGCTTGCGGACTGCCCGATCCGCCAGGATTTGGCGGTGACCGGCTCGGTCAACCAGCAAGGCGACGTGCAGCCGATTGGCGGCGTCAACGAAAAGATCGAAGGCTTCTACGATGTCTGCCGCATCATGGGATTGACCGGAAAGCAGGGCGTGCTGATTCCCTCCCAAAACGTCGAAGACCTGATGTTGCGCCAGGATGTGATCCAGGCTGTTTCCGAGGGGCGCTTCCACGTTTATCCCGTGCACACCATCGAGCAGGGAATTGAAATCCTCACCGGAGTGCGCGCAGGCGCGCGCGGCCCCTCAGGCAAGTTCGATCCCGACACCCTCTTTGCCAAAGTGGACGACCGCCTGCACCAGATGGCCTCCACCATGCACCGCTACGACTGAGCGCGCTTCCCTCCGGAACGAACCGCGCGTTCGCCGCCGCATTGTGGGCCGGAAACCAGTCGCCTATACTGAGCTTCTAACCCATACCAAGGGGAAGTTGTGCGCAATCAGGAGGCAGCGCGGTACGCGCGGTGGGCGGCGAGCGTCGCAGGGCTGATTGCCCTGGTGGTCGTCGGCTTCTATGTTGTGCGCGCCTTTCGAGCGGCCCGCCGGCACGCCTCTCGCGCGCAAGTCTCCACTTCCGTCCAGCAGCAGATGCAGACCTTCGCGTACATCGGCATGGAGGGCAATCGCTCCGTCTTCAGCATCCGCGCTTCCCGCGCCACCGAGTTCAAGACCGGGAATCCCGCTCTGCTCGAGGATGTACGGATCAGCATTTACGGCGCCAAGGGCGACCGCAACGACAGCATTCATACGCGCGAATGCAGCTACGCCCAGAAGACCGGCGGTGTGCAGTGCAAAGGCGAAGTCACCATTGACGTCCGGCCCGCCAAGGCTGCCGCTCGCGCGGCCGGCCAGCAGTCTCTGCACATCACCACCAGCAACTTGACCTTCGACGGCCAGACTGGCGATGCCGAGAGTCCGGCTCCCGTCGAATTCACGCTGCCCCAGGGCCACGGAAGCGGCCTGGGGGTGATTTACCGCACCCGCGCGGCCGTCGTGCGCATCGAGCACGCCGTTAAATTCGAAATGGCGCCCACGCCGCGCACGGGCGGAGTTCCGGTGCAGGTCCAGGCCAGCAGTCTCGAAGTGCAGCGCAACCAGCGCAAGGTCCTGCTCGCGGGCCCGGTCGTAGTACAACAGGGTGGACGCGAACTGTCCGCGGGCCAGGTTTCCGTGTCGCTGGGAGAAAAGTTCCACGCGCGCGAGGTGCTCGCGGAAGGGAATCCCTCGATCCGGGTTTCCCACGGTGGCGACGTTCTGCGGGCTTCGGCCACCCAGCTGCAAGCCGAACTGAGCCCGGAGGGTTGGATCGAGCACCTTGCCGCAAGCGGCCGCGTTTTCGCGTCGCGCCAATCCCCCAAAGGTTCCAGCCAGTTTTCGAGCGATCGCGTGGATTTCTCGATGGCGCCGGCGCGTAACGTTCTTCGCGAGATGACCGCGACAGGAGCCGTCGTGGCGCAGGCGCAGCAAGCCGGCGTCTCCGAGCTGCTGAAAGCCCCCGCGCTGCGCGTGAGCTTCGGTGCAGGAAGGGAGGCCGATCGGCAGCACATACAGCAAGCGGAGACGCTCGGGCCATCCACCATACTTCTGAAAGACAAGCGCGAGACGACGGCGCTCAGCGCCCCCCAATTCACCGCCCAGTTCACCCGCGCGGGCCGCTTGCAGCGCCTGGTGGGCGCGACGGGCGTGGAGGTCCGCCGTGCAGCGCCCCATGCCGCAACACAGATCAGCACGGCGCGTGTCTTTGACGCGTTGTTCGCGAGCGACGGCCAGTGGAGCGCCGTCGAGGAGAAAGGAGACGTCAAGTTTGAGCAAGGTGAAAGGCGGGCGACCGCGCAGAATGCCACGATCGACCGTTCCAGCGGCAAAATCCTGCTCAGCGGGTCGCCCGTCATCTCCGATTCGCTGAGCCGCACCAGCGCGAGCAGCGTCACGCTATCGCAGAAATCGACAGAATTTGCCGCCGAAGGCGGCGTGGTCACCACCTATTTCCCCGCGAAGAACTCGAAAGCCGGAGCCATAAAGAGCGGCACGGAACCGGTGCACATTTCTGCGCAGAAGGTCATGGGCTCGACGACCTCGGGCCGCGTCGTCTACTCGGGCGATGCGCGCCTGTGGCAAGGCCAGTCCGTTCTGCAAGCAGAACAAATCGCCATTTCGCGCGACCAAAACATGCTGCAAGCGGCCGGCAATGTTGCCGCGGCCTTCCCGCAAGTGTCCGGGCCCAGCCTGCTGCCCGCCTCGGAAGCCAGGAAATCGGGATCAGGGCCCACCCTCTGGCAGGCGCGCGCCCAGCAGTTGACCTACTTGGGCCAGCGCGGCAAGCTCCATCTCGCAGGCGGCGTCCGCATCGCCTCCGGACAACTCTCCCTTACGGCCCAGACGCTGGACATCGATCTGAGCGAGTCCCATGCGTCAACATCGCCCGCGGAACCTGCGCCTCTCGGCGGGCCATTAAAACGCGCCGTGGCCCGCGGGCACGTGACGCTGCGCCAAGGCGACTTGCGCGCCACCGCCGAGACCGGAACCTACACCCCAGCCGAAGGAAAATTCATTCTCTCCGGCGGAAAACCCACCATTACCGACGGTTCTGGAAACTCCGCGGCGGGCCGTTCGTTGACCTTCCTTCTACCCAATGGTACGATTTTGATTGATTCGCAAGAAGGTTCGCGCACTCTCACCAGGTACCGGGTTGAGAAATGAACCGGCATGTTGAAGCTCCAAGCCGCCGATCTCCGCAAGTCATACCGCGGTCGCACGGTTGTAGATAACGTCTGCCTGGAGATTCAACAGGGCGAAGTGGTTGGGTTGCTCGGCCCGAATGGCGCGGGAAAGACCACGACCTTTTACATCCTGGTCGGTCTGGCCCGTCCGGACTATGGACGTGTTTTGTTGGATGGCGAGGATATTACCGACCTCCCGATGTATCTGCGGGCCCGCAGCGGCATCAGCTACCTTCCCCAGGAACCTTCGGTCTTTCGGAAACTGACGGTCGAAGAAAATCTGTTCGCGGTCCTGGAGACCCTGCCTCTTTCCCTGGAACAGAGGCGCGACCGCGTCGAGGAGTTGCTGGCACAAATGGGACTGGACGGTGTGCGAAACAGCCAGGCGCATGTGCTCTCCGGTGGCGAACGCCGCCGGCTCGAAATTGCGCGGTCTCTCGTGCTCTCGCCCTCCTTCGTCCTGCTGGATGAGCCCTTCTCCGGTATCGATCCGCTGACTGTGGTGGACATCCAGAAAATCATCGCCGAGCTCAGCGGTGCCGGCATCGGCGTGCTCATCACCGACCATAACGTGCGCGAGACGCTGGCCGTCACGGACCGCGCGTACATCATCAATGAGGGTAAAATCTTGTTTGCGGGGACGCCCGCCGAACTTTCCGGCAATAGCGACGTGCGCCGCATCTATTTGGGAGAGGGCTTTCGCCTGCACTGAGCGCTATGAGTTTTCTTCAGCCAAAACTTCATCTTCGCCTGGCCCAGAAGCAGATCCTGACGCCCGGGCTCGTGCAGATGGTCAGCGTGCTGGCCCTGAACCGCCTCGAGCTGCGCGAGATGATCAACCAGGAGATCATGGCCAATCCCGTCCTCGAGGAACTTCCCGAAGAAGGGGTTACGGCGGAAAGCTATACCGATGAGGCCTTCCTGAAGAAAGAGACGGAGAGCGTTCCCGAAACGGAAGCGCCCAACCCGTTCGATGAATTCGATTTCGGATCGTTCTTCACGCAGTACCTCGACACCGGCGCGGAGCGCGCCGCCAATGGGGAACACGAGGAAATCGAGCGGCCTTCCTTCGACAAGTTCCTTTCCTCCGCCTCCACCTTGGCCGATCACCTGGCCTGGCAGCTGAGCGTCAGCATCTCCACCGAAAAAGTGCGCGAGATTGCCGAAGAAATCGTCGGAAATCTCGATGAAAACGGCTACTTGACCGCCACCCTCGAGGAAATCGCCAGGGCGGGCAATTTTTCCATGGAGGACGTCGAGGAAGCGCTCGCACTGGTCCAGGAATTCGATCCGCCCGGCGTGGGGGCGCGCGATCTCCGCGAATGCCTCCTGCTGCAATTGAAGCTGCTCGATCCGCAGAATGCGCTAGCCCAGGAAATCGTCAGCGATCACCTGAAACTGCTGCAGAACAACCAGCTCAAGGAAGTTTCCCGCGCTTTGAACCGGCCCATCGAGCAGGTCAAGCACGCGGTGGACATCATTAAGCACCTCGATCCCAAACCGGGCCTGCGCTACAACAAGACCGAGCCGCGCCTGGTCGAGCCTGACGTCCAGTTCCGCAAGGTGGACGGCGAGTGGCAGGTGTTCATGAACGACGACGACCTGCCGCAACTCCGCCTGAATCCCACCTATCGCCGGCTCCTGGCGCGCGACGCCGCGGACCGCGAAGTCCGCAACTATGTCAAGGAACGCTTTACCGCCGCCATCCAGCTGATGAAGAATATCGAGCAGCGCAAGCACACCATCCTGCGCGTCTGCCAGACGATTCTCCGCCGCCAGAGCGATTACCTCGACTACGGCCCCGATCATTTGAAGCCCATGATGATCAAGGAAGTGGCCGAGGAGATTGGCGTGCACCCCTCGACGGTGAGCCGCGCGGTGGCCAACAAGTACGTGCACACCCCGCAGGGCGTGCTGGAGCTGCGCAGCTTCTTTTCTGAATCCGTGAACGGCCCGCAGGGCGCCGAGATGTCTCTGCTCTCGCTGAAGCGCCGCGTGAAGCAGATGATCGAAGAGGAAGACGCCACGCATCCGCTCACCGACGAGCAGATCACCAAGAAGCTCAGCGATGAAGGGATTCACGTCACGCGCCGGACCGTCGCCAAATATCGCGAAGATTTGCGCATACCGAGCACGCATCGCCGCCGCGTGAAAACGTAGTTCCCGCGCCCGTGCCTCGCCGCCAACATAAAACCGACGCGCGCCAGCTCGTGATCCTCACGGGGCTCTCGGGATCGGGCAAAGGGTCTGTCCTCAATACCTTCGAAGACCTGGGGTTTTATTGCGTCGACAACCTCCCCGTCGCGCTGATTCCCGTGTTCAGCGAGCTGTATGAGGAGGGGCGCGGCGAAATCGAGCGCGCCGCTCTGCTGGTCGATGCCCGCGAGGGCGAGCAAATCGAAAAACTGCCCGGCTATTACCGCACGCTGGCCGGCCGGCATCCCACTACTCTCGTTTTCATCGAAGCCAGCGACCAGGCGCTCTTGCGCCGGTTCAGTGAAACGCGGCGGCCCCATCCGTTAGGACACGGGCTCTCGGTGGCCGAAGGAATCCGCGAGGAGCGGCGCAGGATGGCGCCCATACGGCGCCTGGCCGACGTCATCATCGATACCACGCGCTTCAACATCCACGAGCTGCGTCAATTCATCATCGAGCGCTTTCAAAACCCGGGCCGCCGGCCCCTGCTGGTGTCCGTCGTGAGCTTCGGCTTCCGCTACGGAATCCCTTCCGACGCGGACCTCGTTTTCGACGTGCGTTTCCTGCCCAATCCCCATTTCATTCCGCACCTGCGCCCGTTCAGCGGGAAGAACCGGCGGGTGGCGCGCTACATCCGGTCGTTCCCGCAGACCCGCGAATTCCTGCGCCGGATCGAGGGCCTGCTCCGCTACCTCATTCCGCACTACATCAACGAGGGCAAGAGCTATCTGACCGTGGCCCTCGGATGCACCGGGGGGAGGCATCGTTCCGTGGCCATGGCGGAAGTAATTGGCGCCGATTTGCAGCGCCACGGATACTCTGCCAAGATCGTGCATCGGGATTTGGAGAAATCGGCGTCTTAATTTCTGATGGGCCTATGGATGGGCTGTTCTGAAACTGTGCTTGTGCATCGAGAGGGAATCTCCTGAGCATGCAGCCGCTTCCTAAAAAAACGCAGCGGGAAGAATTCAAGCGGCTGCTCGGCTACTTGCGCCCGTATGTCGGCCTCACCCTCCTCGGCGTGTTCCTGCTTGCTGTCATGGGAGCGATCGAAGGAATTGTGGCTCTCGCCATCAAGCCCGCCCTGGACATCATTCTTCAACCCTCGTCCAGGGTTGAGACGCTCGCCCTGTTTACGATTCCGGGAACGCATCATGTTGTTTCGTTGAATAACTTTGTTCCTTCACGCGTCCACCACGTGTGGTCTGTTTTTGCTCTGGCCTTGCTCTTCCTCTTTCTGATCAAGGCGGTAGCTGAATATGTGGGCGCCACCCTCATTCAATACGCGGGGCTTTCCAGCATTACCGACCTGCGCAATCAGGCCTATTCCAAGGTGGTCCAGCAACCCGTTGGTTTCTTCGAGTACAACCCGGTTGGGCGCGTGATGTCGGCGGTGGTCACCGACATCGAGCAGATGCGTGGCGCCTTCTCCGAATATTTCGCCGACTTCTTCCGTCAGATTTTCAACCTGTTTTTCTTCGTGCTCGTTCTGCTGTATCTCGACTGGCGCATGGCCATCGGCGCCGCCGTCGTTATTCCCCTCGTCGTCCTGCCCGTGAATCAATTCGGCCGCAAGATCCGGCGCTCGTCGGAAAAAAGCCGCACGCGCATGGCCGACATCAGCCAAATCGTCCAGGAAACGGTCAGCGGCAATCGCGTGGTGAAAGCCTTCGGAATGGAAGGGTTCGAAATCTCGAGGTTCCGGCGGGCCGCGCGCGCCCTGCTTCGCGAAAACATGCGCTGGATCCGCGCTTTTGCCGCCACATCTCCGATGATGGATGTTCTCGGCGCGGTGGTCATCTCGATGATCCTTCTCTTTGCGCGCGGTGAGATCAAGGCCGGACGTTTGCCCGACACCGCCGCCTTCATCGCCTTCACCTACGCGTTGTTCAAAGCCTACGAGCCGCTCAAGCGCCTCGGCAATATCTATCAGCTGTTCCTGCAGGCCGCCGGAGTTTCCGCCCAGGTATTTTCGTTCATCGATCTGCCGGAAGAAGTGCTCGACGCTCCGCAGGCCAGGGAACTCCCGCGCTTCTCGGACTCCGTGGAATTCCGGGACGCCAGTTTCGCCTACGACAGCAGCGGCCTGATCCTCAAGGGCATCGAGCTGAAGGTCGCTGCCGGAACCGTGGTTGCCATCGTGGGCTCCAGCGGCGCGGGCAAAACGACGTTGGTCAATCTGCTGCCGCGCTTCTACACCGCGAGCGGCGGATCTGTTTGCATCGACGGCCACGATGTCCGCGATGTTTCCTTGCGCTCGTTGCGCGAGCAAATGGCCATCGTCACGCAGGAAACCATCCTGTTCAACGACACCGTCTGGAACAATCTCTGCTACGGCCGCCCGAACATGGCCGAGGAAAAGGTGTTCGCCGCCGCGCAGGCGGCCTTGGCTCACAATTTCATTTTGCAGTTACCCAGCGGGTATCAGACGGTGATCGGTGATCGCGGCCAGCGCCTCTCCGGAGGGCAGCGGCAGCGCCT
>JBJKQB010000242.1:0-10960 GCA_046705825.1 Candidatus Acidiferrales bacterium
CGTCATGATAGGGAATAATATCCTGGTGGGGTCGAGAAAAGCGTACCAATCGTCGCAGGAGAAAAATGGGGGACGGGAGTATGGAACTGACGGGGGAGCAGGCGGAGATTTTGCAGCGGCTCTACGCGCAGGGATTCCAGATTGTGGCGTTTCCGATGTACGCGAGCTACGTAGGAGTGCGCAAGGGGGAGTGCGCGGCGCTGCTCGCGCAGGTGCCGTCCGGGGGATTCACGATCTTTGGCGCGCCGACGTGCATGGTGGGCGACAACATGGGCGCGCGGGTGAAGCACAGCGACGGCGATTATTTCGTTTGGAAGAACGAAAGGATCGAGGCTACGCCGCAGCGCACTTCCGAGCTGGAGCGTTTCTCCGCGGAATTGACCTCCAGCCTGAATCCGACCGCGTAGCGGAGCGTTTCTTTTGCCGCGGAGGCCGCAGAGAACGGCCCGAGACCCCAAAAACGCCGGCACATTCGCTGCGCTCCCTTCGCCAATTCACTCAGGGCAAGCAGTGCAAGCGAGACGCCCTTCGACCGCGCTCAGGACGAGCCCTTCGCGCCTCAGGGCAAGCCGGCGCTACTTGAGCAGGGCAAGCCCTTCGTGCCTCAGGGCAAGCCGGCGCTACTTGAATGGGGGACGCGCGCGGACGCGGCAGGGAAAAGCGACGCGGGAAACGCTTCAAAAGCGGGCGGTCGAGTTGTACACTCTCCGCGTGAAATTCAGCAAACGAGTGGGCGGGTGCGCGGCGGTGCTGGCGGCGGTCCTTTTGGCGGGGACGGCGAACGGAAAGCCGAAGAAGAAATATCCGTACGCCTGGGGAACGCTGACGGAAAACACCGGATGCGTCATCTTCACAGAGGCGATGCACAAGCACACGCGGTTCGTCGGGGCAGTGGAAGTGCGCTGGAACGGGACGCTGAATGTCATCGAGCAGCGCAACTACGACATGAAGCAGAAGGAATGGAAGGAAACGCGGAAGGAATTGGACGCGCTGCAGCAGCTGGCGTTGAAGGACAAGATTAAGCTGATCAAGATTCCCGCCAAGCACACGCAGCAGCAGCTCGACGAGGCGCGCGGGATGTGCGGCGTGCCGGCCACCGCCAAGTAGGGGATTGCGCGGCACGCAGAGAACAGCAGGCGAAGCCCCGCAGAAGAAGCTCACCACAGGGACCGCAAGAAAAGGCTCACCACAGAGATCACCGAGAAGGGCACGAGGACACGGCGAAAGGCGAAGAGAGATTCTTCGGGCCGGACTGCGGCCCTCAGAATGACGCGCGTTTTTGTTTGACCCTCGCAATAAAGAGCCGTCGCCTTCATGGAATCACCGAGAAGGGCGCAAGACCACAGAGAAAGGCGAAGAGCGATTCTTCGGGCCACGGTGCGGCCCTCAGAATGACGCGCGTTTTTGGCTTGGCCGACAGCAAAGCGGCGGCGAGCCGCCGCACTCCAAAGCGCCCGCCTGCAAAGCGACGCGCGGTCGCTGCAAACGCGGCCTCCTCCCTGGAATCGCGACCGAGCAGGCGTGAGGCGGGTCGCGTTGAGGATCGTTTTCGGATACTCTTACGTGCGGGGAGTGCCGGGATCGCCCGCCTTGGAAGGCGCATGGAAGAACGTCTGCAGAAAATCATTGCGCGCGCTGGGATTGCGTCGCGGCGGCATGCGGAGCAATTGATCGCCTCGGGCCTGGTCACCGTGAACGGGCAAACGGTGACGGAGCTGGGCTCGAAGGCGGACGCGTCGCGCGACCACATCAAAGTTTCCGGGAAACTGCTGCGCGCGCCGAAGGAACTGGTTTACATTGCGCTGCACAAGCCCGCCGGAGTCGTTTCCACCATGGAGGATCCCGAAGGGCGGTCCTCGCTGCGCGATTTCCTGCATGGAATTGCGGAGCGCGTGTTTCCGATTGGGCGGCTGGAGTACAGCGCGGCGGGACTTCTGCTGTTGACCAACGACGGCGAGCTGGCCAATGGCCTGCTGCAAGCGCATCATTTGCCGCAAACGTATCAAATCAAAATCAAGACGCGGCTGACGCGCGAGGAGTTGGATGAGCTCTCGCGCGCGACGGGCGCCCGGAATGTGCCGGCGAGAGGCGGCGCCGCGCCGTGGTACGAAGTGACGCTGTCGGAGGCGCGGCGAGACGCGCTGCGCAACCGGCTGTTCCAGTCGCAACATCCGGTGGAGAAGATGAGGCGGGTGGGCTTCGCGGGCGTCGAGCTGGGTTCGCTGCCACCGGGGGCAAATCGGCCGCTGTCGGGTGGGGAGTTGTTGACGCTGAAGCGGGCTGCGCAGCGAGGCGAGAGTGGGGGACAGCGTGCGCCAGCCGCCGGCGGCGCTCCGGCAAGAGGGCGCAGGCGGCGAGCGAACAGGAACCGGCGGGCGTTTCGCGGCGGGCGCAAGACGTAAAATGGCGCGCGCGATCCACGAATACGTTCCGCAGTGGATTCACGGTATCTCGCCGTACGTGCCGGGCAAGCCCATCGAGGAGGTGGAGCGCGCATTGAAGATCTCAGCCATCAAGCTCGCGTCCAATGAGAATCCGCTGGGACCGTCGCCGCTGGCTATGGAGGCGGCGCGCAAGGCGGTTGCGGGATCGAACCGGTATCCGGACGGCAGCGGGTTCTATCTGCGCCAGGCGCTCGCGAAAAAGCACGATGTGCCGATGGAGCAGATCATCCTGGGCGCGGGGTCGACGGAACTGATCGACTTAAGCGCGCGGCTGCTGCTGCGGCCGGAAAACACGGGAGTCACGTCGTACGGGTCGTTTCCGCTCTATTACATCGCGATACGCGCGGCGGGGGCGCGGCTGGTCGAAACGCCGCTGCGGGATTACGGCTTCGACCTGGACGCGATCGCGCGGAGCCTGACGCCCGAAGCGCGCATCGTGTTTCTGGCCAATCCGAACAATCCGACGGGAACGATGTTCACGGCGGACGAGTTTGATGCGTTTCTAGCGCGCGTGCCGCGGCATGTGCTGGTGGTGCTCGACGAGGCTTATTGCGATTACATCGAACGCGCGGACTATTCGCGCGCGGTCGAGCTGGTGCGGCGCGGAGCGAATCTGATTGTGCTGCGGACGTTTTCGAAGGTGTACGGCCTGGCAGGGCTGCGCATCGCGTACGGGCTGGGGCCGGCAGGCTTGCTGGAGGAGATGAACAAGATTCGCGGGCCGTTCAACACGTCGAATGTGGCGCAAGCGGCGGCGCTGGCTGCGCTGGAGGATGGCGAGCACGTGCGGCGGTCGATTGAAACGAATCGAGAAGGCCTGGCGCAACTGGCGGCGGGCATGGAGGAGTTAGGCGTGCGCTGCATTCCCTCGGTGGCGAATTTTATTCTGGCGGAATTCGGGTATGATACGGAGCCGTTGTGCGAGGAATTAACGCGGCGCGGGGTGATCGTCCGGCCCATGCGCTGGATGGGGTTCCCGCACGCCATTCGAATCTCGGCCGGCACGCGCGCCGAAAACGACAAATTTCTAAGCGCTCTGGCTGACCTGCATGTGTCCTCCGGGGTGGGGGAATCAAAAAGCGCAGGCAAGCCGCGACGCAAAATCGAAACGCACGGGAAAGGTTAGGTCACAATTCAAAATGAGTCATTCGGTTGAGGGCTCTAATAACGGCGGGCCGGCATCCGGCGCCGCCGGAGATGCAGTCACGCAGATACTGAGAGACAGCCGCACGATCGCGGTGGTAGGACTTTCCAGCCGGAAGTTCCGGCCGAGCTACGGTGTGTCGGAATATTTGCAGTCGGCCGGCTATCGAATCATTCCCGTAAATCCGGGCGAGGCGGAAGTGCTGGGAGAGAAGAGCTACGCGAAGCTGGAAGAGATACCGGAGAAGGTGGACATCGTCAACGTATTCCGGCGCTCGGAGCACGTACCGGAGATCGTGGAGTCGGCGATTCGCATCGGGGCGCGCGGGGTATGGATGCAGGAAGGCGTGATCCACTCGGAAGCGGCGGAACGGGCGCGGCGCGCGGGGCTGTTCGTCATCATGGACGCGTGCATTCTGAAGGAACACATCAAGAGGTTCCGGTTGCCAGCGGATTGAGAGCTGTGGCGTTGCCTTCGCAACAACGAACTGCTTTTTTAGTTTGCAGCTTCCCGTAGCGCTTGGAGTTCTGTTTTGCGAACCGGCGAAGGACGGGTGTCTTCCTAAGGGGAACGATGACCGGCAAAGTGGTTGTGCTGGTGACGTGTGAGACGGCCAAGCAGGCGCGGCGCATCGCGCGCGCTCTGGTTGACGCGCGGCTTGCCGCCTGCGGGAACATTCTGGAGACGCCTGTCCGTTCGATTTACCGCTGGAAGGGCAAGGTCGAGAGCGCGCGAGAATGCTTGCTGATCATCAAGACGTCGCGGCGGCGCTTCGCTGCATTGGAGAGGGCGGTGAAGCGCCTGCACAGCTACGACGTTCCCGAGATCATCGCGCTGCCCATTGCGGCAGGCTCGGCGGAGTACCTGCGGTGGATCGAGGCGTGTGTCGCCGTTTTCGGCCGGTCCTAAGCGCGTGCGAGCTACCCAGTCGTTCAAACCCTTCCACTCGCGCGTGTGAAGACGAAAACTCCTTCACACGTGCGAAAGCGCCTGGTCCAGGTCGGCAATGATGTCTTCGACGTCCTCGATCCCCACAGAGATGCGGACCATGCCATCGGTGATGCCGACTTGCTGGCGCACTTCCGGAGGCATGGAGGCGTGAGTCATCAGAGCCGGATGGGAAATCAACGTTTCCACTCCGCCCAGGCTCTCCGCCAGCGAACACAGATGAACATGATTCAAAAGGTTACGCGCGGCCTCTAAAGAGCCGAGGTCGAAGCTGATCATGGCCCCGAATCCGTGCTGCTGGCGCTGCGCGAGTTGATGTTGCGGATGCCCGGGGAGTCCGGGATAGATCACGCGCTTGACCTTCGGCTGCCCCGCCAGAAACTCGGCGACGATGATTCCATTGGCATTGTGCCGCGCCATGCGCACCGCCAGCGTCTTGATCCCGCGCGAGACGAGAAAGCAGTCCATGGGCGCCAGCCCCGCCCCCGCCGAGCGTTGGATGAAATAAATTTTCTCGGCGTCTTCGGAACGTGTCAAAACGACCGCACCGGCCGTGCAATCGCTGTGCCCGTTCAGGTATTTCGTCATCGAGTGCACGACGATGTCCGCGCCGAATTCGATGGGGCGTTGCAGGTAGGGGCTCAAGAAAGAATTGTCGACGACCAGGCGCAAGTTGCGTGCGTGCGCGAGCTGGCTGATGGCTTTGAGGTCGGTTACGATCATTGTAGGATTTGTCGGCGTCTCCACGTAAATCATCTTCGTCGTTTTCTTGAGCGCCTGTTCCACTTTCCTCAGGTCACTGGTGTCCACGAATGTGAACTCCAAGCCGAAATCCATGAGCAGTTTTGTGGTCAGGCGGAACACGCCGCCGTAAACGGCTTGGGAGACGATTGTGTGGTCGCCGGGCTTCAGCAGACGAAACACAGAATCGATGGCCGCCATCCCCGAACTGAAGACGTAGGCGTAGCCGCCGCCTTCCAGCTTGGCCACCGTGCGCTCCAACGCCTTGCGGTTGGGATGGTTGGTGCGCGCGTAGTCGTAGCCTTTGCTCTTATCCACCGCTTCCATGACGTAGGTCGAGGTCTGGTAGATTGGCGCGACAACCGCCCCAGTGGCGGGATCCGGCTCCTGGCCCACGTGAATCGCGTCCGTCGAAAAGCCCATTCGCTTCCTCCTGCGCCGTTTGCAGCCCTTTTTCCTGTCTGCTGGTATACGCTCGACCGCACATTCTCAGCGGTGCATGCGCAAGCGAGCTATACCATTGATTCCGTGTAACTGGTCATTGTTTTTCCGCGGCACATAGCCTGCGGCGGTGGAATCTGAACAGAACGGAAGATGGGGAATTCTGCGACGGCAACAGAAATGCTTGTGCCTGATGTGGGATTGCGGTAGAACGTCAGCATGAAGCTCGGCTCCAGCGACAGGTGGCGCCGCCTTGCTCGGCCTGTGCCGTTCGTTTTGGCTGCCGCGCTGTCGATTGGCGCTCTGAGTCTCGCTCACGCGCCGGTTGTGCTGGCCCGCACGCATAGCCAATCCGATCAATCCAAGAAGAACGAGCCGCCGCCCAAGACGCGCTTGAGAATTAAAGTCACCGACCCTTACGGAAAACCCGTAGGGCAGGCCAGCGTCTACGTGCGATTCAACGAGTCCGGCGGCCTGTTCCACAAAGACAAGCTCGCCGAACTCGATCTGAAGACGAACGACGATGGATCGACGAAAGTCCCGCCCATTCCGCAGGGAAAGATCATGATCCAGGTGATCGCCAAGGGCTGGCGCACGTTCGGCCAGTGGTACGATATTGAAACCGCCGAAGAAACGGTGCAAATCAAACTGAAACAGCCGCCTCATTGGTACTAATTCATTTCCCGCCGCAGTGATCGATTACGTCCGCGAAGAATTCTGCGAGAAAGTTGTGAACACGATGTGCTCTGCACCAACGCATGTGCAATTCGCAGTAAGACCAACATTCATCAGCGGTTTCGAAATTTGCAGCGGCTTTTTCCACACGGTTTTCAACAGAACTGTTGAAAACCATTACAGAGCATTCATATTTCTTTCGCCGCGAGGCAACTCGTTGGCTGGAAAATTGCTCTCGCGCAGAACCCTCACCTTCTGGCCGCGCGTGCTATGATTCCGTTCCGCAAATTCCCTCATGAGAGATTTGATTCTGAATGCGGACGATTTTGGTCTGACATCTGGCGTGAACCAGGGAATCATTCAAGCACATCGCGAAGGAATCCTGACCAGCGCGACGCTGATGGCGAATGGTCCCGCATTCGAGGATGCGCGGGCGCGCGCGCGCCAAAATCCGTCACTCGGTGTGGGCGTGCACTTAGTCTTGATCGGTGGCCGCCCCGTCGCCCCACCTGAACAGGTCGCTTCCTTGCTGGACGCCGAAGGGAACCTGCCGCGCAGCCTGCCAGCGCTGGTGGCCAGAGTGACTGCGGGTCTCATTCGCCCGGGGCACATGCAGAAGGAGTTGCGGGCGCAGATCGAAAAAGTTCGCGCGGCGGGAATCGATCCGACCCATCTCGACACTCACAAGCACACCCACGCCCATCCAGGCGTCATGGAATCCGTGGCCCACGTCGCACGGGACTGTGGGATCGCGCGGATTCGGCGGCCCTTCGAGAACCTCCGCGATTCCTGGAATTTCGCGGGAGGCCAACGCGTCGCTTCGGCCTCACAGTTAGCCTCGGCGGCGGCCGCGCGGCTCGCTTCCGGCGCTTTCGATGCGATTTGCCGCCGCTATGGCCTGTGGACGCCGGGCCGATTCCTCGGTTTGGCGCTTACTGGCAGGATCAGCGCTGCCGTTTTGCGCGCAATGATGGATACGGTGTCGGAGGGCAGTACGGAAATCATGCTGCATCCGGGGGTCTGCGATGCGGAGCTCGGCCAGACGGGCTCGCGCCTGCAAGCGCAGCGCCAGAGGGAACTTGCCGCCTTGCTCGCGCAGGAGCCTCGCCGCACCCTGGCCCAACGAGACATTCGGCTTATCACCTATCGCGAGGTACACTAAGGGACTATGTGGGACTCTTCGAGAACGTCCATGGAAGATTCGCCGGAGCGCCCGCCCAAGTATTCCGTGGTGGTGCCGTTTCATAACGAGCAGGAGAATGTGCGCGAACTCCATGAACGCCTCTCCGCCGTGATGTCGGCGCGCGAGGGAGACGTCGAATTCATCTACGTGGATGATAAGAGCGCGGATGGCACGCCCCGCCTGCTGGCCGAAATCGCCGCGGAAGATCCGCGCGTGACCGTGCTGCGCCTCCGCCGTAATTACGGCCAGACCATGGCGCTGGCCGCCGGATTCGATTGCGCCGCGGGCGAGGTCATCATCGCCATGGATGGCGACCTGCAGCACGACCCGGCGGACATCCCTATCATGCTGGACACCTTTGCGACCGGGCAGTACGACATCGTCAGCGGCTGGCGGCAGAAACGCGTGGACAATTTCCTGACCCGCCGCCTGCCTTCGCGCGTGGCGAATTGGATGATGGCCAAGCTGTCCGGGGTCGCTGTTCACGATTTTGGGTCGACGTTCAAAGTCTATCGGCGCGAAACCATCAAAGATGTCCGCCTGTATGGCGAGATGCACCGGTTCATACCGGCGCTGGCGGCCTGGAACGGAGCGCGGATCATCGAAGTGCCGATTCGGAACGTGCCGCGCCCCGGCGGGAAATCGCATTACGGCATTTCGCGCACGCTGCGGGTCTTCTTCGACATCATCACCATCCGCTTCCTTATGCGGTACATGACGCGACCACTGCACTTTTTCGGCCCGCCCGGTTTGATCGGAATTTTTTCCGGCGCGGCCATAATGGTTGGCCTGTTTGTCCACAAGCTGTTCTCTGCCGGGCCCATTTTCGTGGAGCACGGTCCGCTGCTCATCCTGGGGATGATGCTGTGCTTGTTTGGGGTACAATTATTAGCAGTGGGGCTCGTGGGTGAGCTGCTGATGCGGACTCATTTCGAATCGGGCGCCGATCCGGTCTACCGCATCGAGCGCGTGATTCGTGGCACAGCGGCCGCAGCCGCGAGACCCGCGCCTTTGACACCCAGTTCGGTAGGCGCGAAGAACGCCACTCGCTAAAACCGTAGCGAGAACCCAGCCCTTTCAAGTTGGCACATCCCCCCGACGTCTTTCAGCATACGACTTCGTTTGGCAGGTGGGACATGGGGAATCGGCCTTCAATCTCCACAGAAGCACGCTGGAAAACACGCGAAAAGGGGGGACTGGAAATGCGCAAAGTGATCATGGCAGGCCTGGCGGTTGTAGCCATCGCCGCTTTGGCCTGGGCGAGCGACCCTTGGAAGAAGCCGTACCAGCAGTGGGACAAGAAAGACGTGCAGAAAGTCCTGGATGACTCCCCTTGGGCAAAGACCGTCAACGTTACGGCGAAGTGGGAGGGCAACGGCACGATGGAGCCCATGAATCGACCGCAGCAACCACAGCCCACTGCGCCACCACCGTCGACGGGTGGCGGCGGTGGCGGGCGTCCGGGCATGGGCGGTGGTGGCGGGGGTGGCGCCGCCCCTGGTGGCGGCATGCAGCCCGGCGTGGGCGGCGGTGGCGGCGGTGGCGGAATTCCGGTGGTTCCTTTTGTGATTCGCTGGGTTTCCGCCCGCACGATGCGCGAAGCCTATGTGCGCAGTGCGGAATTGAGCGGGTCGATGACCCAATCGCAAGCGACCGCTGAACTGGGGCAGTCTCCCAGCGTTTACCAGGTGCTCGTGGCGGGTCCGCAGATGTTGCCTTTCGAGCAAAGCACGGAAGGGGCCGTCAAGAGCGCCGCCTACCTGCAGGTGAAGAAGAGCAAGCAGAAGATTGAGCCGGTCAAGGTTGAATTCCAGCGCAGCGCCGACGGCAGCAAGGTTCAAGCTGTGGTCATTTCGTTTCCTAAAACCGCGGGTGGGCAGCCCACGATCCCGCCGGACGCAAAAGGAGCGGAATTCTTCGTCGAGGTGGGGCAGGCCAAGATCCACACCAACTTTGATTTCTCCAAGATGAATACTGCGCAGGGCCGCGATTTGTAGTACAAGAGGAGCCATCATCTGCGTCTACAGATGAGTTAAATCTCGTACCCGAGGTGTCCCATGAAATCTTTGGGCCTTGTGTGCGTTGCGACGCTGGTGTGTCTCTCCGCCGCAGGTGCTGCGCGCGCTCAGATGATGCACGGCGGACCGCCGGGAATGACCGGGTTGTGGCACCCCGTGGTTGGCGGCGGCGGTGTCTATGAGGTCGCGAGTCAGGAGGGCCCCAAGCGAACCATGGAATTCGTCATCGTCGGCAAAGAAAAAGCCGAGGCCGCGGACGCTGTTTGGCTGGAGTTGACCATGACCGTTCCCAACATGAACAACGGCGAGGCGATCGTCAAGGAACTCGTCTCCTTCGATCCCGCCAACATGCGCATCCAGGTATTCAAGGCGGTGATGCAAATGCCCGGCGGCGTGCCCATGGAAATGCCGGACCAGATGGTGCGCTCGCGCGAACCGATCCAATACAAGGACGCGCGCGGGAATAGCGAGGATTTGGGCAGCGAGCGGGTGAGCACTCCGGCGGGCACCTTTTCCTGCAGGCATTACCGCGCGAAAGACGGTTCGGGCGACGCCTGGGTCAGCGAAAGAGTCGCTCCCTTCGGCCTCGTCAAATTCCAGAGCAAGGATCAGACCATCACTCTAGTGAAGACGATCAGCGACGCGAAGGACAAAATCACCGGCACGCCGCAGCCGTTCGATCCCATGCTCATGATGAAGCACGCTGAGCAATAGGAGTGGCCGCAAGTTCAGGAATCAGCCGTGTCGAATCGAGCGGGGCGCCTCGCAGCCCGAGGCGCCTTTTTCTTTCGGCCTGATGTGGGGAGATCTGTGAATGCCGGTACCTTCGCCGGAAAAATTCCACACCGCGCGCGTCACCTTTCGGCGCGATATCGCCCCGGACCTTTGGATTCTGCGGCTCGATCCGGGCGGCGAATTTCACTTCGCCCCGGGACAGTACGCGACACTGGGCGCCGCCACTCCCTCGGGATTTGTCGAGCGTCCCTACACGATCGCCTCATCCCCCTACGAGCGGGAGGTCGAGTTCTTTATTGAATTTGTTCCGGAGGGCGAACTGACGCGTCCGCTGCACCAGGCGCAGCCGGGAACCACACTGAGCCTGCGCAAGGTGGCCAAGGGCCGTTTCACTCTGGACCTGGCCAGCGGCCGCCGCCATCATCTTCTGCTGGCTACGGTGACCGGCGTGGCGCCCTACATTTCCTACATACGCAGCCTCTGGGCCGACTGGCAAGCGAAGCGCTTTCCCGAAGGCATGCGCGTTTAACTGATCCACGGCGCCAGCCGGTCGTGGGAATTCGGCTATCGCGAAGAGCTCGAGGGGATAGCCGCGAGCGTCCCGTGGTTCGAGTACGTCCCCACTGTGAGC
>JBJKQB010000243.1:0-2742 GCA_046705825.1 Candidatus Acidiferrales bacterium
CGCCTAGCCGATTTGGGGCAGCCGCTGGCGCAGATTTCTTCCACGGCGCAGGATACGCTCGCGAGCGTGAAGACGGCGCTCGACCAGGAAGTGAGCCGGGCCCGGGCATCGCTCGCGGACATCGACCATTCCGCGAACCGCATGAAGGAATACTCCGCGCAGCTGGAGTCCGCCAGCCACCACGCGCTCAACGAACTGCACGGCCGGATCGAAAACATCGTCGATGGGCAGACGGACGAGATGAAGCGGCGCGTGGAGAGCTTAATTATCGATGCGGCGCAGCGCGCCGAGCCGGCCATTGAGTCGGCGGCGCAGCAGCGCGTGGAGCGCGCTATCGCGGACGTGGACGCGAAGATCGCGCCACGCCTGGAGCGTGTCTCCGAATCGCTGCGCGAGCTTTCCGCACGCGAAGCGCAAACCGAAGAGGGGCTGCGGCTGCATCGCGAGCGCTTGCGGCAGATGGCGGAAGCCAACCATCGGGAAGCGTCCGCACAGATGGCGGCGGCGCTGGAGAAACTGCGCGGGGAATTCGGGGCGGCTCGGTCGGAAGCCATGGCGAAATGGAACGACGAACTGGACGGCGCGGGAGTTCGCGCCGCGCAGACGGCGGCGGAGGCGATCGGCCGCTCGTCGGAGTGGTTCCAGCAGGAGGCGCGGTCGCGCATGCAGGTGTTGGTGGAGCAGGCAGCGGCCAACGCGGCCGCCAGTCTCGAAGAAAAAGCGGGCGACGGCTCCAAGCGGTTCGAGGCGCACCTCGAGGAGCGCTCGAACGCGCGCATTGCCGAAATCCAGCTGCATATCGAGAGCTTCGCGGGTGAAATCACCGGCCGCACGCGCAGCCAACTGGATGCCGCGGCGGAGGCTGCTGCCGCGTCCTTTGGGCTAGTGATCCTCGAGGTTTCCGAGCGCGAAACGCGGCAGTTTACGGACGCGAGCCGCAGCGCGCTGGCCGACCGCACGCGCGAACTGGAAAGCATGACTGGGGAACATCTGCAGAAGCTGTACGCGGAGGCGGGCGCATCGATGGAGCAGTTCCACGGGCGCATCGGCTCCGAGCTGGAGGCGAATGTGGCGCGCGGCCGCGACGCGCTGGCCGCGGAATTCGCGAAAGCGGCGGAGAATTTCCGCGCCGAGCGGGAATCGCGCGAAACGGCGTGGAGCGAAGCGGCGGGCCGCATCGGCGATGACGCCGCGGCGAGATTCCAGGAGCGGTTGCAGAATGCCGCGGACTCGTGGGCGGTTTCGTCGGTGCGGCGCCTGAACGAGCGGGGCCAGAGCACGGTCGATTCGCTGCTGCGAGTGGCAGACCAGGCGCTGCGCGATTCGTTCGCGCGCGTGTTCGAGGACCTTTCCGAAAAGCTGCGCGAGAATGGCGCGGCGGGGGAAGAAGGCGGCGAACAGGCGCATGGCGCCAAGTTCATCCCGCTGGAGACCGATCCTTTGGTGCCGCCTCCGCCGAGCGAAAGCGCTTCGAGCGCGAACGCCTGAGCAAACAGCGGATTGGGCGGCATCTATTTTTCGCCGACAATTTCCCGGACAGACTGGGCGACAAACGCGACCTGCTCGTTCGAGAGCCGCGGATGAACGGGCAGGCTGAGGGCGCGGTCGCAGGCGCGCTCGGTGTGCGGGAAAGTGCCGGGCGGCAGGCCCAGCGATGAATAGGCGGGCTGCAAGTGCACCGGGCGCGGATAGTGGACGATGGTCTCGATTTCGCGTTCGGCGAGCTTGGCGGCCAGAGAGTTGCGGTTGCTCGCGTAGATCACGAACTGGTGATAGACGCATTCGTCGCGCGCATCGTCCACGGGAATTTCCAGGCGCGCGCCAGCCAGCGACTGCCGGTACGTGCGCGCTATTTCCTGGCGTCGCGCCGTCCAGGCGTATAGCCTTCGCAGTTTGATGCGCAGCACAGCCCCCTGAAATCCCTGCATGCGGTAGTTATAGCCGACGAAGTCGTGTTCGTAGCGCGAAGCCTGACCGTGGTTCCGCGCGGCGCGGGCGAATTTCGCGATGCGATCGTCGTCGGTGGTAAGCGCTCCGCCTTCCCCGTAAGCGCCCAGATTTTTCGTGGGGTAGAAGCTAAAGATTCCCGCGTTGGCGAGCGCTCCGGCGCGGCGGCCGCGATAACGCGCGCCGTGGGCCTGGGCGGCGTCTTCGAGAACGCGGATATTATGCCGCGCGGCGATTTCGCGGATCGGATCCATGTCGGCCGGGCGGCCGTACAGATGAACAGGGAGAATTGCGCGGGTTCGCGGCGTGAGCGCGCGTTCGATGAGCTTCGGGTCGAGATTGCCGGTCGCGGGATCGATGTCGACGAACACGGGCACGGCCCCGCAGTACGTGATCGCTTCGGCCGTCGCGAGAAACGTGTTGGGTGTGCTGATAACTTCATCGCCCGCCTGGACACCGAGGGCCAGCAACCCCAAATGGAGAGCCGCCGTGCCGTTGCTGAGCGCGACGCAGTGCCTTGTGCCGCAAAAATCGGCGAATTCGCGCTCGAGAGCCTCCACTTCCGCGCCCAGCACGAACGCGGAGCTCTGGCAGACGCGGTCGAGAGCCGGCAAGATTTCATCCCGCAGTTGCGCGTACTCAGCTTTGAGATCGAGAACAGGAACCTTCATTGTGCGCCGGCCTTTCGCAAGCAGAAAACTTTACTGTACGCGGTCGGTCTCCACAAGCCCCGGCTCGAAGGCGCCAGCAGTTTCGGAAACTGGACAAAAGGAGCTTTGAAGAGCGGTTTTTGTC
>JBJKQB010000244.1:0-5201 GCA_046705825.1 Candidatus Acidiferrales bacterium
ATTTTTTTGTTAATTTTTTTGTTTTATATTTTAAAATATAAGTTTTAAAAGATAAAAACGCGGCCGGGCGCGGCCGCACTCCAAAGCGGCCTGCGGCCGCAGAAGAACGCCGGCACGTTCGCTGCGCTCAGTGTAAACGAGACGCCGGCGCTACTGACACCACCGCCCTGGAACACGCCCGAGCAGCGGAAAACACGCAAAGCAAGAGCAAAGGCGAAAGCGATTGGGACGCTAACAGGCCATGCGCCGGCCTTGAAGGCGCCTAAAAAGCCCTAAACAGCCGCAGCCGAAAACGTCGTACTACCCTGCGTCAAAGTTGCGAGAGGCTCGCACACCAAAGAGCGGCTGGCGCGGCAATTGTGCGGGCGCGGGTGACTCGCGTAAAATGAGAGTTTGCTGATATGGCATCGCCGTTCACCATCCTGAGCAACAACTCTGTTGCGCCGCCTAGGGCGCATCCGCGGCCGTCGTGGCTGAAGGTGCGTTTCTTCGGCGGATCGAATTATCAGGATCTGAAGCGCATCATGCGCACGCTGGACCTGCACACGGTGTGCGAAAGCGCACGCTGTCCGAACATGGGCGAGTGCTGGGACCATCGCACGGCGACGTTCATGATTCTGGGCAACATTTGCACGCGCGCGTGCGGTTTCTGCGCCGTGCCCAGCGGGAAACCGCTGGGTCCGCCGGAGGAAGACGAGCCGGTGCGGGTCGCGGAAGCGGCCGAGCGCATGGGCTTGCGCTACGCGGTGGTCACTTCGGTGAATCGCGACGATCAGCCGGACGGGGGCGCGGCAATTTTCGCGCGCACGATCGAGGAAATCCGGCGGCGATTGCCGGAGTGCAGAGTGGAAGTGCTGATCCCGGACTTTCGCGGGGATTGGAACGCGCTGGAAACGGTGCTGACGGCGCAGCCGGACGTGCTGAATCACAATATGGAAACCGTTCCGCGGTTGTACCGGCGGGTGCGCAAGGGCGCGGTGTACGAGCGCTCGCTCGAGCTGTTGCGGCGCGCGCGCGAAATGGCGCCCGCGGTGCCGACCAAGACCGGCATGATGCTGGGGCTGGGCGAGTCGCGCGAAGAGGTTTTGCAGGCGATGGAGGAAATCGCCGCACAGGGAACGCACATTCTGACGCTCGGGCAATACCTGCAGCCCACGCCCGAGCATTTGCCTGTGGACCGCTTCGTCCATCCCGAGGAATTCGCGGAATACAAGGGGCTCGGCGAGCGAATGGGATTCAAGCACGTGGAAGCGGGGCCGCTGGTCCGCTCGTCGTACCATGCCTTCGAGCAGGAAGCCGCCGCGCGCAGTTGAGGTCTGCAGATCAAAAGTTAAAAATTCAAAGAGTTAAAAGTTAAAAGTTCAAGAAAGCGGCAGCGCGCTGTCGCACTCCAAAGCGGCCTGCGGCCGCAGAAGAACGCCGGCACGTTCGCTGCGCTCGGTGTAAACGGGACGCCCGGCGCTGCTGACACCACCACCCTGGAACACGCCGGAGCAGCGGAAAACACGCAAAGCAAGAGCAAAGGCGAAAGCGAAAGGCAAAAGCAGATCCCTCACCCCCATTTCCGCGAAAGGCGCGGAACTGGGCTCCCTTCGCCGCGCTCAGGGCAAGCGGGATGACAGGCGCGAGGCGACGGGCGCTGCGGGATCCGACACTCAGCGCACATTCGCTATGCTCGGACGTACGATGAGGGAGTAGCATCCCGAAGGCGAAGGGAGGTCCCATGAATCTGCTGCGCGTCGCGTTCCTTATTTCCTTCGCATTCGCTCTCCAGGCGGTTTCTCAATCACCTGCAGCCAAGGCTGGGGTGGTCTCATTTCCAAGCGGGAATCTGAAGCTTTACGGGGCATTGTACAAGCCGGCGGGACGCGGGCCGTTTCCGGCTGTCGTCTACAATCACGGGAGCGCGCCCGGCATGTTGCCCAAAGAGGCGTTTGACGCGCTGGGACCGGTGTTCGTGAAACGCGGGTGGGTATTGTTTGGGCCGTACCGGCGGGGTCAAGGGCTCAGCGCTGGGGCGGGTCCGTACATCGAAGACCAGATCCACGCGGCATATAAAAAAGGCGGCTTTTCGGCGGCGGATGCGACAGCAGCCCGGCTGCTCGAAACCGATCACCTGAACGATCAACTGGCGGCGCTGGCATGGCTGCGCAAACAGAGTTTCGTTGCGCCACAGCGAATCGCGGTTGCGGGGACCTCGTTCGGCGGGATTGAGACGGTGCTCGGCGCGGAGAAAGGGCCGTATTGCGCCGCGGTCGATTTCGCCGGAGCCGCGATGTCCTGGCGCCGCGCGCCACTGATTCGATCGTTGATGATCCATGCGGCCGAGAATTCGCGAGTGCCGATTTTTTTCATCCAGGCGGAAAACGATTTCGATCTGTCTCCGACGCGCGTTCTTTCGGAGGCGATGAAGAACGCGGGAAAGAAATTCGAAGTAAAGATTTATCCGCCGTTCGGGACAGCCAAGATGGACGGGCACACGTTTGGCTATTTCGGGGGATCGGTCTGGGCCAATGATGTATTCGGGTTTCTCAACCAGGAGTGCCCGGAGGCCATGGGGCGAAGACCCAGCGCGCTGCCGCACTCCAAAGCGGCCTGCTGCCGCAGAAGAACGCCGCACCCTGTCCTGTTGAGTCATGGCGGTCCCTGGAGGGAGCGATCAGCGGCTCGGAGGGTTTAGAATAGCGGGCCATGAAAATACTGCGTGTGCGGTTGCTGCTGGCGGCAGTACTGATCTTCCAGGTTGGGGTGGCGGCGGCGCAAGAGACAGCGCTCGACCGATACGTCCACGCGGCGGACCCCAGCTATCACTTCCAGCTGGTCAAGACGATTCCCGGGGCGGGCTACCGGGCTTACGTGCTTCGACTGACTTCACAAGCGTGGAAGCCGCCGATTCTGCCGGACCGCAGCGTGTGGTGGCACTGGCTGATTGTGGTGCGGCCAGATCGCGTCAGCTATCACACCGGATTCCTGTACATCACCGGCGGCTCGAACCAGGACCAAGCGCCGGACAAAGTGAACGCGTCCATCCGGGATATGGCGCTGGACACGCACAGCGTGGTGGCGGAGCTGCGCATGGTCCCGAACCAGCCCATCAATTTTCCGGACGCCCGGAAGCGCGATCTGGTGGAAGACCAGTTCATCGCCTACACCTGGGATAAATTTCTGCGCACCGGAAACGACCTGTGGCCGGCGCGCCTGCCGATGACCAAGAGCGCCGTGCGGGCCATGGACGCGGTGCAGCAATTCATGGGCTCGAAGGCGGGCGGAGACATCCGGGTTGAAAAATTCGTGGTGGCGGGCGCGTCAAAGCGCGGCTGGACGACGTGGACGACGGCGGCGGTGGATCACCGCGTGGCGGCCATCGTGCCGCTGGTGATCGATGTGCTGAACGTACAGAAATCCTTCGAGCATCACTATCGCGCGTATGGCTTCTACTCTCCGGCGGTGAAGGACTATGAGGATCTGGGAATCATGAGGTGGACCGGCACGGCGCAATTCAGCAAGTTGATGCAGATCGAGGACCCGTACTCGTACCGGCGGCGATTCACGATGCCCAAATACATCATCAACGCCGCAGGCGACCAGTATTTTCTGCCGGACTCGTCGCAATTCTATTTTGACGGTCTGCCGGGGGAGAAACACCTGCGCTACATTCCGAACACGGACCATTCTTTGGATAGGACCGACGTTTGGCAGGGTGCAGAGGCGTTCTACGACATGGTGCTGCGCCAGCAGCCGCGCCCGGAATTTGCCTGGAAATTTGAGGAGGATGGCTCCATTCGCGTGACTCCCGGAGCTATCAAGCCGATGGCAGTGAAACTCTGGCAAGCGACCAATCCCGAGCACCGCGATTTCCGGCTGGCCGCGATTGGCCCGGCTTATCGCGCAACCACTTTGCAGGCGCAGCCCGACGGGAGTTACGTCGCCCGAGTGAAGCGGCCGGTGAAAGGCTGGACCGCGTACTTTGTCGAACTGACTTTTCCGACGGGCGGGAAGTATCCGATCAAATTCACGACGGGCGTTCGCGTCACACCCAATACGCTGCCGTTTGCGGCGCCACAACACGCGGCGCCGATGAAGGATTCCACGGGAGCGGGGCATGACAGCGCGCCGCGATAGACAACGGCTCAGGCGGAGGCGGCGAAGAAGGCGAGGCGGAGGAGGCCGAAGAGCATGGCGGCTTCGCCGGTCTTTTGAGGGCTGGAGAAGCCGGCCTGCTGGAAGAGGGCCAGGATTCTGGCGTCGGAATTGTCTTTGAAATGAGCGCTGGCGCAGAGCAGATGTTTCAGGCCGTGCTTGGCGGCGGGACGGGAAAAATCGACGAGGTGAAAGGAGCCGCCGGGTTTGAGCACGCGGCGCACTTCGCGCAAAGTATTCGGCCTGTCGTCTCCTTCCACGTGATGGAACATGAGGGAGGAGAAGACGCGGTTGAACGCCGCGTCCGCATAGGGCAAATCGTCTGAAAAACCCCGATCGAAGTGGACGGAAACGCGGGCGCGTTCCGCCTTCTTTTTGGCGCGAGCGAGGGCTTTGGGATCGGGATCGAGGCCGACGACGTCCACCGCGGGATGCAATCGCTTGATCAGGACAACCAGAGTGCCGGTGCCGCAGCCGATGTCGAGGATGCGATCGCCTGGGGCGAGCGGCGCCTGGTCGAGGAGTTGGCGACGCGTGGCGTCCGCGCCCAAGAGCCTGGTCATGGGGTCGTAGAACGGCAGGGCCCAGTCCTCGCCCGCGGCGGGAAGATAGGCTTTCGTGCTCTGGTGCATGGCGATCTCCTTTTTGAGGATCGGCTCGTGAGAAGGCTGCCGGGCCGAAGGCGCCTTAACACCAGCATCAGATTCGGAGCGTTTCGAAACGGATGCAAACCACGCCTTCCGCGGGGCAAGAAGTCGTGACCTGACACGAAAGGCGTCTGGGTGAACGTGCCAATTGGCGTGCTAAAATGCAATGCTAATTTGGCGACGAGGATCGTGCTGTGGCGGAGAACATAGAAATTACGCTGGCGGATGGGGCCAAGCGCGAAGTGCCGCGCGGGACGACGGCGGCAGAGGTTGCGCGGTCGATTTCGCCGCGGCTGGCGAAGGACGCGCTGGTGGCGCGGACGAACGGCGAGCTGATCGATCTATCGCGGCCGCTCGATCACAGCACCACGCTATCGATCCTGACGGCCAAAGATGCGGACGCGGTGCAAGTGC
>JBJKQB010000245.1:0-8888 GCA_046705825.1 Candidatus Acidiferrales bacterium
CGTTTGCCCCAGCAGCGCCTCTTGCCGGCCGAGCGCTTCCTGCTGTTCTCTGAGCTCCTGCTGCTGCTGTCCACGTTGCTGTTTCCACAAACGTATCGCGCTATCGATGGTGGCCGGATCGCGGATGATGTACGGCTTGCCGTCATGCTCGAACCAGATGAAATCGCCGTGAATCTTGCTGCGCAGCGCGCGGGCGCCGGGCCCGCCGTAACCGAACTCGGTGTCTTTGGTGATGATGGCGAAGCGCAGGCCGGGGCCGTTGTCGAAGACCGCCGTTGCTTTCGCTGCGTTGTCACTCTCTTGCGGCACCGCGGCTGGTGCGACGACGATCCCGCCGGGCACTCCGCCGACACTTTCGCCTCCGTTCCCTGCTGCGTAGGCACCCGCCGCGGGTGGCGGCGGCAAGGGTGCAGGGCTCGGCGCCGTTGGACCGGCGGCTGGCGCGGCCACCGCGGGCATTGGAGTTGGAGCCGGAGCGGGCGTGCCGGGCCGGGCGGGCGCGGCAGGGGGCGCTTGCGGCAGCGGGCCTGGGTTCACCACGGGGTGTGCGGCCGGGTTCGGCTGAGCCGGTGGCGGAGGAGCTTGCGGCGCGGCAGGCGCGGCCTGTTCCTGAGCGGGGAAATGGTAAATCGACGGGTGCACGGACGCGGTCAGCGCAATGACCGGCGCCGCCAACACGGCGAGGGCTACGATCAAAGATTTTTTCAGTTCGTTCGGCATGGCATTCCTCCACGCAAGAATTCGATCGATCCTCTTTTCGGCGCGGCTGCACTTGGCCATGGCCACGCCTTCCCACGAGATGCGCGAGCGCGCGTTCTGCAGCGAAGCGACGAAGCCGAGCAACATCTCCGCATAACGCGCGCGTTCGACGCCGCACGATAGCGCCGCTTCATCGCTGGCTTGCTCGGCCAGACCGGCCAGGTGCCGCTCCAGCCACCAACCGAGCGGGCTGAACCAGAAGATGGCGCGATGAATCAGGGCGAGCCTCTGCACCAGCGGATCGCGCCGGCGGATGTGCGAGACTTCGTGTGCCATCACCGCTGCCAGCTTGTCGTTCTCCCACGCGCGCCAGGAGCAAGGAAGCAAAATCGCGGGACGCCGCACGCGAACCGTGACCGGCACCAGCACGTTTTCCGATTCCGCCAGAAGCGGCTGCGCCTTGAGCCCCATGCGGCGGCAGCAAGCCGCCAACTCGCGCAGCGCGGCGGGATCGCCGGCCGGAATCGCGTTGCGCGCCAGGCGATGGGCCAGCGCTGCTCCGGCAAACACGCGCGCGAGAAGCAATAATGCAAGCGAAAGATAAGAGCACATCAGAACGAGAGCCCAGGGAAGAGGATGGGCGCGGCGAACCGGGGCGGGCGCGGCTTCTTCCAGAGGAAGACCCTGCACCGCCGCCGAATCAACGCGCGCCGGGACGTCCGGCGCGACGATGGCGGCTTGATTGCCGCCCCGCAGAATCGGCTGGTCCAGCGCGGCCGCCGGTGTGGTTGCCCGCGCGTCGAACTGGGGCAGCGGCACCCACAGGCGAATTTGCGGCGCGAACAGGCCGAGCAGAGGCATCGCGAGCGCCGCCACCAGCACGCCTCGCCAGACTGTCGTTCTCAGCGAAATCGCTTTCACCCGCAGCGCGGCCAGCGCCAGCCCCGCGAAGCAGGCCAGCGCCAGCGAACGCGCAGCCGGCTCAACTACCTGATCCAAAAGAGAGGGACTCATCGGCACAATGGGCGTCCACATGGCTACTCTTCTTTCGTGGGAGACGAATGCTTGCTGCCGGAGGATGAGTGGTCCTGGGCTTTTCTCTCCGCGATCTTCTTCGCCAGGCGTTCGAGCTGATCGCGACCGATCACTGCGCCATCGACCATGCCCAGAACGAGTTCCTCGGCCGAGCCGCCGCAGAAACGGTCGATGATGTTGCGCACCGCGCGCACCGCCACGTTGCGCCGCGCCTCCGCCGCCCGGTAAATGTAGGTGCGGCCCTGGACTTCGTGCGTGGCGAAGCCTTTGTCTTCCAGGCGGCGCAGGATGGTGCGCACGGTCGACTCTTTCAGCGGGCGCGCCGGCTGGAGCGCCTCGCGGCATGCTTCCGCGGAGCAGGGGCCGTGGGCCCACAGGAAATCCATGACCATCTGTTCGACCAGGCCGAGCCCTTTGAGTTTGCCGCGGTTGTCGTTACGCATTGTAGTGTTACAACATGTAGCGCCATGCCGCAGCGCCTGTCAAGTGCTTTTTGGCGCGGCGAATTTTCCAGAGAGGGCCGTTTCGGCTCTCGAGGGTGCCAGGCGGCTTCCGGGCGGCCGCGGCGCCTTCCGGGCGGGGGACGGAGCGCTCCTCGATTGTTAGTTGGGCAACGTCAAATGCGCCCTTCGTTGGCGGTGCGCGAAGCGTGTGTTATAACTACCCGCTAAACAGTTCGCTGAGGGATTCGTGCCCTTTATCAATTTTCCCGCACGGGAAATCAACTGCAAATTGGTGTATTACGGTCCCGGCCTCGGCGGGAAGACTGCGAATTTGCAGTGGATCTACGAGCACACCGGGGCGAATCAAAAGGGAAAGATGGTTTCGCTGGCCACCGAAACCGATCGCACCCTCTTCTTCGATTTTCTTCCGCTGGACCTCGGAACGGTGCGCGGCTTCAAGACGCGCTTCCACCTCTACACCGTGCCGGGCCAGGTTTTCTACGAGGCCAGCCGCCGCTTGATCCTGAAGGGCGCGGACGGCGTGGTGTTCGTCGCCGATTCGCAGGAAGAGCGCATGGACGCCAACCTTGAAACGCTGGAAAACCTGCGCGAGCACCTGAAGGACCACAACCTCGATTTCGCCACGATTCCGTACGTGCTGCAGCTCAACAAGCGCGACCTGCCGAATATTCTTCCGGTGGAAGAAATGAAGAAGCATCTTTCGGTGAAGGGCGAGCCCACGCTCGAGGCGATCGCGGTGCAGGGCCAGGGCGTCTTCGACACGTTGAAGGAAGTGGCCAAGCTCGTTCTCGCCGAACTGAAGAAAAACGCGTAAGGAAGCTCCCGCTGTATCCCCTTCCCTTGCGGTTTTCCGCGCTTCCCCGGCATCCGCGATACAATCTGTCGATACTTTATGTCGCGGCCCGCGGAAGAGACCCTCGAATTTCGCAAGTTGATCGAGATTGTCGCCGGCTTCGCCACCTGCGCACCGGGGCGGCGGGCGATTCATGGGCTCGAACTGCGCCAGGATCGCGAGCCCCTCGCGGCTGAGTTCGCGCTGATCCGCGAAGCGGTCGCCTATCTGCGTTCGGGCGCCGAACTCGGCTTCGGCTCTCTGGCCGATCCGCAGGATTGGCTGGCGCGGCTCGCTGTGCCCGCAGCCGTGCTTTCCAGCGCCGAACTGCTGGACGCGGTCTCGCTGATCGAAACCGCCACTGGCCTGCGGCAGGCGTTCCAGGGCGACGCTGGAAAATTTCGCCTGCTCGCCGCGCGCGCCGCGGCCCTGCCCGACCTGCGTCACTTGTCCACCGCCGTCCGCCGCGCCATTCTTCCCAACGGCGAAATCAGCGACGATGCGTCGCCGCAGCTGAAGCGAATCCGCGGCGGAATCGCGCAGGCGCGGGAAAAGATCCGCGTTTCCCTGGAAGCGATTCTGCGCGCGCGCGGCGAGCCTGCCGGCGAGGACTACATCACCCTGCGCAACGACCGCTTCGTGATTCCCGTGCGCGCCTCCGAGCGCCGCTCCGTTCCCGGGGTGGTCCATGCCGCGAGCGCCACCGGCCAGACCGTCTTCCTCGAACCCCTGGAAACCATCGACCTGAACAATCGCATGGTGCAGCTCGCGGAAGACGAACAGGCGGAAATTGCGCGCATCCTCGAGGAATTGACGCAGCGGCTTCGCGGCGATCGCGGGCCACTCGACGCTTCCGCCGCGTCGCTGGCCCACCTGGATTCCGTGCTGGCGCGCGCCCGCTTTGCGCGCGAATTCGATTGCACGATGCCGGAGTTTCTGCCGGGGAACGCGTTGCGCCTCGGCTCCGCGCGCAATCCGGTGCTGGAGGCCGCCTTGCGCCCGCGAGGCCGCACGGCCGTGCCGCTGTCGCTCGCTTTGGGTGGCGATGAAACCGTCATGGTGATCAGCGGGCCCAATACGGGCGGCAAAACCGTTTCTCTGAAAACTGTGGGCCTCGCCGCGCTCTCCGCGCAATCGGCCATTCCTGTCGCGGCGGAAACCGCCGAACTGCCGATTTTCGACCGCGTGCTGGCCGACATTGGCGACGAGCAATCCATCGCCGCCGACCTTTCCACCTTTTCCGCGCACATGCTGAACCTGAAATCGATGCTGGAAGCGGCGACGGACCGCTCTCTGATCCTGGTCGACGAGATGGGCACCGGCACAGCGCCGGAAGAAGGCGCGGCGCTGGCCGTCGCGCTGCTGGAAGAATTCCGCGCGCGGCGCGCGCTCACCTTCGCCACCACGCATCACGACCGGCTGAAGGCCTACGCCTCGACCACAGCGGGAATCGTCAACGCAGCCATGGAATTCGATGAGACAAATCTGCGGCCCACGTACCGGCTGCTGGTGGGCGTTCCGGGGACGTCCAGCGGAATTGAGATTGCCCGGCGGCTGGGGCTGCCGCCCAGCGTGGTCGAGCATGCTCGCGCGGGGCTCTCCCCGGAATCGCGCGAGGCTCGCGATCTGATCGCCTATCTGCACCGCAGCCGCAGCGAAATCGACTCGCTCCAGCATCAGGTGCGCGATGAACTGGCTCGGCTGGAAGGTGAACGGCGCGCGCTGCAGACGGAATGGGTCGAGCGCCAGAAAAAGCGCATCGCCGGCCTCGAGCGGGAATTTCAGGACATGCAGAAGCGGCTCGAAAGCGAAGTGGCCCGGCTGGCCGCGGATATCAAGGATCGCGCGTTGCGCGCGCAGGTCGAAAAGCAGGGCGCGCGGCGCATGGCGAAGCTCGAATCCGAGGCTCGCGCGGAGGCAGACGCCGCGGTGGTGCAAACGCTCTCGGAATCGCAGGCGGACCTGGGCGTTCAGGCGGAGGCGCCCGGAAAGCCTGTGCCTCCGGAAAGCCTGGCGGCGGGGCAGCACGTGGTGGTGAAGGGATGGAAGCAGCCGCTGGTTTTTCGCCGGCACGACGGCAGCAACGCGGAGGTCGAGGCTGGGCCCATGCGGCTGAAGGTGCCGCTGGCCGATATCGTAGGATTCGCCATGCGGCCGGCGCAATCGAAAGTGGACGCGGCGCTGGCTGCGGCGAAGACGCGCGGCGTCACCGTTCACGCGCAAGCAAGCTCGGGCGAGGCGGCGGATGAAATCAATGTGATCGGCTGCACGGTGGAGGAAGCAACGGAACGCGTCGACAAGTTTATCGACCAAGCCGCGCTGGCCGCCAAACCCAGCGTGCGCATCATTCACGGCCACGGAACGGGCGCTCTGCGCCGCGGATTGGGCGAGTTCCTTTCGGCGCACCCGCTGGTCGAGCGCATTCACGCAGAAGCGCAAGACCGGGGAGGGACGGCGGTGACTGTTGCAGAGTTGAAGCAGTGACGTGGCCGAGTTGAAAGGCTAGCCACAAGGTGCTACACGTGCTGTCGCCGCCAGCCATGACGAAACTCGAAATTCGAAACTCGAAACTCGAAAAACCGTGCCCGTCTGGTGCGCCGGTCAGAGACTTCACTGATCTCGATGTTTGGAAACTGGCTCGGGAGCTACGGCATTCCGTTTACCTCCTGACTCGGCGCTTTCCAAATGAAGAAAGACACGTCCTCTCCGCCCAATTGCGGCGCGCTGCTATTTCTGTGACGGCCAACATTGCCGAGGGATTTGGCCGCTTTTCATATCGTGAGAACGTCCAATTCTGTCGTCAGGCTCGCGGCTCCGCATTCGAAATTCGTGATCACCTAACGACCGCACTTGATTGCGGATATCTCTCGGAAGCAGAGTGGAAGGTCGCCGATTCTCTGGCACAGCGCGCAGCTCAAGTGCTAAATGGCTATATCCGTGCGACTCAGAAACGGCAGGCGGCCCGCGAAGACGCAGAGATTTCAAAATACGAGGAAGGCGAATGAACGCCGGCGATTTCCGAGTTTCGGATTTCGGATTTCGAATTTCGAGTTTCGTGTTGTCGGTTCTGAATGGCTGAAGCAGGATCATTTGCGGAGCGGGTCAAGCAGCAGGCGGACATCGTCCGCGTCATCGGCGAATACGTGCGCCTGAAGAAGACGGGCGCCAACTTCACCGGCCTCTGCCCGTTCCACCAGGAGAAGACTCCTTCGTTTGCCGTGCATCCGGTGAAACAGATTTATCATTGCTTTGGTTGCGGGGTGGGCGGCGACGTCTTCCAGTTCGTCATGGAGCTGGAGAAATCCACGTTTCCCGAGGCGGTTCGCACGGTCGCGGAAAAATGCGGCATACCCATTCCGCGCCCGCGCGACCGTTCGCCGGAAGAACGCCGCGAAAACCAGCAGCGCACCGCGCTGATCGGCTTGCATCGCGAGGCTGCCGCGTTTTTTGCGCGGCATTTGCAGGAAAGCGCAGAAGGCAAGGTCGCGCTGGCCTACCTCGATGATCGCGGGCTCGATCGCGACGCCCTCGCGCGTTTCGGCATCGGCTTCGCTCCTTCCTCCGGCGACGCCCTGCTCCGCCGCCTCAAATCCAAGAGCGCAGAAAAGCTGCTGGAAGCCTCGGGCCTGTTTTCGCGCGACCAGAGCGGGCGCCTGTACGACCGCTTCCGCCGGCGCATCATGTTCCCCATCGCCAATGAGTCGGGGAAAGTGATTGCCTTCGGCGGGCGCGCGATGGGCGACGACATGCCCAAGTACCTGAACTCGCCCGAGACGCCCACCTACTCGAAAAGCAACGTCCTTTATCATCTCGACCGCGCCAAGGAGTCGTTGCGCCAGACGGATTTCGCGATTCTGGTGGAAGGCTACATGGACGCGATCGCCGTCGCGCGCGCCGGCTTTCTGAACGTGGTGGCCAGCTGCGGGACAAGCCTTGCGGAACCGCAAATCAGACTGCTCTCGCGGTTCACGCGCCGCATCGTCGTGAACTACGATCCCGATGCGGCCGGCCAGACGGCCACCGAGCGCTCCATCGGCCTTCTCCTCGAGAAAGAGTTCGACGTGCGCGTTCTGCGCCTCCCGGGCGGCGCCGATCCGGACCAATTCCTGCGCGAACAGAATCCGGATGCCTATCGCAAGCTGCTGGCCCAGGCGCCTCCATATCTCGACTATCTGATTGCGCGCGCGCGGCAGATGGACCGCAGCACGGCGGAAGGCAAGCTTGCCGCCCTCAATTTCCTGATGCCCTTCGTGCAAAAGCTTCCGAATCGCTTGCTCCGGTCGGAGTGGGCGACGCGCATCGCGTCCGAATTGAAGGTGGACGAACCGGTGCTGCGGGAAGCGCTGCGGCGCGCCGCCTCCGACCGGCGCAGCGAGGTGAAGCCAAAAGCGGAGCTGCTCGCTCCAGTGATCAAGCCGGCCGAACGCCAGTTGATTCGCATGCTGGCCGAGCCCAATGGTTTTCGGGAGGCGCTTGCTCGTGAGATGGCTGCAGACTCATTGCACCAAGGGCTTGAAACCGAGCGCATTTTTGAGAATCTAATTTCGAAGGTGGGCGAGCAGCCTGATCCGGCCGCGTTGACAGCGGAGTTGGACGCGCGTGATCGGCGCCTGGTTTTTGATATTCTCTTCGAGCCAACCCCCGAGCCAACGTGGGAAGCCGCCCAAAGTTGCCTGGACGTGCTCCGCGAACGGAAGATCGGCTCCGAACTCGCAGAACTGGAGCGCAAGATTCAGGCGCAGCCCGCCAAAGATGAATTGGGCAATCTGCTGCGGCGCAAGAAAGAGTTGCAGCTGGAGTTGGCCCGCCGCCACGAGGCTGTGTAACTTCGCCGGAGGTCTGCACTTAGCGCGGCTTTCTCGTTGACGCCCCGCGATCCTATGTTGTATCCTTGTAGGGTTTCGGGCGAAACGAAGCGCGCGGGTTCGGCATCTTATATAGGTGTGTCGGCGCAGGGAATCGTGTGCGGGTTCTTGAGCAGAGCTTCGGGGGACCTTCTAACGCTTTATCCGTCAAACTTAAAACCTGGGCCTAGGGTGTACGAGTCCGCCTTTTCGGCGCGACGGCCCTTTGCGCGCTTCACGCAAGCTATTGAGGGGGAAATCGAGTGACGTTGGCTCTTGAGGAAAAATACGATCAGGTACGGCAGCTCATCGCCATGGGCAAGGAGCGGGGCTACCTGCTCTATGATGAGGTGAACGATATCCTGCCGGCCGAGGTGCATTCCTCGGAAGAAATCGACGATCTGCTCTCGACCTTCGAGCGCTACGGCATCGATGTGTACGAAGATCTTTCGAGCGCGAAGGCCGCGCTGGCTTCCGCCGATGCCGCCGAGGGCGCCGAAATACTGAAGGAAGAGCCCAGCACGGACGGCGAAGTCGACCTCGATCTGACGCCGGGCGCGCTGGAGAAGACGAACGATCCCGTGCGCATGTACCTGCGCGAGATGGGGACCGTGCCCCTGCTGACCCGCGAGGGCGAAGTCGCCATTGCCAAGCGCATCGAGCGCGGGCAGCTGCTGGTGCTCAAGACGATTTCCCGCGCGCCCGTCATCCTGAAGGAAATCCTGCAGATTGGCGACGACCTGCGCAACCGCGCGCGTTCGATCAAGGAAATCGTGCAGTTCGACGATGAAGAGCTCACCGAAGAGAAGATCGAGCAAAAAGCCAAGGAAACGCTCAAGCAGATCGACCGCATCGCCAAGCTTTACGAACAGGCTCTGAAACAGGCCATCAAGCTCGATCGCATCCCGCGTTCGAAAAACCGCCCATACATCCATGCGCGGATCGCGCTGGCCCGCACGCGCGTCCACATGTCGCTGCTGGTGCGCGAAATCGATTACAACCCGTTCGAGAAGA
>JBJKQB010000246.1:0-4753 GCA_046705825.1 Candidatus Acidiferrales bacterium
CCCAACGGAGGCTGTCGTGCCCAATTCGTCGCCGCTGAAGATCGCGTATAGGGCCTTTCGCTGGCTGGTTCTCGCGGGATCGATCCTGGTCCTGGTGCTCCTCCTGCACAAATCGCCGCCTCCGAACATGACCTATGATCCGGCGGCATCGGCCCGCGTCCAGCAGCAGTTTGCCGCCGCGGATCGTGCTGAAGCGTCCGGAGAACCCAGCCGGGTTCAACTCGACTCGACGGAAGCTAATTCCTATCTCCACGACAATCTTCAACTCGAAAGCGCGCCGTCCGCCGGCACCGCTCAGGATGCAAACGATCGGCAGCCCATAAGCGACACCCAGCGAGTTTCAACCGGTGCGCCCCCGGTAACAGGCGCCGATCCGCGAACGATGCAGCAAGTCCGGTCTTCAGTGCAGGATGTGCAGGTCAAAATGGACGGCGACCTGATCGAGGCGTACGTCGTCTTCAACTTTCACGGGAAGGATCTTTCGCTCGAACTCGATGGGCACCTGTTTACGGAAAATGGGTATCTGGAGTTCGATCCAGTTGCGGGAAGGCTCGGGTCGCTGCCGCTCCCGAAATCGACGTTAAATTCCGCCGTCCAGAAGCTAATGGCCTCGCCCGAAAATCGTGAGAAGTTAAGGCTCCCCGATGGCATCAGCGACGTGCAGGTGGTCGACAGCCATGTCGTGGTCACCTACAGGTGAGCCGCCCGTCCCGATGGTTACGACGGGACCGGACCTTCAGCTAAGTGCAGTGGCTGCAGCACCGGGCCGCCAGGCGGATTTCGCCGGATGATGTCCTGGTGCTAATTCGCGGCGACCCATTACAGGCGGGAGCGGAAATGAGGATTGAGGGCTTCAGGGCTTAAAACCTCTGAAGAAGGCGTAACGCCTACGACGGGTTGAAACCCCGCCCTTCCGCTAAATGTGCCACTACGGCGGCCCGTTAGGCGGGCGCGCCGATTGGGGTGTAGGCGACGAACAGCAGCCAATACACAATTACGCCGGTCAGCGAGACGTACAGCCAGATGGGGAACGTCCACTGCGCGATGCGGTGATGCTTGGCGAAACGGTTCCGCAACGCCAGGCTGAGCGTGATCAGAATCAGCGGCAAACTGACGGTCGCAAGAATCGTGTGGGAAATCAGGATCGTGAAGTACACCGGGCGGATCCAGCCCTGCCCTCCAAACCGAATCAGCCCTGCGTGGTAGTGGAAATAGAGATAAAACGACAAAAACGCGGTCGAGCATAGGAACGCGCTCACCATGCAGACCTTGTGCGCCAGAATCTTGCCGTGAGTGACGAAGTAAAAGCCGAGGAGAAGAAACACCGCCGCGCTGCCGTTCAGCGCAGCGTTCATGGGCGGAATTGACGATAGGGGCAAATCAGTGGCCGAGCTTATCGAAGATCATCAACCCGAGCAGCAGCGGAATGTATGCGACAGTGGCGTGCATCAGCCATTTCGCGCGGAGGTTCGTGCGCGTGCGGTTGACCCAGAAGCCAACCTGCGCCAGCGCGGTTCCCAGCACGAGCGCTCCGAAGAAATACGGCAACCCCGTCAGTCCAAGCAGCGAAGGCAGCAGGCTCACAGGCACCAGCACGATTGACATCCAGATGATCTGGCGGAAAGTCGCGTCGCCCTTCGGGTCCACAACCGGCAGCATCTTGATTTCGGCGCGGGCGTAGTCCTGGCGATATATCCATGCAATCGACATGAAGTGCGGGAACTGCCAGAAGAACAGAATGGCGAATAGAATCCAGCCGCCGGCGGAAATCGAGCCGCTCGCGGCGGCCCACCCGATCAAAGGAGGCAAAGCGCCGGGAAACGCGCCAACGGCGGTCGCCAGCGGCGTCTTCTTCTTAAGAGGCGTGTATGCCGCGAGATACAGCAATGACGTCGCCAGCGCAATCGCCGCCGCCAACCCGTTTACATCCAGCGCCAGCCACACGCCACCGACGAAAATAGCGCCCACGCCGAACGTCAGCACTTCGAGCGGCTGCAACTGGCCGCTGGGCAAAGGACGCGCGGCAGTGCGGCGCATCACCGAATCCATGTCGCGCTCGGCGTATTGATTCAGCGCCGCCGTGCCGCCCGCAACGAGCATCGTCCCGCAGAGCGTGTTCAGGAGCAGCAGCCAATCGATCGTTCCCGGCGACGCCAAGTAAAAGCCCGCAACCGTCGTGATTACAACGAGGAAGGTCACGTCGGGCTTGGTTAGAACGACGTAGCTCCACCATCTGCTGGCGGCCGGGATGGCGTTTTCGCGGGTGTAGTTCATCGTGCCTCCGCAGGATCAGCGGCCGTATGGAGGCTTTCGACGGGCGAGGGCAAGCCCTCCGCGACAGGGTGAACCAAGCGGTACGAGACAAGCGTGAGCAGCAAGCTCGACGCAAGCAGCAGAGCGCCGACGGCCACATGTGCAACGGAGAGAATGACATACGTTAGCCCGGGCTGCGCCGCATCGGCCGAAGAGACTATCGACATATACGCTGCGATGCCCAAAAGGATCTGTGTGCCGAACGTGGCGTGCAGCCAGACCACCGCTCGCCGTACCGACGGCACGCCGGCAAACCTCTTTTTGGCCACGCGGCCCACCCAGATCACCATCAGCGTGACAACGCATGCGCCGATCATGTGGGGCATGTTTTCGAGGTTCAAAGCGGAGGATCGGGCACTTGGGGCGGTAGCGGAGACACCGAACAAGTCAGGAATGAACTTGAAGGCACGGTGCCGGAACATCGCTCCTAATATCAGCTGAACGAAGATCACGGCGGTCGTCCACGCAGCCAGCGTGGTGACGCGGGGCGAGCCGGTGTCGCTGACTGATGGCGCATTCTTCTGCCACCAGGCGCTCGTAAACAGGGCGAGGCTAACTAGCGTAATAAAAAAGATTTGCGCCAGGATGGCGTGCGCGGTCGCGCTGATTGCCGCATGGCCCTCCAGCACGCGGAAGCCGCCCAGGAGCGCTTGCGCTACGACGAGACCGAGTGCCGTCCAGCCCAGCCGACGCGCCCAGCGACGCTTGTCGACGCTGGCGATCCAGACGGCCAGCGCGAGCGTCAAGAGCGCAACTACGCCTGCAATGACGCGGTGCGTGTATTCATAGCGAATTCCGCCGACCAGCGGCGGCACGATCTTGCCGTACGCGAGGGGCCAGTCCGGGACGGAATCTGCCGCGTCGTTGCTGGTTACGAGCGCGCCCGCCACCAGCAGCAAAACCGTGCATGAGCACGCGGCGATGGCAAACGCATGAACCCTGCTTAGTCGATTCCCTTCTTGCATTTCGAAGACTTATGCCCTTTCACAGCGCTCTTAAAGCGCGATTCAATTTGCGCGCTCGAAACGCGACTCAATTTGCGCACCGCACTCAGCTTTTGAGACGAGGTTGTCACGATGTAAATGCGTGAGTTCGAACCTTTTTGTCTTGTCGCGCCTCAAAGTCTGCCTGTGCCTGCCAACGGCAGGCGGGCGGCAGCGAGGCGCGACGGCACCGTACGGCAGACCCGTTGTCGCGGGCCTGCCCGTCAGCGGCACAAGAGTTCCGAGTGGAACATGCTGACCCGCGATTATATTCGATCAGGAGCCATTTTGAACATCTTCCTGCAGGAATTTTGGGGTCCTTTTTTGCCTTTTTGAGCGGCTCGCGCGGCAAAAGCGAGGCCGGATTTGCGTAAAAACAGGACACTAAGTAGGTCAAGTAGCTTGACCTATTTTTGGGGCTAATTGGGCGCGGTTTGAGCGTGTTTTAGGCGGTAAACGCAAGTTCGGTGTCTCCGCGAACGAACACAAAAACCTTGGCCAGCCGACTAGCGGGTTGCGCTGCGGTTTCGGTTGCCGAGAACGGCCTTTTCACATACAGTGGACTCATGCCCTATTCCGACCTCATCACCATTGAGCCCGGTAAACGAGGCGGCAAACCATGCATTCGAGGATTGCGCGTCACCGTCTACGATGTGCTCGAATACCTGGCCGGCGGGATGACCCAAGAGGAAATTCTGCGGGAATTCCCGTATCTCACAAAAGAAGATATCCAGGCATGTCTGGCGTTCGCGGCTGACCGCGAGCGCAAACTGGAAATTTCGCGCGCGTGAAGCTTCTGTTTGACGAAAATCTCTCGCCCCGCCTGGTGGGACTGCTGGCCGACGTTTATCCGGATTCGGCACACGTCCATGACCGTGGATTGGGGAGCGCGGACGATGAAGCGGTTTGGCAATACGCCAGAAAACAGAGTTTCTCCATCGTATCGAAAGACTCTGACTTTCAAGAGCGAAGCGTGCTGCGCGGCGCTCCGCCGAAGGTTATCTGGCTCCGCGCTGCCAACTGCACAACCGCTGAAATCGAGAGTCTTCTCCGGACGGCGCAGCCGATCATCGCGCGGTTCATCAGCGAGGATGAAGAGTCATGCCTGCTCCTCGCTCCTCGCCTGAAATCTAAGTAAATCCCAATCATGGAAAGCTCCAGCTTCCGGAGAATCTTCCCGCGCGATCGTACCGCGCTGGATACTGCGATGCTGAGGTGTCAGGGTTCTACGCGGGCGTGGCGAAGCCGCCGTCAGAAATGGCTGAAAACCGAAGCGGCCGCTAGTGCGGCGTTCGCACAGGGCATGCTGGCCGGTCCAGTCGGCTATGACAAAAGCGAAGAGAGATCCTTCGCCCAAAAATCCGGCTCAGGATGACAGCTGAAAAACCTATGACGGGACCAGAACTTGGTCGTCTTGATTACCAGGACTCGATGGACGCGTGTAATTTCTATTCGTG
>JBJKQB010000247.1:0-2970 GCA_046705825.1 Candidatus Acidiferrales bacterium
GTGCGGAACAAATGCCCGGAGACGCCAATGATGTCGCCGAGATCGAGCAGCCGGAAAAGCTGGAAGGCCTTTTCGCCCACCACATCGAGCTTGATGTAGACCTGCAGGCGCGCGCCATCGCTGAGGAGGTGCGCAAAGGCGGCTTTCCCGTGGGGACGCAGAGCGACGATGCGTCCGGCAACGCGCGCGTTGACCGGCTGAGCGGCGAGTTCTTCGGCCGTGGCCGCGCCATACTGTGCGGTGATTTGCCGGGCCGTATGCGTCCAGGAAAACTGGTGCGGATAGGGCGCGTATCCAAGCGCCTCAATTTCTTCCAGCTTCTTCTTGCGCTGATGGAACTGGTCAAGCGGCTCAAATTCCAAGGAGCTGATTCCTCCATTCCGCAAAGGAAGGCGAAAGCGGCCGCCTGGCGTAGTACCCGCCGAGCGGGCAGCAGGCAGGCCCGACGCGCGCAAGCGAACTTCGCGGCAGTTTCGAAGTATAAGGGCGGGATTGAAACAGCGTCAAGGAAACGGGGTGAGAGAAGCGCGGCTCGGAAGTGTCTGACTTTGCCAAGCTAGATGGTTTCTTCCCGCTTGCTCCGCCAAACCGGAATTGTGCGGTTTCGGCTGCAGTCCCTGGAAAAGAGGAGCCTTTCCAAACTGCGTTTGCGCTATCATTCCCGGTCTGACGAGTTCGCCGATGGACCTCATCTCAAAAGCTGTGCTCATCGGTGTCGTGGTCCTTGCGGGAGCGTTGCTCTTCACTCCGTACGAGGCTTTCCTCGAGGCTGTTATAGCCCTCGCCCTCGTCATCGCCGTCGTGGTTGGTTTTTTGATGCACCCGCGCAGGGACGTCTTCTACGTGCGGACCAGCGTGCGCTTGGTTGACCCGGATCGAGATCAAGTCTTAGAACGCGATTCTCTGGCAGTGAAAGTTGAGCTTGTAAGGCTATGGCTCTTATTCTTGCCTACGCTTCTGGCGGTGAGTTCTCTCGTGTTCTTCGCAGCCGGCGGCCCCACGAAGTTCAGTTATTTGAATTGGGCTTTTTCGTCCGGATATGACTACTTCTGGATTGTTTTTGCGGTTGGCCAATATTTTCCGTTGCTGGTTCTCCTCTTCCTGTCAGCGTGGATTGGCGAGAGACGAGTGCTGAGAGATGCGGAGGCGTGCAGCGTAAGATCGTTCTCGATTTTCGGCGAAAGCGCCGGACGGCGGGCCCGGCGGATTGCGCGGGTCTCCTACCTTTTCATGGGAGAACGCGGAGAATATTACGGTGGGAGCTGTTTGTACTTTGGGCTGGTCCGGCCGCGCGAACTGGCCACCCTTGTTTTTTACAACGTTCGAAAGCCGGAGTTGAACAAGATTGCGATGGGCTTTTTGTTCCATCGCTTGATTGTTTTGGGACGCGGCGTAACCGACCTCGACAAGCAGACCGCCGCGGCTCAAATGACTTTGGCAGAAACGACACCCTCATCCTAACTTCTGCTGGCGGCGCCGCCCCGGAATCACCAGATCTGACAGCGGATGGCGGCCGGGCGAACCATGGCTTCGCCCTCCTTGCAATGAAACGCCTTGGCGAAGGCCGGCATGTTCGACGGCGCGGCGATCCCGCGGAAGCGATCCAGCGCGTGGGGATTCAGGGCCACCATCAAGCGCTCGAACTGCGGCCGGTCGTTCGCCGCCCACACCTGAGCGTAGGCGATGAAGAAGCGCTGCTCCGGAGTGAGCCCGTCGATGACGCGGCGCGGCTTGCCCTTGAGGTCCTTCTCCAGCGCGTTGTAGGCGATGGTGAGGCCGCCGAGGTCGGCGATGCTTTCGCCCAGGACGAGCTTGCCGTTCTCGTGCAGGTCGCCCTGAACCGCGTAGTTATCGAACTGCTTTTCGATGCACATCGCGCGCGCATTGAAATTTTTGGCGTCCTGCGGGGTCCACCAGTCGCGCAGATTGCCGTGCGCGTCAAATTTGCGGCCTTCGTCGTCGAAGCCGTGCGTCATTTCGTGACCGATGACCGCGCCCATGCCGCCGTAGTTCGACGCGTCGTCCGCCTTGGGATCGAAGAAGGGCGGCTGCAGGATGCCGGCGGGAAACACAATCTCGTTGCGCAGAGGACTGTAGTAGGCGTTCACGGTAGGCGGCGTCATGCCCCATTCGCTGCGGTCGACCGGCTTGCCGATTTTCTTGAGGTCGCGATTGAACTCGAATTCGCGGCCGTGCAAAAGGTTCAGCACATAAGGGCCGCGATCGACTTTGTAAGCGGAATAATCGCGCCACTTGTCGGGATAACCGATCTTCTTCCCGAACGCATTCAGCTTGACGAGCGCCTGCTGCCGCGTGGCTTCGCTCATCCACGGAAGCGTCTTCAGATCATCGCGAAGCGCCGCAACCAGATTGTTGACCATCTCCTGCGCGCGGGCCTTGGCCGCGGGCGGGAAATACTTCTGGACGTACACGCGGCCGAGCGCAAAGCCCAGCTCACGGTCGGTGGAGGCGACGCAGCGTTTCCAGCGCGGCAGCAGTTCCTTGGTGCCTTCCAGGATGCGTCCATTGAAGGCGAAATTCTCGTCGACGAAGGGCGCGGAGAGCGCCGGGGCGGCGGAATCCAGCAAATGCCAGCGCAGATAGATTTTCCAGTCGGCCAGCGGAAAGGTCTTGAGGGAGGCGTTGACCGTCTCGAAGAACTTGGGTTCAGCTACATCGACGGAAGCGATGTTCGCCGCGCCAAAATCGCGGAAGTAATGGGGCCAGGAAAAATCGGGCGTCAGTGTGCGCAGCTCGGCCAGATCCATTTTGTGGTAGGTCTTGGCGGGATCGCGGCGCTCGACTCGCGTGAGGGAGCCTTTGGCGAGTTCCGTCTCGATATTCATCACGGTCTTGGCTTCATCCGCGGCGGTGGCCGGTTTGTCTCCGAGCAGTTCGAGCATTTTGGCCACGTGCGCGACGTATTCCACGCGGATCGTGGCGTTCTTGGCATCGACATCTTTCTTGCCG
>JBJKQB010000248.1:0-3752 GCA_046705825.1 Candidatus Acidiferrales bacterium
TGCACGATTCCTGTTGCTGTATTCGTGACGGAAACTGAAGCATCGGCGATCACCGCACCAGACGCATCATTCACCACACCGGTGAGTGTGCCAGTGACAGCCTGCGCGTTCAGATTGGCGGCAAGAAACAGGAAACACAGAGTTGCGGACAACACGGCCCCCAGCGGAAATGCAAACGAGCGAGTAAAATCCTTCCAGGACATACGCCCCTCCTAACAGTCAAATTTTTTCTTATACGGAGCCCCGAAAGAGCGGATTGACTGCGGCCGGACCACACCCATAGTCCGGCTGACGGTGGCGCATTGTAGCACAGATAGTGCCAAGTCAAGTGTTATTCGGTCTACTGTAAGGTAAGGGACTTATTTGCTGGGAGATAGAAGTGTGACGCCTAAACAACGTGCTGTGAGGCCGACAGCAAACATTCTGATTTTGGAAGGAACGGCTTCCAAAAACGGAATGAAATGGTCCGCGCGTGGCGCGAGAAGCAAAGGATGGGCCTGGTGCGCCGCGGCTCATCGTAGAGAAGGTGGGTCTACCCCGGTGGGTGCGTCACGGGAAAGGCTACATTCGCGCGCGTGAGAGTAAAGCGGTTGGGACGCAAGCAGGTGAGGGGTGGGAGCAGAAGGAGCTACAGAGCCGAGTGAGGGAAGATCCGTGCTTCCGACGAGAATTACCGCATTTGCGCTTTTCGCCATTCAGCGCGTCTGCGTGCGCGAGAACAGTGGATCGTGGCGGTTTTCAGGGACTGACCTGATTGCGGAGGTGCTTCGAGAGTCGCTCGATCTTTTTCAGATTGGCGAGCAGGTCCTTCGGCAACTGGCCGGAGGTGACCTGATCGATCTGCGCGGGAATGGAGTCCGCGAGCCTTTGCAGCTCCTGCGACTCGTCACGGACCTGCGCCAGATTGACGCGCTTGTGAGGCGAGAACATGGGCGGCTCGAGCGGGCGGTTGGTCTGCACGTTGGCCTTCGCGAGTCCCGGGGGCATGGGCGAGGCTCTGTACTGCAACGGGGACGTTCCCAACCAAGCAAGAAGCAAGCCAACGGACAAGCACAGGAATCGCATGACTATTCCCTCCCTGCCTCAGTCGTGCCCTGGATGGGCGGCATGATACCTCGCCGGGACCTGCCCGGCTACAGCAAAATGCGAGCGTTCCTCCCGTAATTACTGTATTGCAATAGTAGAGGCTTGGAACCATGTTCGGATGGGTGCGGCAGTTCTGGATGGGTCGGGTGTGGCAGAGCAATCAGGGTGTGCGATTCCCATAACTTCAAGTCAGTTTTAAGTTCAGTACGGTAAATAAGCCGCACTCCTAAATAACCGTCGGCTTTGTGTCGACAAACAGGGGGACTTATGAAGTGTTGCCTTAACTGGCGATGTAGCGTCGTAGTGTTGGCATGCGCGTTCGCATTTTTCTTCGTATCGGGGGCCAAGGCGCAGAGCACCATTTCAACCGGGAGCATTTCGGGAGTGGTCACCGATCCAAGCGGGGCGTCACTTGCTGGAGCCGCGGTTGCGATCACCAACCAGGGAACGGGACAGACGATTCACGCGGAAACTACAGGTACTGGGAATTATAGTTCGGGTCCGTTGAATCCCGGCTCTTACGTCGTCACGGTGTCTGCGCACGGATTCAAGACAACCAAGTTGCCGGTTACCGTGCAGGTCGGCGTGACGTCGAACGGGAACGTCAAGCTGCAGGTTGGCCAGGCGAGCGTGACGGTGGAAGTCACCGGACAGCAGGAAGTCGAGGTGAATACCGAGCAGGACACAGTACAGGGCGTGTTGACCGCGCGGCAGATTTCGAACTTGCCCATCAATGGGCGCAACTTCCTCGACCTGGCGCAGCTCGAGCCGGGCGTGCAAATCCAGGATGGAAGCAATTTCGATCCGACCAAAGTGGGCTACTCTTCGATCTCCTTCGGCGGCCGATTTGGCCGCACAGCGCGCATCGAAGTTGATGGCGTGGACGTCAGCGATGAGACAGTAGGAACAACGACGGAGGACATTCCCGCCGATTCCATCGCGGAGTTTCAGACCGAACAATCGACGCTCGATCCTTCGACGGAACTGACTTCTTCCGGTGCCGTCAACGTCGAAACAAAATCAGGCACAAATGGCCTTCACGGCGGTGCGGACGGCCTGTTCCGCGGAAACCAGATCGCCGCCGCGCTGCCCGCGCCTCCGGGATTCCCCACCACGTTCCAGCGCAATTACGTTGACGGGGACCTGGGCGGACCGATTGCCAAGAACAAATTGTTCTTTTTCGTTTCTGGAGAACGAATACTTCAGCACGAGAGCGCCGGGGTGCCAATCGCGGCACCGTTCCAGACGTTCTCAGGGAGCGCACCACTGCCCTTCAAAGAGACGGATACTACCGACCGGCTGGACTGGGCCGGTCCTCATGGGATGCACGCATTTTACCGCTTCAGCTATTTCAAGAACCTGGTGGATTCGGCGTTCGGCGCGGTGAGCTACCAGATCTACAAGAACGAGGACATCACCCGGCAGCACGTGGTGGGACTCGACTTCAACTCGGGCAATTTCACGCACAGCATTCGTTTCAGCTATTTAAAATTCCAGAACAACATCGAGGATGCGGTGCGCGGGTCCAACCTGCCGCTGGCCAACTTCCCGCTGAGCTTGAACGTGTTCGCCTTGTCCACCGGGCCGAACCTCTTAGCCCCCCAAGAAACGCCCCAGAGCGATCATCAGTTCAAGTATGACGGGAGCTGGATCCACGGCAACCATATCATCCGCTACGGAGTCGATTTCGACCACATCCAAGGCGGAGGGTTCGCTAAATTCTTCGGCCTTACCCCCAGCGTCTTCGCGGGACTCGGATCGCAAGGCGACGAAGAAGCAACGGCGGCGGCGAACGCTGCTGTGGCTGGCGGTTGCGGACCGACGGACACGAATCCGGGCGGCGCCAGCGATCCGCTGTGCTACGCGCTGGACGAGGTAATCGTAGGAAATGGTCAGGGCTTCTCAACTGAAAAGCCTGCGTTCGGCTTGCCGGCCGGGGGACTCGGACCAGACAACCGGATCGGGCTTTATATCGGTGATAGCTGGAAAATCAGGCCGACATTCACGCTATCAGCCGGCCTTCGGTACGACCGCGACACAGGACGGACAGACAGCGACCTGAATCCGCCGCTCCTGCAGTCCACAGTCAATGCCCTTTTGCCGGGCTACGGCAACCCGGTGCGGCAGGCGAACGACGACTTCGGGCCACAACTCGGTTTTGCCTGGGACGTCGGCGGGCATGGCACAACCGTCATTCGCGCGGGTGCAGGGCTTTATTATGAAAACGTCATTTTCAACAACGTGCTGTTCGATCGGCCGCTGCGCCTCGCCACAGGGCAGTTCCTGCAATTCCCACTTGCCTGCTTTTTCGGAACGGCATTCCCGGTTGCGTTCGGTCCCGGAGGAGCGTTTGCAAACCAGACTCTTACCGTGAACCAAGTCGAGGGTGGCACCGTTTGCGGCGAGTCGATTGGGCAAGGCGCAGCGGCGCTGGCAGATTTCCAGAACAAATATCAGGCCAGCGTGAACGCCCCAGGACCAAATCCATCCTACCTTCCATCTCTACTGAGTGGCGGGAGCGGGATCCCGCTCGGTCTGTTCGCCCCCCAGTACCAGACGCCACGGTCCGTTCAATTCAATATCGGGGTGCAGCGTCAGCTGGCGCAGGGGACGGTCCTCAGCGTCGATTACCTGCGCAACGTCGGGCTGCATTACCTGCTCGGCAT
>JBJKQB010000249.1:0-6925 GCA_046705825.1 Candidatus Acidiferrales bacterium
GCGCCCTCGACGATCACCGGGATCGAGGTGAACGCGGAAAACCAGAACTTCGGCCAGAATGCCGGCTCGCGCACGTCGATTCAGCAGACGCGCGACTTTGCGGTGGTGGGCCAGCACGCCACGTCGATCAGCAACAACGTGTTCAACGAGTTGCGCTTCCAGTACGCGCGGCGCGGCTTGCACTACGGCTACTCGAATCTGCCCGGCGGCAGCTTGCCGGCCATGAATATTCCCGGCTTCGCTTTCTTCGGGCGCGAGCCGTTCTCGACCGAGGACCGCATCGAGAAGCGCTACGAATGGACCGACGACCTGACCTGGACGAAGGGTACGCACACCTTCAAATTTGGCGCGGACGTCAACCTGATTCAGCTGCACTCCGCGAAGTCGCAGACCTTCACGCTGAATTACGGCGGCGTGTATACGTTCGGCTGCATCGACGCGGGCTCGGTGAGCGCGGGCTTCGCGGGCGCGCCGGGATTCTCCGCGCTGCAAGCGTATGGCTTGGGAATTCCCACATCGTTCATCCAGGGGATCGGCACGTCGAACCGCCCGTTCGACAACAAGACGCTTGGGGTGTTCGCGCAGGATAGCTGGAAGATCACGCCGCGGTTCACGTTGAATTACGGCGCGCGCTACGACATCGAGTGGATGCCCACCTTCAAGCCCGCCACCGCGCTGAACGCGGCGGGCGAACAAGCCTTCGGGGTGGTCGAGGGCGTTCCGACTGACGCGAACAACATCGCGCCGCGCATCGGCATCGCCTGGGATCCGTGGGGCAACGGCAAGACCGTCATTCGCGCCGGCTACGGCTTCTTCTACGATCATCCGGCGCTGGCGCTGGCCTTTTTGTCCACCGCGGAAGACGGCGCCACCTCCGCGCTGCTGGAAACGGCGGGCGGCGCACCCTGCTCGGGCGCAACGTGCGATGCGGACATCAATCCGTTCGCGCTGAATGCGACGAATATTTTTCAGGGATTGCTGACCGGCAACCTGGCGGGCTGCTCGACGGCGTTTCCGTCCATGTGCTACGAAGCGAATCAGCAGCGCTTCAACGAATTCCAGCCCAATTCGCTGTTCACCAGCCAGAATTTCATTGGCGCCGGCTTTCCGCTGACGCTGCTGCCGTTCACGATTCCGGTGGAGAAGAATTTCCAGTACGCGCTGGCGCAGCAGGCCAACCTCACGGTGGAGCGCGAGCTCGGGCACAACTGGAAGATCAGCCTCGCGTACAATTTCACGCACGGCACCCATCTGGACCGCACCATCAACATCAGCGTGACCAATCCCGCGCTGCTGACGGCGAACGCCAACAATGCGATCGAGGCTGGCCTCTCGACGCCGGGAACCAATCCGCTGACCGTCTCGGTACCCAACGGTTCAGGGACTCCCGGGTGCGTCAACACGTCCACCGGCAGCATCGATCTGATCGCGCCGGGAATTCTGGGTGTGGGTTTCCCGGCTCCCAATTGCGGAGGGGCGCCCGTCGGGTTCGTCGGGACGCCCGCGGTGTTCAATTATTTCCGGCCGTCCGGACCGAACCCATCGTTTGCCGGCCTGGTTCCTGGCGGATACAGCACGCTTGTGGGGCTGGCGCAAACGGCGGGGTATCCATCGGGGTTCAGCGGCGTGCAGATTCCCTGGAGCGACGTGAACCCGCAAAGCTCGAGCGGGAATTCCGTGTATCACGCGTTCACATTGACGGTGACGAAGCGCTTCTCCAGCGGCTTCGAACTGCTATCCGGCTGGACCTATTCGCATGCCATCGACGATTCGACCGACCTCTCGACGCTGCTCAATCCGCAGGACAACAGCTTCCCGAATCTCGAGCGCGGGAATTCGTATTTCGACCAGCGGCATCGCTGGATCACCAGCGCCGTCTTCCAGAGCCCGTATCACAACAGCGATTCCGAGGCGCTGCACAAGATATTGGCCGATTTCATCGTCGCGCCGGTGATCGAAGTGTCTTCCGGGCGGCCGTACAACGTGCTGATCGGGTCGAATCCCAACCTCGATTTCGGGACGGCCACGAACCGGCCGTCGGTGGTGTCGGCGGGCACGCCGCTTCCTCCCGGCGTTCCTGAGGTGACGTCCCCCTACATTTCCGGGGTGGAGTTCATTCCGCCTTCCACCTGTATCGATCCGGCGGGCAAGACCTTTGGGCCGTATACGTTCGTGCCTTCGCCGCCCTACGGGTGCATTGGCAATCTGGGCCGCAACGCGTTCACGCGGCCAGGGTTTTTCGAGATCGATCTGCGCATCGACCGCAAAATCCCGGTAACCGAGCGCGTCAACGTGGAAATGATCGCGGACGGTTTCAACATGCTGAACCGGCTGAACGTCAGTGACGTGAATCCGCTGTGCGATCCCACTTCCGGAACGTGCACGGCGGGGACGCCAACTGCGTCGTTCGATCCGCGCACGTTCCAATTCGCCCTGAAGGTCAATTTTTAGCGTGCTTGCAACTTCAGGCTTGTAGGTTTGCTGGACCTCAGAACCAGGGTGATTGTTTGCGGCCTCCCTTGTCTCTTCGGCGTTTGCGCCGCGAACTGGCGTGGTGTAGCTCCCTCCGTGTCCGAATCCGCTGCAGTGCATTTCGCGGCCAGCAGGTGCGGGGCTAAGCGCGGCACCGCCGTAACAAAAGGGAGCTAACCGAAGTGAGAGGATGGAGGCCGCAAAACAAGAAGCAGTTCGGCTCTCTTTCCATCTCGCTTTAAACCCGATCAGTCTGACGCTGCCGCCCCTTTTTCGACCCCTTTCTCCAGCCACTTCTTCGCTTCCGCCGACTTGGCCCATTCACCGGCGACCTGCCGTGTGGCAGCATTGAGCCGGTTCCAGACGTTGGTGGCGGCGATGTGGAGGATTAGCGCGGCCAGTGCCTTTTCGTCGTAGTGCCGCGCCGCCTCGTTCCAGATTTCGTCGGGGACTGGGTCCGGGCGGTCGCTCAAACGCGTCACCGCCTCCGCCAGCGCCAGGGCCGCGCGTTCCGCATCGGTGAAGTAGGGCGTGTCCCGCCAAGCCGCCACGGCGAACAACCGTTCGTCGGTCTCGCCCCTCTTGAGGCGGAACGACAAGTCCACGCACACGCTGCATCCATTGATTTGACTGACGCGCAGGTGCATCAGTCCCAGCGTCTTGGCCGGCACGCCTCCGTGTTCCGCGGTCTTTGCCAGTGACTGTAAGGCCTGCATCGCCTCGGGAAATATCATTGCGGGGTTTGTCATTCGCGCTTGCATTTGTCCATCTCCTTGTCACATAGATTGAACTTCGCACGTCACTACCTTGACGAAGCAAAACGAGGAAATGTGACATGACCGAAACGGGATGGCTGGCTGGCGAATTCGAACAGAATCGAGGGCACTTGCGGGCTGTCGCCTACCGCATGCTGGGTTCCCTGACCGAAGCCGACGATGCCGTTCAGGAAGCCTGGCTGCGCCTTAGCCGCGCCGACGCCGCGGACATCAACAATCTTGGGGGATGGCTCACTACGGTGACTGCGCGCGTCTGCCTCGACATGCTGCGCGCGCGCCAGTCGCGCCGAGAAGAATCTGCAGAAGCACGTCCGGCCGAGCGATCGGCAACGGACCAGCGCGCCCTGAATCCCGAGCAGGAAGCGCTCCTTGCGGATTCCGTGGGACTTGCGCTTCTCGTCGTTCTGGACCGCTTGAGTCCCCCGGAGCGGGTCGCGTTTGTCCTGCACGACACGTTCGGTCTGTCCTTCGGTGAAATTGCGGCGATCGTGGGGCGGACGCCAACGGCAACGCGACAGCTGGCCAGCCGCGCTCGCCGGAGGGTGCAGGGAGTTTCGAAGGTTGCCGACGCCGATCTCCGGCAGCAACGCGAAGTCGTCGACTCATTTCTTGCGGCCCTGCGCGCCGGGGATTTCGAGGGCCTAGTCGCTGTCCTGGATCCGGATGTTGTGGTGCATATCGACGAGGCTGCCGCGCGGCCGGGTGCAGCGCGGGAAATCCACGGCGCGCGCGAGTGGGCCCGTGGAGCAGTGTCCTTCACGGCTATGGCGAAATTGGTGCGGCCGGCATTGCTGGATGGTTCTGTGGGACTCGTGTGGGCGCCCAAAGGCCGGCTGATGCGCGCCGTCAGAGTCAGGATTCAAGACGGGAAAATCGCCGAGGTTGACATCATCGCGGACCGTGCTCGTCTTCGTAAGTTGCACCTCGCGGTACTCGCGTAGCGCAACGCCGCACGGCATACGAGTAGCGTCTTCCGCCACCAAAAAGTAGCGACGGCCGGCAGTCTCATGACCGCCGGCCGTCTTGAGCGATAGTTTTAGTTGTGGCTGTTACCGGCGACCTCCGTGTCCATGACCTTCATGGCCGTGGCCTCCGCCATGAAATCCGCCGTTTCCGTGGGGTCGGGCATTTCCATGGAACCCACCGTTGCCGCGGAAGCCGCGATCGCCGCCACGGAAGCCGCGGTCGCCATGGAACTGGCTGCGGCCATGGAAGTCAGAGCGTCCGTTGAAACCGCGGAATCCACGATTATCGCCGCGGAACCCATTGTTCCCGCGGAAATCCCGGCCGCCGCGGAAATCCCGGTGGTCGTCTCCGCGGAAGGCCTCATGGCCGTGGAAGTCGCGCCAGCCATTGTGCTCGCCGCGCCAGCCTTCGTCTCCGCGGAAATCGCGCCGATCCCCGCCACGCCAGTCGCGCCAGCGGTCGCCATCATGGTAATAGCGCCAGCCATCATGGTCGTGGAAATAGACCCAGGCGGGATCATCAAAGTCAAAATCGCGGCGCCCATAGAACGCAGGGCCATAGAATCCGTGGAACCACGGACCCGCACCAATGAAAACGCCGCTTACGAACCACTCCGGCCCGTAGTAGCCGTAGGGAGCGCAGGCGTAGGGGTAATAGGGATAATACCCATAGGCGCAGACGGGTGCCGCATACGCAGGCGTGCCTACGCCAATCCCGATTCCAACGCTGACTTGAGCGTCCGCGGTTCCCGCTGCTACACCCGCCAACGCAACTGCCAGCCCAACGATTGCAGCGTACTTTAGGATTCGCATTTTTGGCCCTCCCTGCCGGACCAGGTTTCTCTCTTTCATACGGCACCTACTAAGGCAAAGAGCCTGCCAAAGGAGGCACGGTCGGCCAAACTGAACTAAAGCGCGTGCTTTCTGTTGGATACAGAATGGGAAGTGGCAGGCTTCACCTTAGTACCACCCTGTCGGCTTGGCCCGAGTCCACCACCACCTGCGTAATTTCAACCACCCCTGCAATCTGCGGTACTAAGGTCTAAGTACAGGTCTATGCAGGGGTTATGCTGCGCGCACAACGGCCGCTTGGAAACCAAAGGAGGGCTCGAAGGTGCTGAGGGAGGGTTAGAAGGAATGGAGCCCGCCCCGGGCCGAGTGCGAAGAGGCAGGAGCGAAGGCCAGAGCTGACAGAGCCCCTGGCCTCCTGGCTCCTTGAGCCGAGCGGAAATTCACTTGGGTGCTCCGGCGACCGGAATCACCTGGGCCGTTTCGCGCTCACTCGCCCGCTCGCGCCGCGATTCATACGGCGCATATCTGAGCGTGACGCCGATCTCCGGCAGATGCAGCTCGCGGACGAAACGGCCCTGGCTGTTCCGCAGCACGATCAACTCACTGCGGCCCGCTTTCTCATCCTGACGGCTTTGATTCGGAATCAGAGCCACAGTGTTTACACCGCGACGCAGCGTAAGAACGCCGCGTCCTCCCATCCTGTCGAGAGTGAAGGAATAGTTCCCCGGGGGCAGGGTCGCCAATCCCCAGTGCACTTCAAAGGGCAACGTAAACTGGCCTGCCTCGGTTTGCGCGCTGGCGTGCGCTGCATTCAAGCAGACCGCCAGCAAAGCCGCCGCCACGACCTTCACCAGCATGGAAATTCGATTCGCTTTCATGACGACCTCCTCATTTGTGATTTCATCGCTTGCGGCAACCTTCTCGGCTACAGCAGCGAAATTGCCTTCATCGAGACAGGCGCAAACGGCGGGGAGCAGCTATCATTCGAAGGCTGGGTTTTTGAAGGGGGAAACGGGACTATAATCTCCCGCCAGCAGGGATGCATCGCGCACCCTATGAGCTCGAACACCCCGCCTTCCAAGGAGGTGAGCCTTCTGCTCCGGGCCTGGAGCGAAGGAGACCGAGGTGCGCTCGATCAGTTGACCCCCATCGTGTACCAGGAATTGCGCCGCCTGGCGCGCTATTACATGAGGCAGGAGCGGCCCGGCCACAGCCTGCAGACCACCGCGCTGGTGAACGAAGCCTATCTGCGGCTGGTCGATTACAAACGCATGCAGTGGCAGAATCGCGCTCATTTCTTTGCTGTTTCGGCGCAGGCCATGAGGCGCATCCTGGTGGACCACGCGCGGCGGCACAATGCCAAGCGGGGAAAGGGCATCGAGCACGTGGCGCTGGAAGAGACGGCGGTGGTGGGCCGGGAGAGGGCAGCGGATGTGGTCAAGCTGGACGACGCTTTGCGCGGTTTAGAGGAACTGGACCCGCGCAAGGCGCGCGTGGTGGAATTGCGGTTTTTCGGGGGTTTGAGCGTTGAGGAGATCGCCGAAGTGCTGCACGTCTCGGCGGTCACGGTGATGCGCGACTGGAGCACGGCGCGGGCTTGGCTGTATCGCGAGATGAGCGGTGCGTCGAAACATGGGGCTCGAACGCGTCATCGACAAGTGCCTCGAGAAAGATCGCGAGCTGCGCTATCAGCACGCCTCGGAGATTCGCGCCGACTTGCAGCGGGTGAAGCGCGACCTCGAGCCGGGAAGCCAGACCGCGGCGGCGCAGGCGAAGGAAGGACATCGCTCTAAAACGCTGCGGTTCGCGTGGCCGATCGCTGGCGCCGCGATCTTGATCGTGCTGGCTGTCGCAAGTTGGCTGTGGTTCGGGCGCAAGGCGAACGCTTTGAGCGACAAGGACACCGTCGTCCTGGCCGAT
>JBJKQB010000250.1:0-4666 GCA_046705825.1 Candidatus Acidiferrales bacterium
CGGTGCGGCATGATCACGGCGGCTGCCAGCAGAACGCCGTAGATCGCTCCTGAAGCGCCGATGGTGGGGATGGCGGCGAGGCGCTGCATGTGCGGGTCGAGAAGGGTGCGCACAATCACGTCGGTAAACCCCGCGCCAATCCCGCACAGGAAGAAGTAGGTGTAGAACTTCTTGGTGCCCCACATGTGCTCGAGATCGGCGCCAAACATGGCCAGATAGAGCAGGTTGAACAGGATGTGCAGAATCCCCGCGTGCAGGAACAGGTAGGTGACCGGCTGCCAGAACGCGGGGACGGAAAAACCGAAGATGTTCACGCCCTTGATCAGGGAGTAGGGGGAAAGTCCGAAGTAAATCAGCCAGAAATTCCAGCCTTGGGCGTGGAAAAAGAAGCGGGAAAACTCCTGCAGCAGGAAAACGGCGACGCAGATCAGGCAGAGCGTCTTGATGGCGCGGGGAAAATACTCGCTGATATCAAAGCGGTAACCGTATCCGCCGCCCCATCCGCCGCTGCGGGAGAACTTGCCCACCGGGGTTAGTGTAAAGGTTCGGCTCCGGTGGAGTCAAAGGAAGCGGGGGGCAAAGGGCTGGACAGCTGTCCGTTAGGACCGAATGTCCGGGTAGCGGACTAATCGGGACTTTGGTTGAAACCGGCAGGTCGTTCAACGTAAAGTCCTGGGTGTAATGAGAATCACCGTCCGACTGCTGCTCTTCCTCTTGATCGGGGGCGTCGTTTGGGGTCAGATCTCTTCCGATCCTCAACTGATTGCCCCTCAACTACCCACCTATCCTGCGATTGCACGAACGGCTCGCATTCAGGGCGACGTAAGGGTCGATTTTGCTCTAGTCGCCGATGGCACACCCGTATCTGTCAGCGTTGTTTCCGGGCCTCCGCTGCTCTGGCGCGCAGCCGAAGACAACGTGCGATCGTGGCGGTTTGAACTTCCGCGCGGCGTGCCCCAAACGGAACGGAGTTATAGCACCACATTTCATTTCAAAATCTCGGCTGTTGAAGGCCTGTATCAGCCGAAGCTAACGGTTGTTGTGAATTCGTTTCGCGACATCGAAGTTATCGCAAACATCGCAGGCAAATTCGCTGAGAATTGTCCATCTGAGAAAGAAGCTGAACCTCCGAAGTCAGTGAACAAAGGGGACTCTGTGAGGCTGTCCCGATCAGCGTGTTTCGGCACCTGTCCCGTATACGAGGTCACAGTTTCGGGAGACGGCGACGTAACCTGGAAGGGTCTTGCCTATGTCGCTGCAACAGGCGTGAGACGATCACATATTGACCCTCGGACAGCCCGCGCTTTGATTCAAAAATTCCTGGATCCGAAATTCTGGGCCTTGTGCGGAAACTACAGCTCTGGGATTACTGACAATCCCACCACCGAAATCGAAGTACATATCGGAGGGCGATCGAAGACCGTTTCGAATTATGCCAACTCTGCCCCGAGCTGGGTGGACACATTTGAAAAGTCAATCGACGCCGCTGCGGATACGCACCTCTGGAGGGACGGCGATCCGCTGAAAGAACCTCTAAGCAACATCTTGAGCGACGCCTGGCTGCCAAAGCCTGGGGTGACTCTCCTCATGAAGGCGGCGGCGGAGGCAAACATCGCTGCGATGAAGGCCGCCTTGGCTTCAGGAGCCGAAGTTGATGCGGTCGATTCCAGCGGTTGGACCGCGTTGATGTATGCCGCAGCGAGTTCCCGCTCTGAACCTGTCCAACTTCTTTTGAAAGCTGGTGCGAATCCGAATCACGAGTCCGCTGACGGCAGCACACCGTTGTTGGCATCTGCGATCGCAGGGTACTTCGACGAGGACCTTGTCCGTGCCGGAGCCAATGTTAATGCGCGAGACTCCAAGGGGGTTACGGTCCTGATGGTTCTCGTCACAAAGGGTAACCCAGATGAAGTTAAAGACGCGCTCAAATTTGGTGCAGACTCGACGGCCAAGGATGCGAAAGGACGTTCCGTGCTTGATTATCTCCGTCTCGGATATTGCGGCAAGAGTCCGTTCATCGAATGGCGTGTCGCCACAGATGGAGGATGTGAACAACGGGATCAGGATGATTTCCTTCAGGTTGAACGAATGCTGAAAAGCGCTAAGCAGAGAACGAAACTCTGATCGGCATTTGTCGATGGTGGAACGATCGTGAAGGGGCCTTTGAGGACCGAGTAGACGGTAAACGCGCTAACCGTACATTCGTTTTCCGCGGCCCGGCTACTGGTTGACGCCGGAGGCGAGGAAGCCGCCGTCGACGGCGAGGACCTGGCCGGTGACGAAGCCCGCGGCTTTGGAGGCGAGGAAGACGGCGGCGCCGGCCAATTCTTCGACTTGCCCGAAGCGTCCCATGGGGGTGCGCAGGCGGAATTCCTGTCCGCGCGCGGTGCCCTCGAGCAGGGCTTGGTTCAGCTCGGTCTGAAAAACGCCGGGCGCGATGGCGTTCACGCATACGCCGTGTCTGGCCCACTCGATGGCCAGCGACTTGGTGAGCGAGGCGACCGCCGCTTTGCTGGCGGAATAGGCAGCCACTTCGTAGAGCGCGACGAACGAGCTGAGCGAAGCGATGTTGATGATGCGGCCGTAGCGGCGCTCGAGCATGTGCCGGCCAAAAACCTGGCAGGCGCGCAGCGTTCCGGTGAGGTTCGTGTCCAGGATTTCATTCCATTCTTTTTCGCCGACGTCCACGGTGGGAGTGCGTTTCGTGCGGCCCGCGGAATTCACCAGAATCTCGACGCTGCCGAACTCGGAAACGGCGGCGGCAAGAAGCGCCTCGATGCTGCGGCGTTCCGACACGTCGGTGGCCACCGCGATGGAACGGCGGCCCAGGATGCGAATTTCCTCCGCGGCTGTTTTGGCCAGTTCCAAGCGGCGCCCGGTGGCGGCGACGTTCGCTCCGGCCTTGGCCAGGCCCAGCGCGATGGCGTGGCCGATACCCGACGTTCCGCCAATCACCACCGCGGTCTGGTTGGACAAGTCCATTTCAGGAAAGGCCATCGTGCGTCCTCCAAAATTCGCCGCTGCCTGCTTTCGTTGCGGACCCGCCGCGGTTTATGCCGGGCTAGCGACAGCGCGCGGCGTCCAAGCGACGACGTGCTGCCGCGATTCGCCCAGGCCCTCGATTCCCAGTTCGACGACATCTCCGGCTTGCAAGTATTGCGGCGGCTTCATGCCCAGGCCCACGCCCGCGGGAGTGCCTGTGCTGATGATGTCTCCCGGGAGAAGAGTCATAAACTCGCTGATGTAGCTGACCAGTTGGGGAACGCCAAACACCATGTTGGCGGTGGTGCTTTTCTGGCGGTATTCGCCGTTCACTTTGAGCCACAGGGGCAGATTGCCGGGATCGGGAATTTCGTCGCGGGTAGCGAGAAAGGGCCCCAGCGGGGCAAACGTGTCGGAGCTCTTGCCCTTGACCCACTGGCCGCCGCGTTCGAGTTGAAAGCTGCGCTCGGAATAGTCGTTGTGCAGGGCGTAGCCTGCGACGCATTCGAGCGCGCGCTCGCGTGAGACGTAGCTTGCGCGCGCGCCGATGACGACAGCCAGTTCGACTTCCCAATCCACTTTGTGCGCGCCCTTGGGAATCATGACGGGATCGTTGGGGCCCACCAGCGAGGTGGTTGATTTGAAGAAGAGCACGGGTTCGGCCGGAACCTTGGCTCCGGACTCAGCGGCGTGGTCGCGATAATTCAGGCCGATGCAAATGATCTTGCTGGGCCGCGCGACCGGCGAGCCCAGCCGCGCGGCCGGAGCGACGCGCGGGGCTTTGGCCGCATTCGCGCGCGCCCACGCTTCCAGCCGGGGAATGCCGCCGGTCTCGAAGAAGGCTTCATCGTAATCGGAAACGGCGGCGGAGACGTCGACGCGCGTCGCATCCGGCAGAATCAGTCCCGGCTTCTCGTTGCGAGGCTCGCCAAATCGAATCAGCTTCATCCTGAAGGTCTCCTCCTGAACGTCTCCGTTGTGGGCCCGGCAGGCTGCCGCGTGCGACAGCATTGTAGGAAATCGAAGCGCGCGGTCCAAACAATAAAAGCGCAGCGGGCGCCGCGGGCGTCCGTTTATACTGTTCCGGCGCCGCGGCTGGCGCGACCGCATGCGAAAAGTCTCCCTGTTCATTCCGTGCTTTGTCGATCAACTAGCCCCTGAGGTTGGCATGGACGCCGCGCGCGTGCTGCGGCGCATCGGCTGCGCGGTCGATTTTCCAGAGGCGCAGACGTGCTGCGGCCAGCCCGCGTTCAATACGGGCTACTGGGACGAGGCGCGGCCGCTGGCGGAGCGATTTGTGCGCGTGTTTCGTTCCGCGGAAGCGGTCGTGTGCCCTTCCGGGTCGTGCACGACCATGGTGCGCAATTTTTATCCCGAGCTGCTGGCGGGCACGGCGCTGAGCGGCGAAGCGAAGAGCCTGGGCCAGCGCGTGTTCGAATTTTCGGAATTTGTGGTGAAGATGGCGGGAATCCGCGATGTGGGCGCGCATTTTCCGCACCGCGTCGCGTTTCATGACGCCTGCCACGCGCTGCGCGAACTGCGCATCAAGGAAGAACCGCGCGAACTGCTGCGGCACGTGCGCGGGCTCGAACTGGTGGAAATGCCGGCCAGCGAGGAGTGCTGCGGCTTTGGCGGCACGTTTGCGGTGAAGTTCGGGATGATTTCCGAAGCGATGGGAGACACC
>JBJKQB010000251.1:0-2835 GCA_046705825.1 Candidatus Acidiferrales bacterium
GCGTAGCGGTTAAACGGCAGATGAGACACGAATTGCTGGTAGAGTACGGGGCAACGGGAGTAGCGCCCGGGCTATCACACTCGAGGCGTCGCACAGATCTGAAGGCAGACATACGTGAGCCAACGCCTCATTGAGAAAGGCAACAACGAAGAGTCAGTCCGCGGCTGGCTGCATGAGCCGGCACGCGCCAACGGCGATGCGCTCCTGCTGACACACGGTGCAGGGGCAAATTGCGAATCGAGGCTGCTGATCGCGGTGGCGAGTGCATTCGAGGCGCTTGGGTTCCTTGTGTTGCGCTTCGATCTGCCGTTTCGCCAGGAGCGCCCGCACGGGCCGCCGCGTTTCGGCAGCGGGGAACGCGACCGCGATGGAATCCGCCGCGCAACCGGCGTGATGAAAGAGAACCGGCCGCGACGCATTTTTCTGGGCGGGCATTCCTACGGCGGGCGCCAAGCCTCGATGCTGGTCGCGGAAGAGCCGCAGCTCGCCGATGCGCTGCTCCTGCTCTCCTATCCTCTGCATCCGCCGCGAAACCCGGAGCAGCTGCGCACCGCGCATTTCTCGAACCTGAAACGTCCGGTCTTTTTCGTTCACGGCACCCGCGACCCATTTGGATCGATCCCGGAAATGAAGGCGGCAAACGAGTTGATTCCCGCACCGCACACGATTCTGCAAGCTGAAGGCGCAGGACACGATCTGCTGGGAAAGAACGCGGAGAACGCCCTGCCAGTCCGAATCGCAGCGGAATTTCAGGCGTTCGCAAATCGCGAGGCTTGAGTCCCAGCCAGAGAATTTCGCGTGCCGTCCCGCAAAAAAAAGCAGCGGCGCAGACGATAGCATCAAGAGCTGGAATGATCGAGTTGCAGGCGCGTTTGCAGCACGCGAAGAATTGTATCGCGCGAGATCATACCCACAATATGGTGGTCGGAGATGACCGGCATTTGATTGATGTCTTGCGTCTGCATGCGCTGCAGGACAGCGAGGACCGGCTCTTCAGGCGTAGCCCAGTGGATCTTATCGGCTGGCAGCATCACGGCCTGGAGCGCCGTGCTTGTCCACTCGTCGCGGGGCACGGAACGCGCGGTCGCTAAGGTAATCAGTCCCACCGGCTCGGTGCCTGCAAGAGCAACGTGGCAGCGGCGGCCCGTCCGGAACACCTCCTGGACGTACTCCTCGACGGACATATCGCGCGGCACGGTGGGAACATCGGTGGTCATGACGTCCTCCGCGCGAACGCCGGCGAGCATGTTGCGCAGGGCGACGTGGGCCCAGCTCTGTTGCGCGGCCGAAAGCAAGAACCAGCCGATAAATGCGAGCCACAGGCCGTCGACCCAATTGCCATTGAGCGCTTGCCAGAGGCCAATGCCAATCATGGCGTAGGCGAAGAACTTGCCCGCGCTTGCGGCGATGCGTGTAGCACGGGTGAAATTGCCGGTTGCCCACCAGGCCAGGCTTCGCAGCACGCGGCCTCCGTCCAGGGGAAAACCGGGCAGAAGATTGAACAGCGCAAGAACGCCATTCGACCATGCGAGCCAGTAAGCGGCGGCGTGCACCATCTCCCCCGCCGGGACGTACCGCCAGATCGCCCAGAAGCAGCCCGCCAGCAAGAGGCTCGAGAGCGGCCCGGCAATCGCCACGTTGAATTCCTGCTTCGCGTTGGCCGGATCGCGGGCGATTCGCGACAGCCCGCCGAAAACGAACAGGGTGACGGATTGCACGGGAATCTCGTAATGCTTGGCCATCACGCTGTGGCTCAGCTCGTGGAAAATCAGCGAGGCCAGAAAGAGCAAGCTGGTGACGATGCCCAGCAGCCAGTGTTGCTGCGAGGTCCACTGCGGATGTTGCGACCGGAACTGGATGGCCAGCGTGATGGTGATGAGCAGGAAGAGAATGAACCAGCTGGCGTCCAGGTAAAGGGGAATTCCGAAGATTCGTCCGAGGGGGATCCCGGATTCGTACCCAGGCTGTTGGGCAGGTTTATCCATCCAAACCCCCGCGCACATTCTATGGCTGTTTTCAGTTTTCCACAAACGAAGCCCCGGACGCCCGCGACTGCGGCGCAGTGCCTGGCGTGGCGCCGTGTCGATTCTGACACGCGCGTGCGGTCCTGGCTGCAATGTGCACTCTCGCCATTGCCGTAAGCTACTTGTTTTCAGAGACATTCGGAGTGGGTAACGCGTTGCAGAAAGCACCTGTGGACAAGCCGAACGAAGGCTTCATCGAGGTGCTTCAGAAGCGGGTCTGGCGAAGGGAGACGGCAATGGATCGCATGTTCGATTTTGCGGGAGTAGCTGGCGCAATCGTGCTCTCGATCATGTTTGGTGTATATGTGGAGTGGCTCGCCCTGCGCGCTTTGATTCGCTTCCTGCCTGCCACCGGTCCAGCGCCCGGCATGAAAGCGCCCGTGGCCGCAATTGAGAGGAACAGGCAGCCGAATCAGTCGCGTGCGGCATGACTTCTCCGGTTGGTAGGGCGGGCGCCGCTGAAGGCAAGTATTCGTGCCGAGGAGCAAGCAGCAAGCAGAAAAGTTAACGAGATTCCCGGGCCGTTGAAATCAACTGCCAAAACACGCAGCAGGGTGGCGGCAGAAGCGAATGGCGGCCAGGGGAGCAACGCCGGCAAACCCCTTGCAGGTGGCTGCGCGCGGCGGGCTCAGAGGCGGTGCGCAGGCCGTATCGAGGATTGGGTTCTTAGGCGTGCGAGATCCTCGATACAGCCTACGCGAACTGCTGACGATCCCGGGTGCGCAGCCATCCGCCGGCGGAGCCGAGAGAGCCGAGAGAGCCGAGAGAGCCGAGAGTCGCGGATTCGTTGGCCCGAGCCCATGTGATATTA
>JBJKQB010000252.1:0-6948 GCA_046705825.1 Candidatus Acidiferrales bacterium
TCCTGCACCCGATTCGTCCCAGCAGCATCCGGTTGAGACCGCGCCTCCGCGCGTCACTCTGCGCAACGCCTTCGCTCATTCGTTCGACTCGGCCATAGCGGCGGCGCGCACCTGCTATTCCTCGCGCATCATTGGCCCGGAGGAAATCACCGATAAGCAGCGCGTGACGATTGGTTCGGCCACCTATTACGGCGGGCACCACACCGTCTATCAGCACGCCCACTTCGAGTTTGGCCTGGAAAACGTTAGCCGCCAGTTCGTGTGGTCTTTTCTTCACGCCCACCCGTTTTATAACTCCGAGCAGCAGAGCCAGCGCTACGTGCGCCTCGATCGCGCCCAGGCCTACGTCCCTCCCGAAGGCGCCGCCAACCCGCATTTTGGTCCCGCGGAGCGCGCCATCTATGAGAACGCAGTGGCGCGTGCCTGGCGACACTATCGCGAACTGACTGCCGTCCTGCAGCCGGGCGCCCGCGAAATCCTGGCCGACATCTGGCACGTGAGCGGGATGTCGCATCCCAAGCGCATCCAGAAAGTCGACCGGCAATCCGAAAAACGCGCCATCGAAATCGCCCGCTACGTTTTGCCCGTCGCTGCGTTCACCACCATGGTGCATACGCTTTCGGGAATCGTCCTGCATCGCTTGTGGCGCATGCAGGCGGCCAGCGACACTCCGGCCGAAGCGAAAGAAGTGATCGGTCAGATGGCGGCGCGGGTGCGCGAGAGCGATCCTCAGTTTTTCGATCGCTTCGATAACGAGCCGATGGAGGACCCGCCGGAGTGGAAGCAGCCCGCCCGCGACGGCGAAGCGTTCGCGCGCGAATTCGACGCGCAGCTTGGCGGCCTGACCTCGCGTCTCATCGACTGCTCGCCGCGCGCGATTGAGTCCGTCGCCGCCGCGTATCGCGCGGTGATCGGCGCGAGCGCGGTGGAATGCTCGGACGCGGAAGCGCTCGATCGGATGCTGAATCCCGCGCGCAACCCCTACCGCCGCGAGACGCTCAACGTGGGCGTGCACGCGCCCATGATGCGCCCGCTGCAGCACGCCAATTTCACCTTCGCCAAGAAGATCAGCCACACGGCCGACAGCCAGGATCAGCGGCATCGCATGGTCCCCGGCTCGCGGCCGCTGCTCACACTGGCCGACACGCGTGCGCCCGATTACGTCACGCCCATGCTGATTCGCCAGAATCCGCGCGCGCTCGAAATCTATCAGCGCGCCATGCAGGAGGCGTGGGACGCCAAGAACGAATTGCTCGATCGCGGCGTTCCGCCCCAGTTTGCGCTGTACCTGCTGCCCAACGCGAAGTCCATCCGCCTGGTCGAATCGGGCTCGCTGCTGCATCTGCTGCACAAATGGACCATGCGCACCTGCTTCAACGCGCAGGAAGAGATCTACCAGGCCTCCATCGACGAAGTGAACCAGGTCCGCGCGGCATTTCCGGAACTCGGACGCTATATCGGCCCGCCCTGCTATCTGCGCGCGGGCATCTCCACTCCCATTTGCACGGAAGGCTCGCACTTCTGCGGCATCAAAGTCTGGGTGGACTTCCCGCACATCGACCGCCGTATATAAATTAAGGATTGAGACGATTGGAGTGGCGCGGGCATCTCGACCCGGGAAATTTCGGCCACGGCTAGCGCGTCAGAATTCGCGTCACGCTTGGGGAAACCAGTTCGTAGCGAATTCCGCGCCAGCGGATGCGCCGCGTGGCCAGCGAAGAAAGAAAATTCCAGCAAAAGAGGAACGGGACGATCGGCGCGAGGGCGATCCACACCCAGTTCCAGCCGGCCAGCCGAGCCCTCCATTCGGGCAGCAGTTGATCGATGGCTGCGGTTCGCAGCGCACCCTTCATCGCCGCCAGCAGCAATGGCGCGATGGCCAGCAGCGCCAGTTGTTCCCAAGGATCACCGCTGGCCATCGTCGCCAGCACCACGAAAATTCCGTAGCAGAACGTAGCTGAATAACCGACGTGCGAAATCAGCCCCAGCAGCCATCGCCGCGGTGAGTACACGCGCGTGATCACGATCTGGCGCGTGGTGAAATTCAGCAGTTCCTTGCCGCTCCACGGCTGCAGCGTGGCGCCCATGCATTCGGGGCAGAAGACGATGGGTTTCCCCGCGTCGTGAAGCGCGCGCGTCAGCGCGAAATCGTCGCTCAGCGCGCCGTTCCACGCGGGCAAGACGCCGGCTTGCTCGAATGTCGTGCGCCGGATCGCCATCCCGCCGCCCCAGCAGAAATTGTCCTGCTCGTTTCCCAGCAGCGTGGCCACCGCGGCGTTCCAGGCCGACGCCATCGCGCTGGCGAATCCCCCCTCGCCGATTTTTCCGCTGGGGATGATCCAACGGTAAGCCGTGGTCGCCCCGATGCGCGGATCGTACAGAGGCGCAATCAGGTTGCGCAGCCACCCGTGCGGGAATCGCGCGTCGGAGTCCGCAAACGCAAGAACTTCGAATTTATCCGCCGGCAGGGATTCGATGGCCCGCCGCAGATTGTGGATTTTCTCCGAGCAGTTTCCCGGCGGCCCCGCGATCACGATGTGGACCGGCCGCTGGCTCGCTGCCTTCACCCGCTCGATCACCTTCACCGCGGGATCGAGGCTGGTGGCCAGCGAAAAATAGATTTCGTAGTTTGGATAATCGAACTGCGTGAGCGCCGTCAGATTTTCTTCAAGTCCCGGCTCGCTGCCCTTGCAGGGACAAATCAGCGCGGCTACGGGCGCGTAGAATCCCGAATGCGAGCCGGCGCGCCGCTGGACCATCTGGTACCACCCGAATCCAGTCCAGAGTGAATGAATCCCGGCGGCAATCTGCAGCAGGACCAGAATGTAGAAAAGAGCGATCACGCCGCGAGAATAACAGAATCAGCAACCTGCGGGCGCGCCGGCGCGGCGCTCTGTGCCCAACAGATACGCCCTGGAACGCTGCGAACCGCTGGGCCTTTTCCTTCCTGCTGCATTCCGGCCAGAACGCGCGAGGATGCGTTGTTCGATTGGGCGGAAGAAGGCTCAGTCGCCCCGCCGCCGCGACAGCACCGTGCGCAGCACGCGATCGGCGGCCGCATCCAGCTCCGCTTCAAACTTTCCCGCCGCCCGCCGGGCCTGCTCCATCAGCGACGAGTCCAGGATGAACGCGACCCGGTCGACGAACGGCCCCGCCGGCACCAACCGGCTGCTTCGCCCGACACGCCGCGCGTCCGCGGCGCGCAATCGTTCGTACAGCTCGAGGTCGTGCCAGAACTCTTCGGCGTCGCGCTGCGTCCATTCCAGCGCCTGTCCCAGCGCGGTGAAGAATTCCTCCCGAAAGAGATCCAGAATCGGGATCGCGAATTCCCACGTATCCCGCCGTTGAACGGCCTTCTTCGACCGCGCCTTGCCTTTGCTTTTCCGGGAGCGCCGCGCGCGCGGATTTCGCACCGGCACGTGCACCTTCAGCCGCGTCGGCAGCGCCGCCTCGATGCGCAACACCAACGCCAGGATCGCTTCGCGCCGCACGGTTTCGAGCTGCTCGCGATAATGCCCGGGATGATCCGCGCTTCCCGGGCGGCGGTGCTCGGCCGCGTACACGTCCAGAAATTTCGGAACCATCTCTTCGCGATCGAGCGTGCGCAGCATCACGATCGCCGCCTCACGCGCGCGCACGACGAGTTCCCTAGGACGGAACGGCATGCGAACCTTTCCCCCTGCCTGCGGCTCCTGTTGAAGATATCTCGCTAGAGCAGCGGCTCCGCCGCATTCTGCGCGATGATGCTGCGTGTGCGGTCGCGCAGGCGAACGATTTCCCGCCATTCGTTTCCCGCTCTTGGATCCGGCAGGACCAGCGGGCCCAGCGTCACCGTGATCCCCCCGAATTTCGGCAGGTACGTCTTGTCCCGCAGGATTTGTCGCGCGCCGCGGATGGCCACCGGGCAAATCGGCCGCTGCGTGTCCACCGCCGCCTTGAATGCGCCGAGCTGAAACGGCCGGATTCCGGTCGCGCGCGTGAACGTTCCCTCCGGATACACGCCCAGCGATTGCCCGCCGTGCAGCGCCTCTGCCACCTCCTGCGCCTGCTGCACGCGCGCGAGCGGATCGTTGCGGTCGAACAGGTACTGCCCGCTTCGGCGCACGAGTGCTCCGAACACGGGCATCTCCACAGCGTCGCCTTTGGCGATGAAACGCACGCTGCTGGGCAGCACCGCAAGCGCAACAACGATATCCAGGTAGCTCGAATGATTGGGCGCGAAAATCCACGGCCCCGAATTAGCCAATTCCTCGAGCAGTTCGCCGCCGTGAATCTCCATGGGAATGAACGCGCCGCGAAGAAGGATTCGCGATCCCCGCTTCAGGATGCGCGCCGCGCGCTCGCGATTGCGCGTCAGTGAAACCAGCCCCCACACCGGTATGACAACCGCCGCGCAAACGCCCAGCGCATAGATCCCATAGAAAAGCTCCGCCGCGCGCCTCGCGCTGCGCCGTGCCGCCAGCCAGCCGCGCGGCAAAGCCCCTGCCGCCGCAAGCCTGGTCATCTGCACCCACGGCGGCTGCCGTTTCTTCCCGATGTTTCCTTCGAGGTATCGCCGGCGGGTTTCCGTGCGCCGCAGCTTCCCGCTCGACGTTTTCGGAATCGACTGCGGCGGCACAAGCTCGATCACATCGGGAGGCAGGCCCATGGTGTCCTGCACCGCCGCGGAAATTTCCGCGCGGACGCGACTGCCGTCCGCGGCATTGCGAATTTCCGCGACGATGATGAAACGTTCCGTGCCGCTGCGCTCGTCCGGCGCACCGAACGCCACTACGCACCCCGGCCGCACACCATCGATGTGCCCCGCGATCTGTTCGATTTCCTGCGGATAAAGATTGCGCCCCGCTTTGATGATCACGTCTTTCGCCCGGCCGGTAATGAACAAATCGCCGTCGGCCCAATAGGCCAGGTCGCCCGAATCCAGCCAACCGTCGCCGCGCATCAATCCACGCGTTGCCTCCGGATTCTTGTAGTAGCCGCTCGTGGCGGAAGGCCCGCGAAACCAGAGGTGGCCCTCCACGCGGTCGCCCGCGTCCGCGCCGTGCTCCGTGACGATGCGGCATTCGACATCGTGCAGTGGCCGTCCTGCTCCCACAAACGTCAGCGGCCCCGAATCATCGTCGTTCGTGGCCGGAACAGCTCGCCCGGTCGATTCAAAGACTTGGCGGTCGATTCGATCGACGCGATATCCCGAGCGAGCGTCCGTCGCGGAAATGGCCAGCGAATTTTCCGCCAGCCCGTACACCGGAAGCAGCGCCTCGCGCCGAAGTCCGTACGCTTCGAAACGAGCCGCGAAGCGCTCCAGCGTCGCCGCCTGCACCGGCTCAGAGCCGTTCAGCGCCGCCCGCCATCGGCTCAGGTCGAGCCCCTGCAGATCTTTCTCCGCAGTTTTTCGCACGCACAGTTCGTAGGCGAAATTGGGCCCGGGACTGATCGTCCCGTTGTGGCGATCGATGGCCCACAGCCAGCGTTCCGGCTGGCTCAGGAACGCCAGCGGCGACAGGATCACCGTCGCAATCCCCGCCACCAGCGGTGCCAGCCACGCGCCGATCAGTCCCATGTCGTGATACAGAGGCAGCCAGCTCACCACCACGTCTTCGCGGGTCACATTCACGCCCGCAATCATCGAGTGGATGTTCGCCAGCAGATTCGCGTGCGTCAGCACCACCCCTTTCGGCGCGCCTGTCGATCCCGACGTGTATTGCAGGAACGCGATTTCCTCGCTGCGCGCTTGATGCGCCAGATTCTCCACTGGCTTCCACTCTGCCACTCTGTCCTTCGCGCCCGCGCCGGGCTCCGGCGCCGTTCCGGGCCCCTCCCGGTTCATCGCCATCCCGCACAGCCGATGCGCATTCAGCACTTCGCGCAACGACGGGACCTTTGGCTTCAACAGCCGCACCAGCCCCTCCGCTTCCCGCCAAGTCACCAGAAATCGCGTTTCCGCGTTGCGCAGAATCCTGGTCTGTCGCTTGGCGTATTCCGCGATCTTGTCCGCGCGGAAAGGCGGGTAGATCGGAACCGCGATTCCGCCCGCCAGCAGAATCCCAAAAAAAGTGGGAAAGAATTCCGCACAGGTCGGAAGCATGATGGCGACGCTTTGTCCCGGTTCGAGCCCGCGGCGCCGCAGTTCGCCCGCCACGCCCGACGCTCGCTCGTAGAGTTCACCGAAAGTGATCGTGCGCGGCTCGGGGCCTTCTTCGTAGATTTGAAGGTGCGCGCGCTGGGGTTCGCCCGCAGCACGCAGCCGGAGAACGTCCGTCAGCGTTTCAGCCGACCGGACCTTCCGTTCGAGGTCGGCGTGGATTTCCGCTCGCTGCCCGGGCGTCGCAGCCTGGACCGAACCGTGCCCCGGAAAAACGGGCTTCGCCGCAGCCGCAGTTCCCGCCGCTTGCTGCTCGAGGACTGCCTTGACCAGGTCCTCGACCGTGTCCGCCTGCTCCATCACGCGCTCGGATAGACGCACGCCGCACGCGTCTCCCAGACTCAGCATCAGCTCGACTCGCTCGAGGCTGCCCAGTCCCAGGTCGCGCTCCAGATGCGCTCGCCCGCCGCGCGCATCCAGTTCGCCGGTCCCGCGTCCGCTGTCCAGTTCGCTCAGCAACTGGCGCACGACCGAGATCGCCTGCGTCTCGACGCTCGTTTTCTGGTTCAGTTTGGGTCCGGGAGCAGACATGACGGATCGTGTGGCGCCCTAGCGTATCGACTGCCAATCGATGACGACACCTGTGCACCGCGCCAGAGGTGCGAACACTTGCGTTGCCGCATCCCTCCGCGAAGCGTACCACCCCAGAGCAACCCCTTCAACGCCGTCCCCATAAGCGCCCGGCGTCAGGCCAGTGGGCGAACAAACCACGAAGGCCGCACCGGGGTACCTTCGTACCGGCACGAATTGAATCGACCGGCCTATCGACGCTGCCGCGCCTGCAAGGCATTCTGCCTGTGGATTCG
>JBJKQB010000253.1:0-3423 GCA_046705825.1 Candidatus Acidiferrales bacterium
CCACAGGTAGAGCGCGTCGCCGTAGAAGAGGATCTCGCGATTCCGAAACTCCACGACCCGGACCTGCAGTTCCCAGGACCCGCCCGGCTCCGACTGCCACGCCAGCCGCAGCGAATTCGGCGGCGTAAAAAAGAGGATCGAGTCGACCGGCGCCTTCCGATCGCGCAATTCGAGCACGCTGGGCGCGACACCTTTTCCTGTACTGTAGAAGTACGAACCGGGCGTGTCGCTGTTGTCGAAGAAGGTGTGCCGGTAATACTTGGTGTCGGCGCCGCTTCCCGGGCAGCACAGCAGAGCGACAGCCATCGCGAGGACTACCGCTGCGACCGGGCGGAAAGCGCGGCGCCCGCCCCGACGTATCGTTCTCCGTGAGATTCTGCTGGCCAGGTGGTCCGTCCTTTCGAAAACGCCTCCCGGCGCGAGGGTTCACGCCGAGGCTAGCGTCTCTTTGCGCGATTGGTGGTACTCCGCCAATTGGCTGTTCGCGCTGACCACCGTGGCGAGCGCGTCCGCTACGCGCGCGAGGTCTCTTCCCGGAATCACAACGTACATCTCTCCTTCCCGCAGCCCGGTGTAGACGCGGTTTCCAATGCATCCGGAACTGACTACGGAACCGTGGGCCATGGCGGCGGGAAGAGCCATGCACGTTGGGCGCCCGAGAATCGGAAGCGTGGCCGCGCAGCCCGCGCGCATCGCTGCCTCCTGGAGCAACATCACCTGCTCAGCCAAACCGGCGAACAGGACCACGTCGGGATCCATCGGAGAATTGCCCAGCGGCGCGTAAACCACCGCACGCGGCGCTTTCTCGAGCCGCGGAATCCCCGGCACCTCTTCCATGTTGATGTAGCCCATCTGCGCCATCAGCCCCAGGGTCTGCTCGAGTTCTTTGGCGCGTTCGGGAGGCAACGAAATGTTGTGCGTATAGCTCCCGATGGGGCAATTATAGTGATCGCTCGGAACGGTATAAAACGTTCTGCCGGCCGCGGCCAGCCGCCAGAAACTGCAGCCGGAAGGCTCCGTGCCCGTGAATTTCTCGATTCCGGCGGGCGCAGCGTCCAAGAACTTCACTGCCACCGGCCGCCTTTGCAGGCCGAGCACTTTGGCCATGCGCTCTTCGATTGCGCGATATTCCATTTGCCCTCCGGGTCGAGAATGCAAAATCAATCGAAAACAGTGCCGCTCTATCTTACTTGATCGGCTGCAGCTCCGCCCAGACCGCGCCGGGTCTCGACGCGCCTCGACGCCTGCAGCCGCTGTCGCGCGCGCGCCGAAATCGCGTTATCTTTGTGCGCGCGGCCATCAGGCGCGCTGCGCTATCCGATGGATTTGCCGCCGAGGCAAAGTCGCATGGAACGATCGCTGCAAGAAATTCTGTCGAGTTACGACGCATCCGCGCCATTGTCCCGGGCGTATACGATTCCGGCACCGTGGTACACGGACCTGCGCATTGCGGAGCTGGAAAACGAAAACGTGTTTGCGCGCACCTGGCAGGCTGTGGCGCGGATCGGTCAGCTTGCTGCCCCCGGCGATTATGTGACTGCGACCGTAGCCGGAGAACCGATCATGCTCGTTCGCGGGCAGGACGGCAAGCTGCGCGGCTTTTACAACGTCTGCCGCCACCACGCGATGACCGTCATGAACGAGCCGTGCGGCCGGGCGCAGCACCTGCGCTGCCCCTATCACGGCTGGACCTATTCGCTGGAGGGCGAGCTTCGAGGCATGACTGAGTTCGAAGGCGTGTGCGGCTTCGAGCGCGCGCTAAATGGTCTCGCACCCGTGCGCGTCGAGACATGGGAGAACTTCGCGTTTGTGAATCTGGAGGCGCAAGCGCCGCCGCTGAGCGACTTCCTCGGCGAATTGGTACAACGCGTCCAGCCGCTTGGTTTCGGCGCCCTGAAGTTCGTGGAGCGGCGCAGTTACACGCTGAACTGCAACTGGAAAGTCTACGTGGACAATTTCCTGGACGGCGGCTATCACGTTCCGCACATGCACAAAGGCCTGAACAGCGTGCTCGACTACACGAACTACACCATTGAAAATCTGGAACGCTGCTGCGTGCAATCGAGCCCGGTCTCGATCGATTCTCATTCGGAGGCGAGCGCCGCGGCCACGCGCAAAGGAAATCGCGCGTTTTATTTCTGGCAATATCCGAATTTCATGCTGAACTGGTACGAAGGCTATCTGGACACGAATCTCGTGATTCCGCTGGGCGTCGGCCGCTGCGAAGTGATTTTCGACTTTTATTTCGGCGACATCGGTGAATCGGAGATGCCGTACATCCAGGAAAGCATCGGCGTCAGCGAGCGCGTGCAGCAGGAAGACATCGTCATCTGCGAAGGAGTGCAGCGCGGGCTGGGCTCGCGCGCCTATCGCGCGGGGCGCCTTTCCGTGCGGCGCGAGGCGGGCGAGCATCTCTTCCATCGCTTGCTGGCCGCAGACCTACGCGGACACAGCGCGACGGCACCACGCTAAAGTGCACGCAAACCACCGCCAAGCGCACGGGCCTGGAAATCAGGCGTCCTTGCCCGAAACAACCTGCGCGTGCCCGAGGAACGCGACCAGGCTTACTCCTCCCACCACATTTCCGGCTAGAGTGGGCAAAAAGAAATAGAGGAAGTAGGCGCCCCAGGACTGCGCGCCGCAAACGATCAAGAAGAACATCTTGTTCGAGCCCGCAATGATGTGATTGAAACCGGCCAACCCGATCACGTAAGTGATGATAATTATGATGCTGACGCGCGCCGATTCGGCAGCAGGCATCAGCCAAACCATCAGCGCAATCAGCCAGCCCGCAAACATCGCGCGCACAAACGCGACCAGGAAATTCGGCCCAAGCCGTTCCTGGCTGATTCGCAGGAGCACTTGATGGATGTGAGGATCGAACAAAGCGACGCGGCCGACGCAAAGCGCAAACAGATACGTTCCGACAAGGTTGGACAGCAGGATCACACCCCAGATACGCAAGACGGTCCAGATGAGGCGAGGCTTGCCTCGCGCGAGAAAGGGCAGGATCACGGTGAGAGTGGTCTCGGTGAATAGCTGCTGGCGCCCGAGTGTCACGATCAGGAAGCCTACGCTGTAGCCCAGCTTCGAAATCAGGGCGGACCATCCTGCCTCAGGCAGATAAGCAGCCAGAAGTCCCTCGGCCACGAGTGAGAATCCCATCGAGAGGCCTGCGGCGAAGCCGGACCACGCCAGCGCGGAGGATGGCCGCTGAAGTTCCTGTTCGCCCTCGCGGCGGATCGTCTCGTAGACGATGTGCGGCCCAATGGCTACGCGTTCTTCAACCTTCTGCTCTTCCACACGGTTGCTTACGGTGGACGCGGGATCCGAAGCGCTGCTTGCCTTCTGCTTTTTGGGATCAGCCATCAGGTTGTCGTCTGTGGGTGTGAGTGGAGCTTTGTCCGATCATGCGGGCGCACG
>JBJKQB010000254.1:0-19720 GCA_046705825.1 Candidatus Acidiferrales bacterium
CTTTTGAACTCGCGCAAAGGGCGCATGCTCTGTACCTTACGCGAAATCACGCGGAACGAGGCCAATTGCTGAAAACTGTGCTTTTGAACTGCGCCACCGATGGCGTAAGTTTCTCGCCCACTTACAGAAAGCCCTTCGACCTGATTTTCCGGCGAGCCAAAAATGAAGAATGGTCGGGGCGTGGAGATTTGAACTCCAGACCTCCTGCGCCCAAGGCAGGCGCGCTACCAGGCTGCGCTACGCCCCGACGGGAAGAGACTACCGATTATACGGCAGTCATCGAAAAGTTCCGAAGGGATCGCACCTTTCACGGAGCTGGTGAAGCCGCAAACGGGGCAAAGCGAGCCCGCGCAAAAGTTGCGTCCAGAATACAAAGAACGCCCGATGGCGCGCGCCGCGCAAGTACGCAACTCTGAAGCGAACGAGCTGGTAGTCAGCGAGTCCGCGGGAATTTAGGGACTGCGCGCAATTTTGAGACGAGTTGAGACGAGTACATGCATTTACCGATTTCCAAGATGCGGGGGATGATCTAGAGCTTTCCGCATAGGGGCCTTAGGCGCACCTCTCCAGCTGGTTCCAGCCGCGGCATCGATATCTACCCAGAACACTTCAAGGGGAAGACCAATGAAGACTGCAGCCGATGTGATGATCGAGACCCTCATCAATTGGGGGGTCGAAGTGATCTTCGGATTTCCCGGCGACGGGATCAACGGCATTTTCGAATCGATTCGCATTCATGCGGACAAAATCAATTTCGTGCAGGTCCGGCACGAAGAAGCGGCCGCGTTCATGGCCACGGGCTACGCGAAGTTTACGGGCAAGCTGGGCGTTTGCCTGGCGACGTCCGGTCCCGGCGGAATTCACCTGCTCAACGGCCTGTACGACGCGAAGATGGACGGCCAGCCAGTGCTGGCGATTACCGGCATGGCCTATCACGACCTGATTGGCACGCACGGGCAGCAGGACGTGGAGATGGACAAGCTGTATATGGATGTCAGCGTCTACAACGAGCGCGTGATGGGACCGGCGCACGTGGAGACGATCACGGAAATCGCGTGCCGGACGGCCGAAACGTTCCGCGGCGTCGCGCATATCACTTTCCCGAAAGACACGCAGAGCATGCCCTTCGATCCGAAGGAGCAGAAGTCGCCGCGAAACCGGCCGCACCACGTCTCGATGGTGCACGCGAAGGCCTCGGGCGTGCCGCGGGAGTCGCAACTGCACGAAGCGGCGGAGTTGCTGAATGGCTCGAAAAAGATTTGCATTCTGGCCGGGCGCGGCGCGTTGCACGCGACGGATGAGCTGGAGCAGGTGGCGGAGATCCTTGCCGCGCCGATCGTGAAACCCTTGCTGGGCAAGGGCGCCGTTCCCGACGACAGCCCCTACACCACGGGCAGCATCGGGCTGCTGGGGACGAAGCCGTCGGAAGAAGCGATGCGCAATTGCGATCTGCTGTTCATGATCGGAACCGCGTTCCCCTACATGGAATTCATGCCCGCGCCGGGAGAAGCGAAATCCGTGCAGATCGAGCTGAATCCGGGGCGCATCTCGCTGCGCTATCCCGCCGACGTGGGGCTGGTCGGCGACAGCAAAGAAACGCTCAAACTCCTGCTGCCGCTGCTGAAGAAGCATAAGGACCGCGGTTTCCTGAAGAAGGCGCAGTCGGGGATGAAAGATTGGTGGGAGTACATGGAGCGGCTTGGGACGCAGCAGTCGACGCCGATCAAGCCGCAGGTGATCGCGTGGGAGCTGGGCAAGCGCTTGCGCAGCGACGCGATCGTAAGCTGCGACAGCGGCACGGGAGCGACCTGGTTTGCGCGGCAGATACGCGCGCGGCGCGGGCAGATGTTTTCGCTGTCCGGGAATCTGGCGACCATGGCCGTGGGGCTGCCCTACGCCCTTGCCGCCCAATACGCGTATCCCAATCGGCAGGTGATTGCGTTCGTGGGGGATGGCGCGTTCACCATGCTGGGTTTCGAAATGCTGACAGCCGTGAAGTACAAGCTGCCCGTGAAGGTGGTGGTGCTGAAGAACAATTATCTTGGGCAGATCAAATGGGAGCAGATGGTGCTGCTTGGCAATCCGGAATATGGAGTGAAGCTGCAGCCGATGGACTTCACGAAATTCGCGGAGGCGTGCGGCGCGTACGGCATGCGTGTGGAAGAACCGGGCGAGGTGTCGAATGCCCTTGACCGCTTCCTGGATTTGCCGGGGCCCGCCGTTCTTGAGGCGGTAGTCGATCCGCTCACGCCGCCGCTGCCGCCCGAAGTGAAACCGGAGCAGGCCTATCACTTCACGGAATCGCTTGTGCGCGGCGAACCGAAAGCCAGAAAAATCATGAAGGAAGCGTTCATCGAGCGCGCCAGAGAGCTCGTCTGATAACGCCGAAACGGCCGGGCGTGCGCCGCTGGCCCTGCAACAGGGCGGCGCGCGTCCGCCAAAGAAATCAGGAGAAGTTCTGATGAGCATCGTGCTTCCTCTGCAAGACACGCGCGAATCCAAAAAGAGAATTTCACCCGCTGCGGTCGACGTGCGCGGCCTGGAAAAAGAGCTGAAGCATAGGGTGGAAGGCGAAGTGCGATTCGATCGGGGGACCCTGGGCGTCTATTCGATGGACTCATCGAATTATCACCAGGTGCCCATCGGCGCGGTCATCCCGCGAACGGTCGAGGATGTGGTTGAAACCGTGCGGATTTCCCGGGAATTTGGGGCGCCCCTGTTGTCGCGCGGCGGCGGCACCAGTCTTGCGGGGCAGTGCTGTAATACCGCGATTGTGATGGACTGGAGCAAATACCTGAACCAGATTCTCGAAATCGACAGAGCCAAGCGAAAGGCGCGCGTGCGGCCCGGCTGCATTCTGGACAATTTGCGGGATGAAGCGAACAAATACGGACTGACGTTCGGTCCCGATCCGGCAACGCACGATCATTGCACGCTCGGGGGGATGATCGGCAACAATGCCTGCGGAGTCCACGCGCAAATGAACGGCCCGGTCTCAAACAATGTCGATTCGCTGGACGTCATTCTGTACGACGGCACGCGCATGACCCTGGGATGGATGACGGAAGAAGAATTGAGTCAAGCGGCGCGCGAGGGCGGGCGACGCGGAGAGATCATGGCCGGCATGGAGAGGCTGCGGTCGAAGTATGCGAGTCAGATCCGGCGCCGTTTTCCCAACATTCCTCGACGCATCTCGGGCTACAACCTGGATCAACTCCTGCCGTCGGAATCGCCGGATACCGCCGGGAAAATCAATCTGGCGCGAGCGCTGGTGGGGTCGGAAAGCACGCTGGTCACGATTCTGGAAGCCACGCTCGACCTGATCCACCACCCGCCCTACCGGACGCTGGTCGTGCTCGGCTACCCGGACATCTATGAGGCCGGTGATGACATCGCCGAAATCCTAAAGTTCAAGCCCATGGGTCTCGAAGGCATGGATCGGATGCTGATCGAAAACATGAAGAAGAAAGAACTGCACGTGAAGTACTTGAACCGGCTGCCGGAGGGCGACGGCTGGCTGGTGGTGCAGTTTCCGGGCGAAACCAAGCAGGAGGCGGACGATCGCGCCCGAGCCATGCTCGATCACCTCAAGTCCAAATCTCACGCGCCCGCAAGCAAGCTCTACGACAACCCACAGGAGGAAAGAGCCGTCTGGAAAGTGCGCGAATCCGCACTCGGCGCAACCGCCTTCGTTCCCGGCGAACCTGTGGCCTGGCCGGGTTGGGAGGACGCTGCTGTGCCCCCTGCCGCGGTAGGCGACTATCTGCGCGACTTCTGCAAACTGATGCACAAGTACGATTATCAAGCCGCCCTCTACGGCCATTTCGGCCAGGGCTGCATCCATTGCCGCATTACTTTCGACTTGATGAGCAAGAAAGGAATGAAGGACTACCGCTCGTTTGTGGAGCACGCCGCGGAACTCGTTGCGAATTACGGCGGATCGCTTTCGGGCGAGCACGGCGACGGCCAGGCTCGCGCGGAACTGCTGCCCATCATGTTCGGGAAAGAAATCGTGCAGGCTTTCCGCGACTTCAAAACGATCTGGGATCCGGATTGGAAGATGAATCCGGGGAAAGTTGTGAACCCCAATCCGCTGGATGCGAATCTACGGCTGGGCGCGGATTACCATCCAGCCGATCCCAAGACACATTTCAAATTTCCGGACGATCACGGCAGTTTCGCGCATGCAGCGTTGCGCTGCGTGGGCGTGGGAAAGTGCCGGCGCGAGAATTCGAGCGATCCGGAGAACCAGACCATGTGCCCGAGCTATATGGTGACGCACGAGGAAAAGCACGCGACGCGAGGGAGAGCACACCTGCTGTGGGAAATGCTGCAGGGCGGCGTCGTGAAGGATGGCTGGCGGGACGAGAACGTCAAGGAAGCGCTGGATCTTTGCCTTTCCTGCAAGGGTTGCAAGGGCGATTGTCCCGTGAACGTGGACATGGCCACATACAAATCCGAGTTTCTGTCGCATTACTATGAGGGTCGAATCAGGCCCCGGTACGCGTACGCGTTTGGCTGGATCGACAAATGGGCACAGCTCGCGACGCTTTGGCCGGGCTTGGTGAATCTGGCGGCGTCCACGCCGGGCGTGCGGGAATTGATGAAAGCGGCGGCAGGAATGTCGGAGCAGCGCTCCATCCCTGAGTTTGCGCCGGAAACGTTCCAGTCCTGGTTTGCGCGGCGTCCCAGGCACAACGGCGGGCGCCGGAAGGTCGTGCTGTTTCCGGATACCTTCAATAACCACTTCTTTCCGCGCACGGCGCAGGCAGCAGTGGAAGTGCTGGAGCACGCCGGTTATCAAGTGGAGGTCCCGAGCGGCCACATTTGCTGCGGACGCCCGTTGTACGACTACGGCTTTCTCGACATGGCCAAGCAGTATCTGCAACAAGTCTTCCAGCTGCTCACGCCGTACGCGAAGGCCGGCACGCCCATGATCGTGCTGGAGCCAAGCTGCTGGTCCGTGCTGCGAGATGAGATCAGAGGTCTCTTTCCGGAGCGAAAAGAAACGCGCATGATCATGGACAACACGTTCCTTCTCTCCGAATTCCTGGTGAAGAAGGCCGATTATCATGCGCCGCGCCTGCGCATGAACGGCCTGGTTCACGGCCACTGCCATCACAAGTCCATCATTCACGGCGTCGAGCACGAAGAGAAGCTCCTGAAGGATATGCAGATGAAAGTGCGCGTTCTGCCCGATGGCTGTTGCGGAATGGCAGGGTCATTCGGCTTCGAAGAAGGCCATTACGACGTGTCGACCAAGGTCGGAGAGCATGGGCTGCTTCCCGCTGTCCGCAGCGCGGGACTGAATGAAATCATCATCGCGGACGGTTTCAGTTGCCGCGAGCAAATCGCGCAAATGAGCGACCGCCACGGATTGCACCTCGCCGAGGTGCTGCAGCTCGCCATTCAGGAAGGGCCTGCCGGGCCGAGCCTGCTCCCGGAGAAGAAGCTCGTCGAGAAGCACCGGAAAGCGGTGCGACGATCGAAGGTGGAGGCGCTCGCAACAGTCGGTGGCGTCGTGGCGATCGTGGCAGGAACGCTCGGCGCGCGAAAGGTGTTCGCACGAAAATAGCCAAGGCCGCTGATTCGGCCACAATTAATTTAGAGGACAAGTGTTATGCCAACTGAAACAGTGGTTGTGACTGGGGCGTCGGCCGGGTTGGGCCGGGCGATCGCCAATGAATTCGGAAAGCGCGGCGCTCAAGTCGCGTTGCTGGCACGCGGCAAGCAGGGTTTGGATGCTGCGGCCGGGGAAGTCGAGCGGGCAGGCGGCAAGGCGCTTCCCTTGCCCACCGATGTCGCGGATGCGAACGCCGTGCAGGTCGCGGCCGCAGCGACAGAAGAACGCTTTGGTCCCATCGACGTGTGGGTCAACAACGCGATGGTGACCGTGTTTTCCCCGGTGAAGGAGATGAAACCGGAGGAATACAAACGCGCCACGGAGGTGACCTACCTTGGAGTCGTCTATGGCACGCTGGCCGCGCTGAAACGCATGCTCCCGCGAGACCGCGGCACCATCGTTCAAGTGGGGTCCGCCCTCGCTTATCGCAGCATCCCGCTGCAGTCGGCCTACTGCGGTGCGAAACACGCGATCGTCGGCTTCACGGATTCGCTGCGCTGCGAACTGATCCACGATCAGAGCAACCTGCGTTTGACCATGGTGCACATGCCGGCCATGAACACGCCTCAGTTCGAATGGGTGAAGAGCCGGCTGGAGCACAAAGCACAGCCAGTCCCTCCCATTTTTGAGCCCGAGGTCGCTGCTCGCGCGGGTTACTGGGGCGCTCATCATGATCGGCGCGAGGTCTGGGTTGGCGGTTCGACGGTGGGCGCAATCATGGGCAATAAAGTTGCTCCCGGCGCGCTGGACCGGTACTTGGGCCGCACCGGGTACGATTCGCAGCAAACGTCCGAAATGGACGACCCGGCGCGCCCAGACAATCTGTGGTCGCCCGTGGACTCCAGCGAAGATCACGGCGCGCACGGCACGTTCGACCGCAAAGCCCATCGGGCGAGTTATCAGCTTTGGGCCGATCTCCATCGCCGCCCGCTCGGCATTGGCCTGGGAATCGCTGCGGGGGTCGCCGGCGCACTCCTGGCATTCAGAAACGGCCGCGCCAGTTAGCGTCGGTAACCATGCATGCTGCCAAACCGTCGCCGGAAATCCGAATCGATGAACTGAAAGTCTCTGCGTACACGGTGCCCACCGATTTCCCGGAATCGGACGGCACGTTGCAGTGGGATAAGACGACCATCGTGATCGCCGAAGCGCGCGCCGGCACCACGCATGGCCTGGGCTACACCTACGCCGACGCGAGCGCCGCCGCGCTCATCCACGGCAAGCTTCGCGAAGTTATGCGCGGCTGCGACGCTATGAACATTCCTGAAACTCATAACAAATTGGTTCACGCCATCCGCAATCTTGGCCGCGCGGGAATTACAGCTACGGCCATTTCGGCCATCGATGTCGCGCTCTGGGACTTGAAGGCGCGCATTCTCGGTCTGCCTCTCATTCGTCTGTTAGGCGCCGCCCGCGATGGCATCGCTGTCTACGGCAGCGGTGGATTCACTTCGTATTCCGACGAGCAGTTGCGCGATCAACTCGGCGGATGGGCCAGCGCGGGATTTCCGATGGTGAAGATGAAAATCGGGCGCGAGCCCGAGCGCGATCCGCATCGCGTTGCTTGCGCGCGCGAAGCGATTGGCGACCGCGCCGCTCTGTTCGTAGACGCCAACGGCGCCTATAGCCGCAAACAAGCGCTTGCGTTTGCGCAGCAGTTCAAGGCCGAGTTCGACGTCCGTTGGTTCGAGGAGCCCGTTAGTTCGGATGATCTCGAAGGGCTTCGCCTCATTCGCGACCGAGGGCCAGCAGGAATGGATATTGCGGCGGGCGAATACGGCTACGATCCCTTCTATTTTCGGCGCATGCTGGACGCGGGCGCCCTTGATATCCTGCAGGCCGACGCGACGCGCTGCGGCGGCATCAGCGGGTTCCTCAATGTGGACGCGCAATGCATCGCGCGGCCCATTCCGCTCTCCGCACACACCGCGCCCTCGGTTCACATGCATTTGTGCTGCGCCGCACCCAGCGCGAGAAATCTCGAATATTTCCACGACCACGAGCGGATCGAAAGCCTGTTTTTCGACGGGTACATCAAGCCGCAAGGCGGGGTCCTGCGCCCCGATCTATCGCGCCCTGGGCTGGGGCTCGAACTGCGGCGCGCCGACGTCCAGCGCTACGCCGTTTCCTGACGCGTTTACGCGCTGGAGAGCGGTGCGCTGATGTGCTCGAGCGATTTGCGTTCGGCTTGCACGCCGAGCTTCCATTCCATGGCCGCGCCGCCAATCATCAGCGCGGCAGCGACAATGTAGCCCCAGAACAGTTCCGATTTCGAGCCCGATTGGATCAGGTCGCCAAAAAGCGCCGGAGCACCCACGCCTCCCGCCAGCGTGCCAGTCGCGTAGAAGACCGAAATGGCCAGCGCGCGAATCTCCAGCGGGAAGATTTCGCTCACCGTCAAGTAAGCGGAACTGGCGGCGCAGGACGCGACAAAGAAGATCACCGTCCAGGCGACCGTCTGCGTGTGAGCGGTCAACAGGCCGGCGCGGAAGAGCCAGCCGGTGATGGCGAGCAGCACTCCGGCGCCCGCATAGGTTCCGGCGATCATAGGCTTGCGACCGATCGTATCGAACAGCCGGCCTATCAAAATGGGGCCCAGCAGATTCCCGAGCGCAAAGGGCAAAAGGTAATAGCCGACCTTGCCCGCGGCCACGCCGTAGAACTTCACGAGCAGCAGCGCGTAAGTGAAGAAAATCGCGTTGTAGAAAAATGCTTGCGAGATCATCAGCGACAAACCCAGCAACGAGCGGTCGCGATGCTTGTGGGCCATGGCATTCCAGATGTCTTTCCAGGGCGTGCGATAGCGCACGCGCACGGTCAAGGGCTCGCCTTCGGGCTCCGGCAATTCCCTTCCCGTTTCCTTGCGGATTTCCTCTTCGACTTGCCGGACTACGCTCTCGGCCTCCTCCTCTCTGCCGTGGGTCATCAGCCAGCGCGGGCTTTCCGGAATGTAGTGCCGGATGAAGATGATCACGAGACCGAGCAGCGCGCCGGCGATGAACACGAAGCGCCATCCCAGCCTCGCGGAGACCAGAGTTCCGCTCAGCAGCACGATGGTGACGGACGCGCCAATGGCCGCGCCGAACCAATACGTCGCGTTGATGATCAAATCGACGTGGCCGCGCAAGCGCGCCGGAATCAGTTCGTCGATGGCCGAATTGATGGCCGCGTATTCGCCTCCGATGCCGGCGCCTGTAACGGCCCGAAAGAAAGAGTAGCTCCAGAAATTCCAAGAGAGGCCCGAAGCGGCCGTTCCCAATAGATAGACCAGCAGAGTAACCGTGAAGAGTTTCTTGCGCCCGAGCCGGTCGGTCGCATACCCGAAACCGATGGCGCCGATCACCGCGCCGATCAGGTAAAACGTGGCCGACATGCCGACCTGCGTGTCGGAGATATGCAGGCTCTTGGTCAGCACGGCGCCGATGGCGCCGGCCAGTGTAACCTCGAGACCGTCGAGCACCCATGTCACCCCCAGGCCAATGACCACCCGCCAGTGCCATTTGCTCCAGGGCAAACGGTCCAGGCGGTTCGGGACATCGGTCTGAAAGTGCTCTCCAGGACGCATCCAGTTCCAGTATTCACTATCTTAGAAGCGGAAACACCAATCCTTTATGGAAGGACCGCGGCGAGGCTAATGCGGGGGCTGATTCCACGGGCCTGAAGCTCGCGCCTTGCCTGAACCACTGCCTGTCGAACTTGTCGACCTGATTCGCCGCAATCGGGTAGGATGGAGCGTTATGGCGAACACAGAAAAGGCAGAGCCGCGCGCAAATGAACCGCAGGTTTCGCGCCGCAGCTTCGGAAAAGCCATTGCGGGTGGAATCGTGGCGATTGTGGTGGGCGGGCTTTGGGGCCTGCGCGAATGGTATCACCGGCAGGCGACTCCCGTGCGCCTGATTGCGCACACCAGCGAGATTCCGGTGCGCGGCTCGAAGATTTTTCAGTACCCGACCGATGTCGCCCCGTGCATTCTGGTACGCTTGGCCGAAACGGACTATGTGGCCTACAGCCGCATCTGCACGCACAATTCCTGCCCCGTGTTCTGGCATCCGGAGGACAACGCGTTTCTGTGCCCCTGCCATGACGGCGCGTTTTCGGTAACCAACGGCGCAGTCCTGCAAGGGCCTCCTCCGCGGCCGTTGCCGCGCATCCTGCTGCGAATTCGCGGAAGCGATATTTTCGCGGTGGGCATTTCGAACGGCTGATCATCCCGCGGCAACAAGAACACCCTTCGCCACAGCCTGCAACCAATCCATGCGAAAATGCGTCGTTATAGGCGGGGATGTTCAGCGGCAGTTTGCACCAGCGGTTTGCGCGCAGGCCCGCCGGCAAGACAGGCGCGGGTCACAAGGAGATCGCAACGTGAAAAACCTCTTGCTTAGCGCAGTGCTGGTCACAACGCTTGGCGTCGCGGCGGTACAAGCCGCGCCCAAACCATTGAAGATTTTCCTGTCGCCCGCATCGAACGTTCCCAAAGCCGAGGTCATGAAGAATCTCAGCGACAAGTGCCCGAACGTCTCGATTACCCTGGATCCGAAAAAATCGGATTTCATGATCGAAGCACGCTGGGTGGGACGTTACGAGTTCACCGTGTTCAAGCACGGCGGCGATGCGGTCTACGGCACGCAGACGAGTTTTCTGCACAACGCGGTCAAAGACGTCTGCAATTACGTGAATACCCATCCGGCTGAGGCGGCGGATCACTCCAGCCGGCCGCTGAATCGCCGGACTCACTAGAACCGGAAAGCGCTTTGACGCACTACGGTTTAGGGCCGCAGCCCGGAATGCGGAACGCGCCGATGCGCGTACGATAATCCGTGTCGCCCTTCTTCAGATAATCACCGACGTACCAGAATGTGCAGCCGTCGCTCGGGTCCATAGCGGTGGTCGTGTAGTCTTCCCAGCGAAAGCCGTCCATTTGCGATGCTTGGCCTTCGGCCAGCACCGTTTCATGAAAGGTGAGGACACCCCTGGGATCTTTCGCGCGTCGCGCCGCAAACCGCTGTCCCGGGAAATTGGGCGTGCCTCCGAAGGAATAGCCCACGCCGATGTCGCCCTTCTTGTCCATGTCGATGCTGGGAATGAACCGGTAGAAACCATCCGGCGCGTACGTGCCCTGCTGATAGAGATACGGGTTGCGGTGCTTGTCGAGGCGGAACTCGTACCAGCGGATGCCTCCGCCGCCGGCGCTGGTATCGATTGAGTGTGCGGCCACGATGGATTCGCGATGGCCGATCCGGCGATAGACCAGCCGCTGCATCAGCTTGTCTCCCTGCACATCCAGGCGCACGTCCGTCCCCGGCTGCGGCACACAGTGTGACAGCTGGCCGGTGCACAGATAATGATACGGCGCGACAGGAATTCTCATTGGGCCGGTCGCCTTCGTGTTCGCTGGATTTTTCCAATCGACGTGAACCTTCCAGGCGTAGATGGCGTCGTCCTCGAGGATTTTCTTCAGTTGCGTGCCACCCGCCGCCATCATGATGTTCGGCGCGCCCGGCGGAGGCTCGTTCTGGCCGTCAATATCGGCGTTGTTCAGGAAATTCACGCCATCGATGATGAGGCACTGCTCGGTGGCGGGCTCGCCGGCCAGCATTTTCGCGCGGTCGGCGATGCAATCGTGCTTCTGAATCACCGTATCGCCGGTGCTGGTGGGAACGTAGTATCCGTCGGTCCAAACGGCCGGCCGCGGATAGTCCGGAAACAGCTTGCGCGCGAAGGCGTAGCGGTAATACGCGCCGAGCGGGTCCGGCCCAGTGCTCACCGCGTAGCACATGGCAAAGGTGCCTTTGGGCGTCTGCACCGCTTCACCAGGTTTGTAACCTGGCGGCCGATGAAAATGGAATCTGAATGGTTTCGGCTCCGGCGGATTCGCCGGCATTTTTGCAGCGGCACCGGGACTGGAGGCCTGGCCCTCGTTCGCGAGCGCGCCATGCTCGGCAGTTTTGCCGGTCACGGATCCTGCTTCGGACGAAGTGAGGGGACGAAAGATCGGCATCACAATCAGCCAGCGCCCGGCCAGCTGGTCGTAGCGAACGACTGCGTCCCCGTTGTCATGAGCCTCGCACGGCCCTCCAAAGCCGGCGAAGACGGAGTCGGTCGCCACGGGACCGTACAGCACCTTGCCCGTCTCCGCGTATTTCGTGCCTTTCTTGGTGTAGACAGCCAGACGTGAGTTGACGATCTGCACGATGTCGTTCGGGCCGACCGCCAGGCTGTTGTCCGACGGATTGCGAAAACGCGCGGTGCCCTGTGGCCCCTCAAAACTCGCTCCGAGGCCGTCGAAGCTGGCCACCAGCGGCACCGCGGGTCTTTTTCCTTGCGACGTTTGCTCGACGGCCTTTGATGCCGCGGGAATCGTGGCCGGAGTCGAGGGCTCTTCGGCCTGCGCCGCTTGCGCCGAATTTGGATTGGCGAGCGCGGGAGCCGCAGCAACGCAATCCTCTCGATCGCAGGCGGCAGGCTCGAGCGCGGCCCCGGAATCGCGCTGCCAGCGTAGCGGGCGCGAAACGTCAAACTTGATGGCACGGTGCACGATGACGGCGCCGGCGCTTGCGGGCCTGGCGGACGTACGCGCCGGCCGGGCCGGCCCACGCCCCAGAACGCCGCCCGCAAAAACGGCGGCCGCCACGATTGCGGCCGAAACGCCCGCCTGCAGCACTCGTTTCCGTCGGATCACTTTCTCCTCCCTCTGCGGCTGCTGAACTGCGAATTATACTTATCTAAAAGAAGCAAATATGTTATTTTCCCCGCGATAGAGCAACACCTAGGGGCGGGGTGACTCCAAGGGAAAAAAGCGGTTCGGGCGGCGGCTCCCTCAGTGACAACGGCATCCCACGCACGTCGCTGACGCAAGCCGTGGCCGAGCGCCTCCGCGAAATGATTCTTCGCGGCGAGTTGAAGGAAGGCGAGCAGCTGCGCCAGGACGCCATCGCCGCGAACTTCCAGGTCAGCCGGATTCCCGTGCGCGAAGCACTGCGCCAGCTCGAAGCCGAAGGCCTGATCGAAATCTTCGCTCATCGTGGCGCGGTGGTCTCTTCCCTTTCGTCCGAAGAGATCGAGGAACTCTTCGATATTCGCGCGCTGCTCGAATGCGAAGTGCTGCGCCTTTCCATTCCGAACCTCACGGAAGCAGATCTCGACGGCGCCGAAGAAATTCTGCGCGTTTACGAAAAAGCTTTATGGATGCAAGGCGACCTCGGCTCCTGGGGCCGGCTGAATTCACAATTCCACGCGGCTCTTTACGCCCGCGCCAACCGCCCGCACTTCATGGCCATCATTCGACAGATCAACAACAACGGCGAGCGCTACACGGGCCTGCATTTGTACCTGACACGCGCCTTCGAGCGCGCCAAAAAGGAGCACCGCGAACTGCTGCAGCTTTGCCGCAAACGCGATGTCGACGCCGCTTGCGCCCTGCTCAAGCAGCACATTCAGACCGCCGGACGCACGTTGAAAGAAACGCTGGAGCAGCGCCGCGTGGAGCCGCCTGGAACGCAGCAGAAACGGTAAGCGCTTCCTCCGCCCCGGGGCCGCCCTCCTAACGCCGCCGGAAGCGGAACGGCGGCAGAGGCGCTTGGTGCAACTCGAAATTCAGTGGCGGCGTCACTCCCAGCAGATACTCGACGAAGTAATCCCACCGCCGGCGCACCAGATAAAGCGCGTGCACACCACTTTCGCCGTGGTACATATTCGGGACAAAGAGCATATCGAACGTCTTGTTCGCGTTCATCAGCGCGTTCACCAGCCGCATGGTCTCGACCGGGTGCACGTTGTCGTCGATGTCGCCGTGTTCCAGCATGAGATGCCCTTGCATCTGGCCAACAAGGGCTTCGTTCGCTTGCTCCTCGTAATCCTTGCCGACCGGCCATCCCTGGTACAACTCGTTCCACCAGGCCTTGTCGAGGCGCGGATCGTGATCGCCCGATATGGACACGCAGACCTTGTAGAAACCCGGAAATTGCAGGAAAGCGTGGGCCGAACCGTATCCGCCCGCCGAAGTGCCGTAGATGCCCACGCGCGTGATGTCCATCCACGGATATTTCGCGGCCATTTGCTTGATCATGTCCACGTGATCGATGAACACGTTGCCCATGTTGTGATACGAGAATTCATGGAACCCGCGCGAGCGCCCCGTCGTTCCCCGCCCGTCGACCATGACCATCACGAAGCCCAGTTCCGCCACCGACTGCAAGTACATGGTTCGCGGAAACGTCTTGGGCACGAAAAAGCCCTGCGGTCCGGTATAGATTTGCTCGATGATCGGATACTTCTTTGAGGGATCGAAATTCGTCGGCCTCCAAATCAGGCCGTAGAGATCCGTTTTGCCGTCGGCCGCCTTGCCCTCGAACGGGATGGGATATTTGTAACCCATGGCCAGCAAACGGCTGACGTCGGCGTGTTCCAGGTCGCGAACCTTCGAGCCATCCGCGCGGTAGAGCGCGGAGCCGCCGGGCGAATCGACGCGCGAGTAGTTGTCGACAAAATATTTGTGGTCCGGCGAAATGCTCACGTCGTGATTGGCGTTCCCCGGGGTAAGCAGCCGCAAGCCGCTCCCGTCAAAATTCACGGCATAAAGATGCGTGAGGTAGGGGTCCTCGCCCTTCTCGCGCCCGCTGGCCAGGAAATAGACGCGCTGCGCCTTGCTATCGACCGAAACAATGTCGCGCACGACCCACGGTCCTTGCGTCAACTGATGTTCGAGCGCGCCCGTCGTGGCGTTGTACAAATAGAGATGATTCCAGCCGTCGCGCTCCGAGGTCAGGATGATTTGCGAGTGGTCGTCGGTAAACCGAAATTGCGTCTCGCCCGGATCGACATATGTTTTGGCCGATTCGCTGAGCAGCACCTTCTGCTCTCCCGTTGCAGCGTCCACGTCGCGCCACTCGACCTCCTTCCACCCGCGCTGCTCTTCCTCGTAATAGAAATGTTTGCCGTCCGGGAACCAGTCGAAGGAGGGCCCGCCTTGAAAGGCGATATCGAGCGGCGCGGCCTTCACGTCGATGCGCTTGTTGGCCAGCACGTCAAAAATGATGGGCTGGGCCTTGGGCAACACTTCGCCGGGCAGCGGATAGACCACCGTGAATGCCTGCGGCCGCAACTGGTGCGGCGGAACGAATTGCAGGCTGGTGAAGCGTCCTGCGTGGCGCGAATCAATGCGGTAGGTCACGAATTTCGAGGAGTCGGGCGCCCAGAACACTGCCGGCCGCTCCTTGGGGTATTCGGTCTGCTGCGCGACGAGCAAGCGCAGCGAAGGCAGCGGCGTCGCGTAATCCCAGCCGGGCACGCCGTCGTAGGTGAGCTGTTCGGTCGTTCCGGTTGAAGTATTGCGCAAATACAAATTGTGATTCTCGACCAGCGCCGCCCAGCGGCCATCCGGCGAGACGGATTCGTATTCGTTCGCGTTGGCGGGTTCGCCTTTCTTGCACTCATAGCTTTCGATGTTGCAGGTCCACTGGGAACCTTGCATCTCGAAGCGGATCGCTTTGCCGTCTTGGACGAAACTGAAATCGTCGAAGGGCAGATGGTCCGCATTCACCGGCTGCTTGGTAAGCTTGGAGAGAGCCGCCGCCAAGCGCGCCTGGTCGAATGCGGGCGCAGTAGTGTCCTTCGCTGCATCCACCACGACGAATTCCGTGGCGATTTCCGATCCTTTGAGCGTTGTCCGGGTGTACCAGAATCGGTCGCTCTTGCCGATCCAGTTCGGCATCACGTCCCCTGTCGTGAAGAGGTGACGCGCGTTGCCCGGCAGGAATTTTTCCGCGCGCTGGTAGTCCGCCAGCGTGCCCTGCGCATGAACGTAGGGAACAACCAAGAGTGCGAAAGCCAGTGTAACGATCAAACTGCGAAAAAGCCGTTGCCCGTCTTGCTGTCCTCTTCTTGACTCGTTGACTTTATGCGCAATCACCGACCGGCTCCTCCAGTGAAGTGTGACCTCAAATCAGAAAAACGCGCCGCGCCGCCAGAAACCAAGGGACAGCCAGGAAACAGGTTTGCCGTCGTTGCGGAACTGACGCGGTACGGAACACAGAGAGACTCGCGAAACCATAATCTGGTTTCAGCGAATGGGAGGAAAAAGGAGACACGGGGAGAGCAACCGCGCTCTCCCCGTGGTTGGGGTGGGTCTATTTTCGTTGGCTGTCCCTCGTTTACAAATCTTTAGTGCGTCTCAGGATGCGATCAAAACACGACCTACGCCCGGAACTGAATCTGCCGACACCTTGCGGCCCGGCTCGGCGTTAGATTTCGCGCTGTTCCGTCAGAAGTCGATCTCCGTACGGAACTGGACCACGCGCGGGGCTCCCTGGTAGTGCGTCACAGCTTCGAACGAGCTGGCAAACACGCTTGCCCCTGGCGCGTTCCTGGAGTTGAAGTTGGTCCCCACCGCCCAGTTCGGATGGTTGAATGCGTTCAAGAAGGCTGCTTGAATTTTGAGCGACATTCTCTCACGGACGGGGAAGACCTTGTTGATTGAAATGTCAGTGTTGAAGAAGCCCGGGCCGTGCAGGAAGAGCATCTGGCCGATCGCGCCCGGATTCGTATTGGGCTGAATCGCGCTTGCGTCGAACTTCGGATTGAGCCATAGCGGCGCGTACGGGCTGCTCGAGCTCAGGTAGACACCGATGTTGTTTTGAATCTGCTTGGCGGTGACGCCATTCAAGGTCACGCCGCTGTCTTCGTTGTTAAATGTTTGGTAGCCGCCTTGGAACCAGAACGGCATGCCGGATTGCCACGTGACGATCGAGCCGACGTTCCATCCGCCGACGATGCCATTGAGAATCGAGTTGTTCAGGCTGAATGCTCGACCTTCTCCGACGGGCAGCTGGTAGGTGAAATAGGTGTGAAACACGTTGCGGATGTCATAGTCGGACGGGGCTTTGTTAAGGGCAGGATCACGCAACGAGATGAAATCCAACCCGGCGGTGTCTGTCCAGCCGCTAAGGAACCGGCTCGTCGAGCCCTTCGAGAAGGAGTAGCTACCACCCAGCGTGAGTCCGTGCCCACTCGGATGCCGCACAGAGATCTGTAACCCGTTGTAGTTGGATCCGGCCGGGTCCGACAGATAAATGGCCCCGCCGTCAGCGGCGTAGGGATTGGCCTGGAAGAAGTTGATCGGGTACGTTCCTCCGCTGTTTCCACAGGGGCCGAAGTTGGTGCCGGTCATGTTGCAGAACGTCTGGAAGTTCTGGGCAAAGGAGGTCGCCATCGCTCCCGCCTGGCCCGTGGTCAGATCGTAGATGTAGCCCGGGTTGGCATAACCGCCGGCGTCGCTCGCGCTGGTGGTAATGCCGTTGCCATTAAAGGCGGCATCGAAGATGGGTGTAGGCGTATCGCCGGGACCGCCATCATAGAAGCTGGTACCGCCGTTGGCGGCCAGGTTGGCCTGCGCCGCCTGGAACTGTGTGGGGAAGCCGTTATTCAGGGTGTTGACCTCGTTCATGTTGAAGCTCTGCCACTCGTGTACGCCGTGATTGCCGACGTAGTTGACCTCGAGGACGATCTGACCCGGAAGTTCTCGCTGTACTCCGAAGTTCCATTGCTGGATGTACGGCTCCTTGAGGCTGGGGTCGATGGCACCAACATAGGGATAATAGAAGAACGCGTAGGTCGACTCGGGCAAGGCCGTCTGGTAGCTCGGCGGCGTCGCCGTGGCCTCGACCGAATTGAACAGGCCCGAAGTGTCGAGCGATACTGAGCCCGGTGCGAACATCCCCGCCGAAGCGGAATAGTTGAGGTACTGGGCATAACCCGCACCGTTGTATACGGTGCTGTTCTCAAACGTCTCCCAGCCCTCATCGTACGGATTGATCGCATAGCTCGCCCGAATTACCGTGCTGTTCCCACCGAACAGCTTGCCGAGGAAACCTTCCGTGTAGTCTGGATTCCAGGCAAAGCCAAGGTTCGGCGCCGGCTGGATAAAATCCCCGTGGTACGGGTTCGAGTTAACCGCAACATACGGGTTCTGGACGCCATTGAGCGTGCCGGGCTGGAACAGGGCACTCGAGGGACCCAGAAGGTTCGGGTAGGTGGCGCTGAAGTATTCACCATTGGTGTTGTGGATAGCGCCCGTGAGCTGCCAGCGCAAACCGTAGTTCAGAGTGAAATGCGACGTAGCATGCCAGGAGTCCTGGAAGAAAATGGCGCCTTCGGTTTTCGCCTCGCGGGCGACGTACCCGTATCCCGGCTGGAACGTCCCCGTGGCAGGATTCACCTCCGTGCCGCCTCCGACGCTGCTGACCCGGCCGGTCAGGAAGGCATAGAGATTCTCTGCTGCTACTTGGCCGGTCAAATTGGTATACGGGCTGGAGGCGTTGTTCATGTTGGGGAAATTGGACAAGCTGAACATGGCCGCTGCGGGATCGCCGGAAGCGATGCCGGTCGTGTAGTCCGGCACGCCCGGGAACACCCACTGCTGCTCCCGCATTCTCGAATAGATCAGATTGCCTCCGAGGTAGAAAGAGTGATTCCCGTGCGTCCAGCGAATCGTGTCGGAGGGGTTGTAGAGCGGGTTGTCCCGGGGAACTGACTCGGCAACACCAGGAACCAGGGTGGGAACGCCGAACGGCGTCTCGACCTGCGACGGAACCCCATCAACGGGAGACTGGCTGAATCCGGTGGGGGCAGCTCCGGGGGTATACACCTCCTCCGTACCCAGGATGCCGAAGTTCGCCGTGTTGATTACGCTGGGCGAGATGATCCACGTGACGTTGTTGGTCCAGGTGTAGTAGGTGTTATTGAAACCGGTATAGTTGCCGACGTATGGCGAGCCCGGCCAGTCGCCGTAGCTCGGGGTCTTGCTGTCCTCGAGGTCCCACGAATCGCTCCAGTGCACCTTGGAAGTAATGTCGACATCCAGGCGCGTGGTGGGATACCACACGGTTGTGGGCTGGTTAATGTTGTAAACCAGCTGCTGCAGGTAATAAGCGTTATCGGTCTGCAGCGCCGCCGGGTTCGAGCCCAGGGGCTCGAGGGTGCCATTCTTATAGTACGAGGCGATACCGCCCAGGATGTTGCCGACTGACGTGTTTTCGCCGGTTCCGCAAGTCGTGGTCCCGGGGCAGGCCTGTTGGGCGAGAGCGTAGAGATTGGCGGTGCAGGTCATCGTTCCCGCGTCGCAGCCCTGTACCCACGCCGGGGGCGTCGTGGGAATGGAAGTGACCTCGTACGTGTAGCAGCCATTGGCCGCGCCCATTCCGCTAGCCGTGCAATCGCTGGCGGGCCCGCTGGTGTCGCCAGTCAGCGCATTGTTCGTGCTGGAGAAGGCTCTGGGGACTTTGTTGTACTCGAGATTCACGAAAAAGTATACGTGGTGGTTTCCTACCAGCCGTTTCGGCAGGAGCGGGCCGCCCAGATTCCCGCCATAAAAGTTGTTTCGTGACTTTGGCAGCGGAATTCCGCGCGCGTTGTCATACCAACTGTTGGCGTTGAAGAAGCTGTTCTCTGCTTGCCAGAACGCGCGCCCATGGAAGTGGTCGGTACCGCTCTTCACCGCGAACTGGACCTGCGACCCGGCGCCCCCATTCGCGGAGCCCAAGCCGGCCGTGGAAACAGTCGCCTCCTGGAAGGCACCCTCTCGGGCCGGCGCCACGTCCCAGAAACTCGACGAAAAAGTCTTGTACCGCTGGAACTGGTCAGCCGTGCCGCCGACCGAGATATTGAGCGCGGCGTTGGGCAGGTCATTGTAGGTGTTGTAGTTGTTGCCGTGGATTCCCGGATTCGCTGCCCCGGGTGCCAGCGTGGCGAATTCGAGCACATCCCGGCCGTTAAGTGGCAGGTTCTCCATCAGCTCCGGGCTGATCGTGGTGGAGAGGGTGTTTTGGGTGGTCTGCAGCACCATCGCCGTAGCGGAAACGGTAACCGTCTGCGCCTGCCCGCCGATGGCCATTTTGATCGGGAGATTGGCGGTCTGAGCCACCTGCACGACCACGTTATTGAAGACGGTCTTGGCGAAGCCGGGCGCAGTCGCGGACACCACGTACGTGCCCGGCTGAAGCTCGGGAAAGACGTATACGCCGGTGGCGCTCGCTTTCACCGTTTGCGTAAAGTTGTTCGCTGGGTTCGTCACGGTGATTTCCGCGCCGCCAATGATTTTGCCGG
>JBJKQB010000255.1:0-16997 GCA_046705825.1 Candidatus Acidiferrales bacterium
GAGCCCATCCCGCAAAAAACGAAAATCCTAGAACGCTCGCTGAAGATTGGGGGTGTTGATCTACGCCTACGCGACCAGTCGAACCACAAGACTTTTGGACTGGGGATACAATTCGATTCTCATCACCCCGCCGCGCTAAACGACGGGGGAGAGGGAGAGCGCTGAATCCAAGTTCGAAAATCGTCTGCTAGGGCCGACCATTTTCTTCAACAAGATACGCGCGAATCCTGTCTTGCCGCTATAGCGCTGTAGATTGCTTGTAGCCCGTTGGATCCCAATCGGTATTTCTTGTGGATACTGTTATTAGATTCACAGTCCACGAATCGGACGGCTCTTTGGCGATTTGCCACATCGAACCACTGCAGTGCTTCCCTCTGAAACTGGACAGCAGGTTCTGACCTATTCAACATGCACCGCAGCACGGCTTGCCCTTCATCGCCTCCCATCCCTCGTGCAGAATCAAAGGCAGCAGAAGCAACGCGGCGAGCGGGTCGGCCCATCGCACTCCCCCAATCGCATTGACCACCAGACCCGCCAGGGTAATCAGAGCCAGATAACCGCAGACCGCAGACTCGGCGGCGTCTGCCCTCAACGCCGCGCTTCCCGTCTCTCCTGAGAGTCGCCGTTTTTCTCTTGCCAGCCATGGCATGGCTGCCGCCGCAAGAATCAGGAGGACGATACCCGCTTTGCTTGGTCGAGGTTCGACATGCCCTAGAAGCGCAAGAACTGACGCAAGGAGAACAAATGCCGCGAGGACAAACAGTAAACCGCCCGCGATCTTCGCCGTACGGCCCTCAACGCGTGCGCTCCTAACGATGTAGAAATGCCGAAGCACGACCGCTGCTGAGAGCAGTTCGACCGCACTGTCCCCGCCAAATCCGAGAAGGGCTGGGCTGCGTGCTGCCCAAGCTGCTCCCAAAGATACCGCCGCTTCCACGCTCATCCAGACTAACGTCAGCTGTTGTAGCCGGATCGCGCGGCGTGCGGCTTCCGGTGCGAGGGTTTTCGGTCGAGGAAGCATAGACGCATCATAGCGCGCCTTGGCCGAGAGCCTCTCGGCCGCTGCGGTTCATCCCGGCCGTCGAGACGCCACGACCACTTCCGAAGTAACCCCAAACGAGACCATCTTGCGGAGATGGTCAATCAACCATTGGTCGGGACCGAGAAGCGCCGTCAATTCGCTTGGGCGGCAGCCACCCACCAACTCAGGCTTGCGCTTCCACGCCGCCTCCCAGAACGCCGTCACGATTCTGGCGAGACCGGAGGTGCCGCATCCGAGACTCACCAAACACAACTTGCCGTTCGGGGACAGGATGCGGTGTGCTTCCGCGAGAAGCTTGGCCGCATAATCCGGCGAAAGCAGTTCGAACACGTAATTCGAGACAAAATGGTCGAATGCGCCGTTTCCCTCAGGCAAGGCAGGAAAGCCATCGCTGAGTCTGACCGTTGCGCGGCCTGCCCACCGCTTCAGTCGTGAGGTCGCAAACCCCACCATTTTCGGGCTGACATCAATGCCGACGTAACAACAATCCGCAGGCACAATCGTCATGAGCTTGGCCGCGAAGGCACCCGTGCCGCAGCCGAATTCGAATACCGATTTCGCAGAACGGAAATCTCCGGCATGACGTAGCTCCCGGAGGGCAGGCCCCTCATAGAACACTTGCCAATCCTGAAATCGCCCAATGCGGTCGTACACGCGGCTGGCCTGTTGCGGCGTAAGGAATCGTCCTGCTGATCGAGGTTGCAGCACGTCACCACTTTAGCCCGAATTCCGGCGTTAAAGGTACGAACTGCATGGGAGGGAAATCGCCAGTCAATCTAATGATTGGAGGCCAGTCGGCGGCCGGGTAACGCGGCGGATTCTGCGAGGGCGGCGGCCTTGCGCGAGACGAGGTTCAAGCCATGTTCTCGAGCCTCGCGAGCCAGTTGCATCACATGCGCGCGCGCAGACGGAGAATTCTGCTTCAGATCGAGTTCCGCTATTGCCAGGCGGGCATCGCATTCGATGCTGTAGTAGCCCAGGCGATGCGCGGTCGCGAGCGCATTCAAAAGCTTGCGCCGAGGCAGCGAAAAATTAGGCTTTGATTTCTTGTTTGCCTGCGCGGAAAGCTCCGCGGCCTGAATGCGCGCGTCCATAATAGCCACCGGCAGCTTCAGGCTTGGATCGCGGCTTGAAGCGCTGAGAGTCATTGCGTCGGAAATAGCCTGGCGCGCGTCGGCCACTTTGCCTTCGCGCAGCAAAGTTCGCGACAAATCCGTTTGCGCTTGAATCTCGTCCAAAACCGCGTTTTCGGCGCGAAACTCCGCCAACGATTTTCTGAACGCCTGCTCCGCCTCCGGCAACTTTCCTTCTTCGAGGGAAATCCCCGCGAGCGAGGCCTCCGTTTCGGCCACGCCGCTGCTGCTTCCCTTTTGTTCGAGGATGTTCATGGCTTGCTGAAAGCTGCCCCGCGCCCCGGCGAAGTTATCGGCGGCGACCTGGATGGTGCCCATGACTTGGTCGGCTGCGGCAATATCACTCGCGTTGTTCAGCCGGCGAGCGATCGCTGATGCTTGCTCCGTATAATGTGCCGCGCCGGTAACATCGCCTTCATACAACCGAATATTTGCGATGCTGTAGAGTTCGTAGGCGATCTCACTCTTGGAATCGGCGGCTGCGATCTGTTTTCGGGCGCGCTCGTACTGCAATTCGGCGGCATGGAGCTGCCCGTGCAGCATCATGACATCGCCGACGTTGCCGATCGCGACACCGGCGTGCAGAAGGTCCCCGCATTCGGTCCAGGTTGCCGCGGCTTGGCGAAACAGCCTTTCGGCTTGATCGATTTGGCCCTGATTTTCGTAGGTGATGGCCATGTTGTTGAGCACGACTCCTGTTTTTTCGTGCTCACCCATGGGAAGGAGAATCGACAGGGCGCGCCCGTACAGCTCGCGAGCGCCGCTCATGTCTCCTTTGCTGCCGCGGCGGTCGCCCATGGTGCGCAAAGCGTCGGCGGCAAGGAGCCGGTTTCCCGCCGCCATGAGAATGTCGTACGCCTCCTGGCAGTGCCGCACGCCTCCCTGCGGATTGGGGCCGTAGACTTCGCTTACGCATTGCGAGAGCCGCAGGCGCGCGTAAAACAGCTTTTGGCCCTGCGCAGTGGCTTTGGCGATCGCGCCGCTCAGAAACTTCTGAGCAACCTTAGGGTCGGTTTCGATCATGGATTGCGCGAGATCGATGTGCGGATCGTCCGAAGACGGGGAGGGAAGCTTGCGAAGCTGCTGGATGATGGCAAGCGCCTCTTCTCCGCGGCCTGCCGCGTTCAGAGCGTCAAACAGAACGAGGCCATAGGCCACACTGTCCGGATGAAGGGAAAAGAGAGCGCGGCTGGCGGCAATGACCTTGTCCTTATCGTGCAAGCTGCCGTAATACGCCACTTGCGCAAGAAGCCTGTCGCTTTCGGGAAGCCCGCCGGAGAGTTCGAACGCTCTCTTCGCCTCTGCGCGCGATTTTTGGTCATAACCCAGTTCGCCCCAAGCGCGAGATAGCATAAGGTGAGCCAGCGGAAAAGTCGGCGCAATCTGGACTGCCTGCAGGAACAGGTCCTTTGCAGCGGCGACATCCTCGTCCCGCAATTTTTCGAGTCCGAGCGAATACAGGCGATTCGCGTCCGGATCGGACGGCAACGAAGACACCACGCCGGCCTCCTCCGATTCGGAAATCATAGGCAAGCCCAGGCGTTCGCGAAGATCCGTGCCCACCGTCGCCACCAGACCAAAAAATTGTTTCTCGCTTCCCGTCTCGGCGCCTTCGTACAAAATCTCGCCGGTCTGCACATCCTGCAGCCGAAAATCCACGCGCACGCTGCCTCTTTGCGGGTCGCCAAGGGCCGCGAACGAACCCAAAACCAGGAGATCGCTGTCCAGAGCCGTTCCAATGCGCGACGCCGTCTGGCGGCTCAGCGAATCGGTCTGCGACCATGGAGCGCCGGCACGAAATTGCGCGACATTCTCTCCCGGCACAACGCGCAGCTTCCCGCCCGCGCCAAGTTCCGTCCGCAGCATTTCGGCCAGCGCGGTGGAAAGCCAGGCGTCGCTCGGCCGGCCCGACGCATTCTGGAAACCGAGAACGGCCACAGAACGCCGCAGCGATCCAATATCGACGGACTTGCCTTCCGCTGAAACCGAAGTGGGCACACTGTGCTTACGAATGGCCAAGAAGGCCGCCAGCGCGATCACTGCCGCGGTTACGGCGCCCGCCGCCAGGACCCAGCGCCCGAAGATGAAATGGGATGCAGAAGCATTTGTATTTGATCCGCCCGCAGTCGGCGTCGCAGTAATTGCAGTGACAACCGGCGCCGAATCCATCTGGGCAGGTTCCGGGGAACCTTGCACGCTGACGGGAGCGATGAAGCGGTATCCGCGTTTGGGGACGGTTTCGATGAAACGCGGATTGTCCGCGTCGTCGTCCAGCGCAACGCGCAGGCGGTTGAGCGCCGCATTCAAGCTGCTGTCGAAACTGACGTAAGTCCCCGCCGGCCAGAGTTCGCGCCGCAAATCTTCCCGTGTCACGATTTGGCCTGCATGCTCCAGCAGCACGGCGAGAATGCGGAAGGGCTGTTCTTGAAGGCGAATGCGAACACCCTTGCGCGTCAGCCGGGCATTCTCCAGGTCTGCCTCAAATAAACCAAACCGAAACAGCCGAGGGCTGGCACCAGCGCTCATTCGGCCTCACAAGTCGGAAGAGGTTGCCGCAGAGTGTATCACGACTTGGCCACAAAAGATCATGCCGGGTGAGCGGCGGCGCAAAGCCCCCTCTTTTCAAGGGATTGGCTCGTTATAAAACGGTTTGAACCTCGTGCTTTGACACCCAGCCGCTCTTCTCGTATTCCAGGGTGGTCTTTTCACAAAAATGCGTTCCGACGAGGTCGAGCGACATGAAAAACACGACGGCGTGCTCCAGAGTAGGCTGTGTTGGCCGAGACCTGCTGGCGAGGATCGGTTCTGTGCTCGCCATGGGCGCGGTGACGGTTGCATTGGCTTGCGGCAGCGCTGCGGGGCAAGGCGTACCGAAGACCGCGCCGAACATCAGGGTCAGTCTGCCTGGGCCACAACGACATAATCCACCCGCTGGACGCGCCATGCCGGGCACGGTCGAAGGCTTCGTGTACTGGGAGACGCACTCGGTCACGCACAATCCGGCCGGCGCGTGCAACGGCTTCTCCGTCAGCGTGATTGCGGGAGGGCACGTCCTCGCAGCCACCAGCGGCCAGTTCGGCGCGAAGCCTATTCCTCAAGTGAAATCTTTCCTGGCTAACGGCACGGTCGAGGTCTACGACGTTTGCACCTATGCATACGACAATCTGCCGGAGAACACGCCGCTCCGCGTCGAGCTCAATATTACCCAGCCCACGGCGTTTTCGACGGCGGTCGCGACCGCCACTCCGATCTCCGCGCCGCTGACCATTATCAATGCGCGCTGCAACATGCTGCCCAACATCGCCACGGCGACGCTGGCGGACCTCACCGCTCATTGGGGCTCCTGCCAGGACATGGCCTTCGACGTGAATTTCCAGCTCGTCCCTGCCAGTGCCGCCAGACGAGGGGCCATTCTTTCGCCTGCAACGAGAACCCTGGTGCAAGCCGCTCCGGGAGCGGCGAACGTCCCCAGTTCCGGTGGAACGCTATTGAATGCCGGCCCAACCACGACGCTGCTTGACAGGAGCCAGCAACCCGCCGGCAGCGCCGCGAATTCTACCCTGCAGCCGCTGGTGCCGCGCGGCAGTTCGAACACGGGTTCCGGCGGCACAGCCGCTACGAGCCTTAGACCCCTCATTCAGCGCGGGAGTTCAACCGGTGGCTCAAATACCACTTCGTCCACCGGTTCGGAGAAGCCTCTCACGAACGCGGACGTCCTCAAACTACTGCGCGCCGGCATTTCCGAGCAAAACATCCTGACCACGATCCGAACCCATCGGGCCGCGTTTGATGTTTCGAATCAATCCAGAGCCAACTTCGACCGGGAGTGCGCCACGATCGACCACGCCGGTGTGAGCGCCGGCGCATGGGGTGCCGAAGCAGCGGACGTCTGGAACACGATGAAGAACGTCGTGATCTGCCAGGAAACAAATGGGCGCGGCGGAGAGGGTTCCTGCGTTCTGAAAGGGAATGGACGGAACGCCTATGAGGCGATCACGACCGAACGCGGCGTCACTCAGGACAGTCGGTTTGCGAAATGGGCAGGCGGCGCGGGCCGAACAAACCCGGGAACAAACAACGGGAACAAGGTTGCGGACGATCTGAACCCGCAACCCTTGCCGCCCAAGAGCATAGCTGCTACGACGGGGTCGCAAACTTCAGGGCAGAAATCGAGTGCCGCGCTGGCGAACGCTCGCGTGCCAGGGCGCAAGGTGCCGATCACAGTCAAACGGAGCGCTTCTCCGGCCAATGTCACGATCCTCGCCACGCTGCGGAAGCAGTGGCAAGCTGCCGACGCGGAAGAAGCGCAGATGATGAAGCTCGGAATTCGTCCCGCCACCCTGACGGGCGCCCTAGGTCCATCGCAGCCGATGTCCGCGTCGGTTGGAGGCAACGGGACACAGCTCAACAGCGGGGCCGCGATCGCTTCGACAGCCACTCCGGCGACCGCAAACTCAGCGCCGTCCTATTCCCCGCACACCGTGATGAGCCCGTCCGTGCGTGGGATTTCTGAGTCGCTCGCCTTGATTTGTGCTCATGACCCGGCCATGAGGATTCTGACCGTGAGCGGTTCGTCCGCTCCCGCAACATTCACGCCCACTGACCAGTACAACCTGTACACGATTCGAGGCTGTTCTTTCGGCAATCAATCGCCGACCAACGATCCGGGCCTCACCGACTGGGTGCACATCTACGGGGGCCCTGGGTCCTTCTATGGGAAATTCGCTATCAAGTACTGGAGCGATAACGAAATTGACGCGTCCCTCGACGAGTCGCTGACCGGATTTCCGGACTTGAACAACATCACTCTGGTGATTGAGCGCCGCGACGGGCAGCAAACACAGAAAGGCGGATTCAATTTTTATGCTGCACGCCAGTGGGCGCCGCTCACTACTATCCCGCAGTCTTGGGTAACGCTGGCTCCGTTTCCAATCGATTGGAGCACGAATTTCTCCTCTCCACCTGCTTCCAGGTCCACGTTGTACCCCAAGCCAGCGATTGACCCGCCCGGCCCCTCCGCGGGGTCAGCCTATGTCAGTCGTAGCGTCGATGGTGGAAAGTACGCGTCACTCGGGGGCGTCAGCGACTTTTACGATTTCAGCCATCTCGCGCCCGGGTGGACGACCGATCCGTCGGACCAGCAGCACCCAGCCGAATTCCTGAGTTATGACCAGTATTGCCCTGCGGGCGCCGGCTGGACCGTCACTTACAAACAGAGCTTCGGGACCTGGAGCGCCGAATGGGATGGAAACAATATTCGCGTTGGCCTCTCCGAGACGAGTTGCTCCGGCTTCTACGGGTTTCTCGCTGGTGCCGACAATTATCAAAATTGGTCGGGTTCTTATTACGCGCTGAAGGTGTGGGTGATCGGCCCGCGTGGCACGGATCCGCTGACCGATCAGCCGGTCCGCTAGAGCGGTTTCGAGTTCGATCCGGGATTGAGAATGGGAGGAGGAATTCAGTTCATGATCATGAATCTGGCGCGAAGATTTTCCCCTGCAGGTTTGCTGATTCTGGCGATGAGCCTCGCCGTCCACGCGCGGCAGGCGCAAAAGCCGCCGCTGACCAATGCGGACGTGGTGAAGATGGTGCAGGCCGGATTGTCCGAATCGGTCGTCGTGGCCACCATTCAAGCGAACCCCGCGAATTACGACACTTCTCCTGACGGGCTGATTGCGTTGCAGAAAGCCGGCGTCACCCAGAACGAAATGAGCGCCATCATGGCAGCGCAGCAAGCGGCCAGTGGCGGCGCGAGCGCGACGCCCTCCGCGACTGGCGCCTCGGCAAGTGCAACTTCCACGCCCGCGCCTGCCACCGGACCCAGATGGCAGATGCCTTCCGTCTCGGTTGTCCAGAACGGAGGCTCGCAAGCAATGCCGATGGAGAAAACGCAGTTGGCGGAGACAAAAACGAAGCCGCAGTCGCTGGCCAGCCTCGCCGGCGATTCCGCGGTGACCCAGGGCATCCAGGCGGGCGTCAACGACGTGGCCTGGAGCGCGGCCACGCACACGAACTCCGGCATTGGCGGCTCAGCGGTCATGCAAGCCGGAGGCATTTTCGGCGGCATGATGGGCCGGCGGCAACCGATGGTGACCTATGTGTGGGGCGTGCCGGGCCCGGCCTCGGCGAACGTGCTGCAAACCAGCACCCCAAAATTTGCCGTGAACTTTGCCAAGGCGCCGGGTGTGAATCCGGATCAGTTCGCGCCCCAAATCGTGAAGTTGACGCCCGCGCAGAACACCTGCCGGCTGGTGGGCGCGACGCAGGGTAAAGAAGACGCGCGTTCGCGCGAGGCCGCGGACTGGAAGATCTATTCGAACTTCGTGGAAGATCGCGTCGGCGTGAACCTGCAAAAAAGCGCAGCGGGCGAATACCAGTTGTCGCCGCAGTTGCCGCTGCTGCCGGGCGAATACGCCGTCGTGCTGCGCCCGGTTTCCAAGGACCAGAAGGTTTCCGGCGGCGATGTGGCGCGGGCGCAAGGCCCGGGCCTGATGTTCGACGTCCTGTGGTCGTTTCAGGTAGCCGATACCGCGCAATAGAGCCGTGCGGAGATAGCGCGACGACGGTGTACGGGGAAATTAGATGGGAAACAAGCAGCGTCGACGGCGAATGACATCGAGCCGGGGACTCTTGGCCGCTGTTGTCGCAAGCGGGCTCCTCGCAACCGTGAGCACGCTTGCGGCCGCACCCAGCCTGAAACTCGAGCCGGGCAGATACGTTGTGACGGTCACCTACGAGGTCCAGGATCAGCGCCAGAACGAGCCGCGGACCACCACGCGATGCATCACGCGCCTCGACTTGAATGATCCCGAGAAAATCTTCAATGACCAGACCAGCTCGCCTGCCCAAAACGGGGAAGCGTGTTCGGTGAAGAGTCTGAAAACCGTAAATCGAACAGTCTCCTATGAAGCCGATTGCGCGAACCGCACCGTGCAGGTCAAGGGAATGCTGGGCAGCGACGGATTTTCAGTTGTCAGAACAGTGATGCCTAAGGGAAACCAAGGCGTGTCGCTGAAGTTCACGGTGCGGGGGGAACGAACGGGCGATTGTTCGTCGAGGTAGTCACACGGCTGAAAGGAGCGGCGGAATGCGCAGACATGGTCAAAGCGGGATAAACGGGGCGATCGCGGCGCTCGCCGCGTGCATCGTGCTGATGCTCACGGGCGTGCTCGCGGGCTGTAGCCGGAAAAATTCGGGGAACGTGAGCAGTGCAGTTGCGGGCGGCGGCGCGACTCAGGGCGCCAGGTGGGTTCCCGGCATGCGCAAAACATGGGCGCTCCATCCACTGGAGCAGCCTGGGACCGTCTTTCATGTCGAGTATTCGCCCAACACTTCGATCGTCGATCTCGCCACGGTGGGGCGCACCCTGCGAGGCGTCAGTGCAGATCACCGCATTTTCCTTTTCGAGGACTCTCCCGAGCTTCGCGCCAAGCTGATCCCCGGCAAATTCGTGTTGTTTCAGGGACTTGACCTGCGCAAGGTGGATGCCCTCGCGTTGTACAAGGGCCAGTTGGTCGTCGGCACGGAAAAAGCTCCGCTGACGCAAGCCTTGAAAACCGCGCAGATCCAGTTCAAGACTCCAGTCAACTTCGGTGACGCGTTCAAGCAGCTTGCGGCTGAGCAACCCGCGCAGCTCCCGGAACCATTCCGGGATCCGCTGCACTTCTGGTGGAACACGTTGAACCCGGTGGCCCACGCGGATGCCGCGCCGCACAACCTGGAAGGTGAATTCGAATACGCGGACACCGATTTCGCTGTATGGAAAATCCATTATCACTTTTATGTCCCCGATAGCGGCGAAAAGATACACCTCGATATCCACATGACACGCGAGGCCAACGGCTTGAACGTCGAGCTTGAGAGCAAAGCCGAAGTCGATAACTTCATTCAGCAATGGGCGATGAACCTCAATGGCGGTCACCTGATTCTCGATTTTCGCCAGCTCAACTTCGATACGGATGTCGACTACGACTGGACCATCAAAACTTCCGAAAACAAAACTCCCATGAACGAAGTGCGCTTCAAGCTTCCCAAGCCGGCCCGCGTTTCCATTCCCCTCGCCGAGTTCACGGATCTCCCCATGTCGCTCGATATCAGCGAGGCGCTGCTCTTTCACCCGGCTTTCACCACCAAAGAGGAGGTTGCCAAGGGCGGCTTCCACATCAAGTATTCGGGCGATCAAGGAATTCAGTTCGATGGCAAAGAGACTTCCGTGGAGGGACAAGGCGAGGGCGACGGCGGCATCGACCAGACCTTTGCTTTCTCCCCCTTCGCTGCTTACGGCCTGGTGGTCGCGATAGCCGTGCCGCGGGTCGAGTTGCGCATGGGCACCGATGAGCTTTGGGACATGGCCAAAATCCCGCTGCCCAGCGCACTCACCGAAACGCTTTCCGACGTCCTGCTGAACAACACGATTGCTGGAAAGTGGGTCAAGAACCAGTTCGGCGGAAACCCGCTGGAAATCGAAGGTGCTGCTTATCTTCAATTCGTCATTTCGACCACGGCAGCCGCTTCCGGCCAGCAAAGCCTGGTTCCCTGCCAGCAGTTCACGCTCGATGCTACGGGCCAGGCGGGTATTGATTCGACTTGGCTCGGGACCAACTCGAATCTCCCCGCTAAAAACTTGTTCACCAAACATCTGTACCAGCGCAATCCAGACAACAAAATCTGCGGCGGTGACAAATGACCGCTCGCCCTGCCGTCTTATCCGATCGCAGAGAAATCATGGCATTGCCCGGGCGGCGGCCCAAAGGAGCGATCACGATGACCAGTTCCCGCGATTTAGCGGCTTCCCGGTTCCACTTGCTCGTCTTGCTGGCCATTGCACCCTTGCTTCTAGCGGCATGCAGTTCCAGCGCCGGATCGAAGAGCGCGGATTCCGACAGCGGTTCCAGTGCCCACCTTGATGTCGGTTGCATGCTCGATCATGTCGAGAAACCGGCAGACTCATTCCATTTTTCCTTCAAGTACGCTGACGCTTCCTCGTCCGTGGACAAAGAGGCGGAGGTGTCCCCGCAAGCCATGGTTATCACGATTACAGATCCTTCCGGCTCGCATACCTATCATGGCGTAAGGTCCGACGAACAGAGTTGGGGTAACGCGCTTCTGGACTTATCCAGCCTCAAATTCACGGGCCTCACGGGAAGGCTCGCCGGAATCGAAGGCACCTCCGCTGTATCCGCTCAGGGCTCGGCGCAGGTGAACGGCTACAACGCCACCAAGTACGCCATCGACACCTCTGCCGCCAACTCCCACGACCGGCAGGTGTTCGCGACGCTCTTCGGCGACGGAAGCTTCGACAAGGGCGCCATCTGGATGGGGCCGGACGGCTGCGCCGTAAGCGTTGTCATGGACGAAGGGCTTTTGATCGACGGAAAGATTGTAAAGCAGCATTTCGAGGTCAGCAGGACCGCTAAGCATTAGGCACGGGGCGGGCGGGGCGCCCTGAGTCTCCTTCATGCGGACCACAGACGGAGGGTGGATGATGCAACCTGCGAACAAGGAACGGTGGCCGATCGAGATCCTCCGCTGCGTGGCCGCGCTGGCGATTGTGATGTCATTCGCACCAGCAACGCCGGCTGCACACGCGTCACGGGCCGGCGGAACGCCGCCCATCAAGCTGAGCTTTCAATCGCTTGTCGGCGGTGACTTCGAAAACGGGACTGTGATCTTGGGCCAGCCCATGAGCACCGACCTGACTGTGGAGGTCATGAGCAGCTCGAAAGACGCGAAAATCGCCCCGCTGACTCAATCCAGCTTGAAGATCAAGGCGGGCCAGACCACCGTTAACTTTCAGATCATCAGTTCGCCGGTAAAAAGCCAGGAAAAAGTTGTGATCACGGCGTGTGCGCCGTCTCCCTCGCCCTATCCCTGCCCGGCCACGCCAAGTTCTAACATGCTCGAAACCTCGGCCACTCTCATCCTCCTCGCCAACGGCCCCGCGTCCGTGTCCATGAATCCCGCAACGGTAAATGCGGGGAGCTCGGCAACCGGCACAGTGAAACTGAAGTATCCCGCGCCCAAGGACGTTCTGTATTACAAGAACATCGCGCCTTCCGGGCAGCCCAAACAATACGTGAAGACGTTGCGCAAAGGCGGCGCCACCGTCACGCTGACAAGCACGACCGGCGTGACTGTTCCCGCGAGCGTTGACGTTTCGCAAGGGGGCAGCTCGGCGACATTCACTGCGTCTACCTCGCAGTCCGCCGCGAGTACGGTGCAACCTTCTTCCTGTGTAATGGGGCCCAGCACGCTGACCCCCTCGATCACGGCCAAGTGGGAACTCTCCGCCAGCGGGTCGCTGCAGGTCCAGCCGAACGGCAGCTCGAAGAGCCGCTACACCAGCAAGACCATCCGGGTTGACCCCAGCGCCGTTGTCGGCATCAGCCACGACGGGCTGGTGCTCGCCCTCATGAGCACGCAGTGCACGCGCATGTTGAAGAAGGGAAGCGTCATGTTCGTGAAGCGGCTGGGCGTTCTCGACGTTGGCAAAGTAGCAACGTTCCCATCCACCCAGAAATTCCTTACTTTGCTTTCGCACCAGCAACTCGCCTCGCTCACGCACAACAAAACCACGGGCGTTCCACAGGGAGGAATCGTCGTGGGCGTGAGTTCCGCTTCGCTCACCGATTTCATAAACGACGGCACCATGCAGGTCTTCTTTCAGAATCTGGGAGCCGCTTCGGAGCCCGGCGGTCCCCATGGCCCGTTCGATGAGGCTGCCGACCCCAACTCCGACCAGCCTCCTGGCGAAAGTCCCTGGAAGTACAGCACCAGCGGTGATTCCGACCACTATTCCTTCACCGCCTTCAAGCAGAACGGCGGGCTGTCGGGCAGCGTCACGGCAAAGGCAGAGATCAGCAATCCGGGTTACAACTTTCACGTCGTGATCCACGACGACAAGGTCGAGCAGGCAGAGTTCACCGCGAACGCCAACGTCACGCTGGACGTGGATTGGATGGCCCAGACGACCGCCTCGGGGCAAGGCATCGGAGAGTCTCGCCTGCGCATGCGCCCTCTGTTTTCCGCGCTTGTGGACGGTCCCGATGACGTCCCCTTCCTTTTTCAGATCGACGCCAACCTCATCTTCAAGCCAGGATTCGGCGAGAAGGCCGCCGCGCAAGGGCACTTCAAATTTGTGTACAAGGGAGAAGGCGGCATCGACGGCTCAACCGCGGTGAACAATGGGCTGGACGCAACACCCGATATTTCCAGCACGACGGATTCGGCGAAAGCGGCGAACGGGGCGGTCATCGCCGTCAATGCTCCCAAATTCGCTTTGTCGTTTAGCAACACGACTTTTCTGTGGGCTGCGGGAAATCGGCTTCCGAACGCGTTGACCACACAGGCGGCGGACTTCGCCGACAGCTTCGAAGCACAGTTAGGCGCTCACCTCTCGCAAGACATCAAGTACCCCAAGCCCGACGATTACTTCAAACTCCGGAACGCCGCATGGGTTATGTGGGTTTCCTCCGTGGGGTACGCGGGCGCGGGACTGATGGCCATGCTGCCATGCCAGCAGTATTACCAGACATATATGGTCAACGCGAACATCGATGAGCACCTGCTCGGCGAGGTCAGCGGCTCGAAGCCTCCCGACGACGACGTCGAGGTGTTCAAGAAGACCGGAGTGACGGCCATACCGTCGATCAAGGGTTGTTATCCACAGAAGTAGACGCCGGGGGGAGAGGACATGCCTTGTTGCACACAGTGTGGCGCGGCACTGACCGAAGGGACTGCATTCTCCCTAGTCGCTATGTCGGGAAGTGTTCACGGCTGTTATCGACGCCATGGTGGAACTGGGAGAGGACATCGACCTCGACTCCATGACGATGGAGTGAATCTTGGAAATCTAGAGACAAACATGGGTTGTTTGCACAGAAGGCAATGACGCGCTGAATCGCTTGCCCGGAGGAGACTCATGCCCGATGTTTGTAGCCAATGCGGCGCTGTTCTGCAGGAGGGAAATGCGTTCTGCACGAAGTGCGGCGCGCGCAGAAGCGATGCGCCTCAAACTGCAGGCGCGCGGCGTTTTTGCACGAAGTGCGGCGGCGCACTCTCCCCAGGACTCAAGTTCTGCACGAGTTGCGGCGCATCGGCAGGTGGCCCTGCAGAAGGCGTGGCACCAAGTAGCCCGCGGCCCGCGAGCACGGCCAATATTCCTCCGCAGACGAGTCCGGCCAACAAAGATGTTGCTGTGCAGCCCGTCGCTGTGGCTTCCCCCGGCCCGGTCCCTGCCCCTTCTTCGTCGGCCAGGGCAGCGGGTGCTCCTCCGGCAAGCTCATCGGCTATTCCTAAGGTCGCGATTGTTGCTGCCGGAGTGGTCCTGCTGCTGATCGTGGCGATCATTGCAGCCGTCAGCTCTGTTGTTCACCACGTAAGACAGAAAGTTGCTCAAGCGGAAGCCAGTGCGCAGATCGAAGTAAGCCATGCGGGCACCAGCACGGCTGTTAAGGCGCGGAGAGGGCGCAGCGGGCAGGGGCCAGTCGAGGATCTCCTCGAGCATTTGGGCGATCTGCAAAGGGCGGCACCGGATCGGAAGACTTCGGCCGCGGTGGATGCTCTGAAAAGTAAGCTGGAGGACCTCGACCTCGCCGTGAGGCGAAACCCAAGCGATACGGCGGCGCGGAAGGCTCTCAACGACAGCTTGGCCACCATTACTGCGGCCGCAACGGCACTGACGCCGGCCATTTCGGCGGGAGCTGACACAGCCCTCACTCCTCCGTCGATTCCAACCGGTGCGCCGATGGTGCCAGTCGCGGGAACGGGTGACCCCAAGCATGACTGGCCGCTCGAATATGAGCGCACGGTCAAAGGTCCGGAGGCAGACCTGCTCGTACGCACGGGCGACATTAACAATCTCGGTTTTGGCTGGCCATCGAATTTTGATCCATTTTCAGGAAAGTCCACGCCGCCGCACCCATGGCCAAACAACTATCAAATCCCGCCGCAAACGCCCCCAGGAACCGACCGAATCATGATCGGCACGGGCGTCACTCCTGTGCATATGCACGTGCAGCGGACCGCAGGCGAGCCGGACCACGTAATGATCGACTCTGTTACTGAACCAGCGCCGACCTCAGGCGACGGATACAGCGGGAACCTGGAAGCTTGCTATGCCATTGCCTCCGGAAGGGCCAACCTCCCGCGCGACCCAGCGACAAATCGCATCCAGCTACCCCCGAACTACCCTGACACCTTCCTCTGGGTAGACACCCAAACGGCGGCGCAGTGCACGCTCCAACGCCAGTTGACCATGCCAGCCCCCATTGTCCTCGACGTCGGTGAACTGCCCAGCAAAATCCAGAACGTCGTCGTCCAGATTTTCGTGGATGACTTTCAGGCCCCCGTCTACCACTCTTATTTCCAGGTCAGTCTGAACGGTACGCGAATCCCCGGTTTCGAGGATGTCATGAACTCACTCGATCAAACGGGCCCGATTGGCAAGTTAGTGACGATGAGGCTCTTGCCCGAATACTGGCCCTTGCTGAAATCCGGAACCGTCAAGCTGCTGATCGATGATCCGACCACACACGCGCGGGACGGTTACGCCGTCGATTTCGTCCGCATCCTGGTGAATCCGCACAAATTCAAATATCAAGTTTCGCTCAGCGCGACGGTAACGGACGCGAACACCCACAAGCCCATCGCGGGCGCCACTGTCAGCGTCGGAACCACATCGATTGCCACGGACCAGCAGGGGAAATGCGAGCTGAACGGTATCCCGGCGGGGCTGGTTGTTGCCACGGCAAATGCTTCGGGGTACGACCAGAATTCCGTTCCGGTGGACTTGTCAGCGGGGCAGAGTGGGCACGCGGATATTCAGCTCCATCCGCATCAAGAGAGCACTGCCGCGCTGGAGCAGTCCATCGCACAAACCGGCACTGTGAATATCTATGGCATCCATTTCGACACCGGCTCGTCCAAGCTGCGCGCCGACAGCATGCCTGCCCTGAACGCCGTACTCGGATTAATCAACGGCCGTCCTGGCTCCAGCTGGATCATTGCCGGCCACACCGACAATCAAGGCTCGGATGCGCTCAACATTCCACTCTCCAAAGCACGCGCGGCTTCGGTCGTCTCTTGGCTGACGGCCCACGGCGTCGCGGGAAATCGTCTCGAGCCGCAAGGCTTTGGCTCGACGCGCCCCGTCGCTGACAACGCGACCGCCAGCGGCAGAGCGCTGAATCGCCGCGTGGAAGTCTCATTGGCAAAATGAGTGATTCGAAATTTCGAGGAGGATGCGACGTGAAACTCAAAATCTCGTTGATCGGTGCTTCTCTTTTAGTCTTCGTCCTATGCAGCGCCTGCACTGCGTGGGCCGCGCCGCCGGCCGATGCGTGCTCGCTGCTCACGCCGGCCCAGGTGACTGCAGTGCTGGGTGTGTCGGTCGGGGCAGGCGAGAAGATCTTGCCCAACAGCACAGCCATGTGCGGGTGGGAGGTGCCGGGTCAAAAGGGCATGGATCGCAAGAGAGCGGTGCTGAGCATTTACACCCAGATCGGGAGCCTCACCCCGGTTCAGCGGTTCAACTATGCGAAGACTCCGATAAAGGGCATTACCAAAGTGCTGGTCAGCGGCGTGGGCGACGACGCTCTTTTCGTCACCACTCCCGGCTTCGGCACGGGCCTGATTTTCAGGAAAGGGGACGCCGCGTTTGACCTTCGTGTCTACGGTTTCCCGCTGGACCAGGTAGAGGCGAAGGAAAAGGCGTTGGCGAAGGATGTCCTCGCGAAACTCTGACGGTATCTGTGCGCGAAGCAGCAAGGAAAATCCGACAAGGAGAGTGAACACATGAATTCGAAACTCAGATGTGCGTTGAT
>JBJKQB010000256.1:0-3439 GCA_046705825.1 Candidatus Acidiferrales bacterium
CGTATATGCGGTGCGTCACCGCGTCGTAGCGCGTGTCGTCCGCGTCCGAGCCGAAATCAACCGTCGAGATCAGCTGGTAGCTGGCGCCGTCGAAGATGCGCACTTTGCCGTCGTCGGCGTTGGCGACGAAAATCCTGCCCGAGTCCGGCGCGTAGGTGACTCCCTGCGGATGGTGCAGCCCGCCGATCGTGTGCAGCAACTTGTTCGCGCGCAGGTCGAACACTTCCACCGTGTTGTTGCCCAGCGCGGACATGAACAGCCGCCGCCCCTTCACATCGATGCCGAAATGGTCGATGCGCCCGCGGACCTGCGGCAGAGGAATGGTTGCAACCAGCCGGAGCGGCCGATTTGCTTGCGCGGCGCGAGCAGGCGGAAAAACGGAAGGGGATAATAGAGGAAGCGTCAGCGAAAACGCGGCGATCACCGCGGCGAGCAGGAATCTCCGCATCAGTGCTCCGAAAAGGCTGCGCGGCAAATCAAGAACGCCGCTACTCGACGGCGATGTGCGAGCCTTGCTGGCTCGCGGTGGAAATGCGCTCGATGCGCTGGTCGATCGCGGCGCGCAGCGCCTTGAGGAACTCCACCCGCGAATTCATCAGGTGCTGGCGAACCGCCGGCGAGACCTCAAAGACCTTGCCCAGCTGGTCCACAACCTCGCGGCACAGGCAGCGTTCGCTGGCGGGGCGCTCGCTCGTGCCTTGGGTGCTGCTTTCTGCGTTGGTCATGACGTCTCCTTCATTTCCACCGTCAGAATGTGCTGGTCGAGCCTGGCCCGCACCGGCTGCAGGGTGGCCATGGTGCGCGGCAGGCCGATATGGCGCCGCAGCGTGCCAACCTCGACCACCAGCTCGTCGCCCTTCTTGAACAGCCCAACCTCGCCTTTGGCGGCGAAGGGCAGCAGCAGCCGAACGTGGTAGACCCCGTCCGTTTTGCCGAACGTGAACGGCTTCTCGACCTGCGTGACGGCGGACGGATCCTCATCCTTATGATACAGCACTTCGGCGAGCTGGTGCAGCCGCTCTTGCCCCAAAACCTCATGGGTGAACAGCGGCACTTTGCGCACCGGCACCGGCGCGAAATACTCCTCGATCTCCCGCACAATACTGCCCTGCGAGACGTGCCATTCGCTGAACCACGCATCCGTCACTTCCGCCGGCAGCAGGCGGTTGACCACTACCGTGTCCACCGTCAAGCCGTGCAGCGAGAAATACACGAACGCCCGCTGCGTTTCCCGCAACACCATTTTTTCCGGATTGGTCACCAGGCGCACGCTGGTCGTGTGCGGGTCCTGCATGATGTCGTCCACACCGTCCAGCTTCGCGAACAGGTCCTGGATGTTCGTGAAGTAGCTGTCGGTGGGCAGCTCGAACGGCGCCACGCGGTTGGCGATCGGCCGCACCGCCTTCAGCAGGTTCCGCTGGAAGGGGAAAATGTGCTTCATGTACCAGTCCAGCGTGGTGGGCATGCTGATGAAGCGCAACGACTCGGCCGTGGGCGCCGCGTCCAGCACCACCACGTCGTAGGTGTTCTCGCGGCGGTATTGGTTGATGTACATCATCGCGCTGAGCTCTTCCATGCCCGGCAGGATGGCCAGCTCTTCCGCTTCCACCCCGCTGATTCCGGTGGTGCGCAGCACCGAGCTGACGTACGAGGAAATCTCGCGCCAGTGCCGCCGGATCTCCTTCTGGATGTTCAGCTCGAAAATCGACAGCTTGGGGTTGATGGGAAAGGGGTCGGAAGTGCGCCCGTGGAAGAGCTCGCCGCCCAGATCGAAGCAGTCGCCCAGGCTGTGCGCCGGGTCGATGCTCATCACCAGCGTGCGATGCCCCAGCTCCGCCAGCTTCACGCCGGTGGCGGCCGCCAGGCTCGTCTTGCCCACTCCGCCCTTGCCGCTGAAGAATAAAATTCGCATTCCCCATTATACCAATCCCCGCCACTCCGCCCCGCCGTGTCTCACGGTCCTTACCCCTTTGGACGCCGACGTGCTCTTACCAACTGGCCATGCGCTTCATTTTCGCAGCGTCGAGCACCATCTCGGGAATAGGAATCCCATCTTGGTTTAGAGGCGTCATGAACGAGGTAACCCAGAGATGACCGAGCGAAGTGATTCTCTGCAACACCTCGACTTGCATCTTGATTTTGCTGGCGGTTCCGTATATTACAGAACAGAACAAACAGTGAAACCCATCGCGCCACCCTTACCGGAGTTTCGGGGCCTCACAGGCAAATTCTCGACAATTTTGATAGACCCACCGTGGCGTTTCACAAATAGAACCGGCAAGGTTGCGCCCGAACACCACCGACTACACCGATACGTAACGATGAGTTTTGACGACATCGCAAAGCTGCCGGTCGCGAATCATGCCGGCGACAAAGCACACCTATACATGTGGTGCCCGAATGCCCTCCTTCTCGAAGCGCTAACAATAATGAAAGGGTGGGGCTTCCGGTACAAAACAAATATCGTCTGGTACAAGATTCGGAAGGACGGGGGCCCGGACGGCCGAGGTGTCGGTTTTTACTTCCGGAATGTGACGGAACTCCTGTTGTTTGGTGTTCGCGGATCCATGCGTACTCTATCGCCAGGTAGGCGGCAGGTGAACATATTGATGACGCGAAAGGAAGAGCATTCCAGAAAGCCTCGTGAGGTATATCGCCTTATCGAACAATGCAGCCCGGGACCGTTCTTGGAATTGTTTGCAAGGGAGCGTATGCCCGGATGGTCCCAATGGGGCGACCAAGTCGACTCTTACAAGGAAATTCGACCGAATCACCGAGGATACCGCTGGGACAGGAACGACTCCGAACGGCAAAAACTGGTTATTGCAGAGCTGTTTTGAGGGACTCAGATCTTCCCTGTCATCTAGCTTTGGTGCCAGTGTCAAAGGTGACAATCGAGTCGGGTAACCCGACCAGCAGAAGAGGGCATGGATTCCCGACGCCTCTGCTGATTCGGATCAGAAGCTTCTTCCAATGCGTTGTCGCCTCGCCGTACTTGTCCGCAACGAAGTTTTCCGCCCAGGCCGTTCCAAAATCCAGCGGGTTCTTGGATCGTTCGGTGCGTTTCTGAATCTCTCTCCGCTTTCGTTTGGTAAGCTCTATTTGCAGTCGATCGAGATCCTCGAACGATCGAACCTGCCGCTCCGCGGCGAACCTAAGCACAAATTCCAGCATTCTTTCGTGAAGCGAAGGTCCCCGCGTGATGATTATGCCGACGCTGATTGCGCCCTCTGCATGCAAACGCTTGAAGTTCTCGAGATCCCGATCGAAAAACGGATCCTTGTTGTTCCACTCGATTTCCAGGGCCAGTTTACGTCCGCCGAAATCTTTGACGTGATCAACCTCGTGGGACATTGCCTCTCGCTCAACACCATTTACGATCTTGCGGATTTCGAATACGTACTTTACCCAGCCGTGCTCATTGAGAGCACGGCTGGGT
>JBJKQB010000257.1:0-7745 GCA_046705825.1 Candidatus Acidiferrales bacterium
CGGACGACTGCGGCTTGCGATACTTGGTCCCGTGGCGAAATAAACCGGCCTTCGGCATTTCTTCAGAATAGACAATGCTCGCCGGCAGGAAAATGTTTGCCGTGTCCGGCGAATAGGGGACGGCGACCTCCACAGCAGCGTTGGCCTCATAACGCCGCTTGCTGCGAAAGCACATGCCGATGGGCGAGATGTCCTCGCAAACGGCCAGCTCGTCGTCGGTGCCCGCCTGGCGAATGCAGGCGGTGTGCCGCGTGCGCACGCGCGGGCGCTCGCGCTCCGGCACGCCCTGCGGGTTGGAAGACTTGGCGGAATCCGCGGCGGCTTTCCGCGAGCGCGCCCGCGTTCCCAGCTTCTTCTCCTCCTCGTGCGGCGCTTGGACCCAGATGCTGGCCACGCCGCAACCCTTGCAGTGGCGCGCGATCCCGCGATTCGTTTCGAAGCCGCGGAGCTCGAACTCGTTGAGGTAAACGACTTCCCGCCGGCGGCAATAGGTGCACTCGAGCAGCATGCGCGCCACCGCCTCGGAGGATTCGGCGACCGGCGGAAATTCCACGCCCCACAGGTCGATATGGTCTCCGACCATCTCGATCCCGTAGAGAGCTCCCTCGCTCTGTCTTCCAAACTGCCCTACGATGCGCACCTCGCTTTCGCGATGGCTTTCCGTGGGAGCGCGCCGCCGCAGATGGACGCGCTGCTCGGGGGCCAGTTCGCGATCCAGGACGATCACCGCTCCGTGGCGATTGATTAGCAGCGTACGGGCGGGCTCGCGAAATTCCTGGCCCTGCAGGTCGCGTCCGGAAACCTCCAACAACAGCGTGAGGGCCACGCGATCGCTGCGACGTACCCCTTCGAGTGTCATCAACCCTCCCCCAGGCCTCGTCTGCGAGGAATCCGAGTTCCCACAAGATAGCACAGGGAAGCGGCGCCGTGCCGTTTGAGACCAAAGGAATGCGCCACAGAGAAATGCGCAAGATAAGCGGAAACCCCAAGGCCGGATGGGCGCGCTACTCTTTTCTGTGCGCTCTCGGTATGATGTTTCTCTGGTGTCTGCCTGCCATAGGTGGCATGCCGGCCCGCCAAAGGCGGCGGGTTATCGTCCCGGCTTCCCGTTTTTTCTTCGATTATCCTGACCACAACCCATGAAGCGAGTTCGAGGGTGTTCATTCTGTTCGGTCGCAGGTTTGGATGTGGCGCCGGGGACTTCAGCGCGGCATCTTCCAAAACGGTCAGTCTCAGCGTGCGCTGTCGCTGTTCGCTGTGTGCGGTGGTTCGCATTCGCCGCCGTTCTGGCGTTTGCTGCGCCGCCGGGAGTCGCGCAAGAGGTGCGGGTGGCGGGAATGGTGCAGGATGCCAGCGGGGCGCCCATCAGCGGCGCGCAGGTCGAGCTGCGGGCGAAATCCTACTCGGCCATGGTGACAACATCGCCTACGGGCGAGTTCTCCTTTGAGCGCGTGCCGGCTTCGTCCGGAACGATCATCGTGCAGGCAGTTGGCTTCGGTGAGGGTCGCCTGAACTGGAGTGCTGCATCAACTAAGCCGGCGCGGCTCGAAATCACGTTGCGCCCAGCGGGTTTGGCGCAGAGCGTCACGGTGACCGCGCGGACGCCGACGCCGTTGGCCCAATCGCCCACCAGCGACCGGCAGCTCACGCAGCAAGACGTCGCGAACAGCCCCAATCTGACGTTGGATGAGACGCTGCGGCAGATTCCGGGCTTCAGCCTGTTCCGGCGATCCAGCAGCCGGACGGCCAATCCGACCACGCAAGGCGTTTCGCTGCGCGGGCTGGGTGCCAACGGTGCAAGCCGCGCGCTGGTGCTCGAAGATGGCATTCCCATGAATGACTCGTTTGGGGGCTGGGTGTACTGGGACCGCATTCCGGAAGAATCGGTGGAAAGCATAGAAGTCTCGCAGGAAGGCGGGTCGAGCCTGTACGGCAGCGACGCGCTTGGAGGAGTGGTCGAGTTCTTCACACGCCCGCCGGAGGACAAAGGGCTTTCGCTGGAGACTTCCTACGGCAATCAGAACACGCCCGACGTTTCGCTGTGGACGGGAGGAACGTGGCACGGGTGGGAAGGCTCGTTTGCGGGCGAAGCCTTTCATACGGACGGCTACGTTCTGGTTCCTGAGCCGTACCGCGGCGTCATCGACACGCGGGCCGGCTCGCAGCACGGGACAGCGGACCTGAGGATTGGGAAAAAATTCGGCAACGGCAGCGATGTTTTTGCGCGCGGCTGGTTCTTGAGCGAATCGCGCGCGAACGGAACGCCCGATCAGGTGAACGACACGCGCTTGGGCGAAGGGGCGCTGGGCGCCGACCTGCAGCTTGGAAGGTTTGGAGCGCTCACGCTGCGCTTTTACGGCGACGCGCAGACGTACAACCAGACGTTTTCGTCCATCGCGGCGGACCGCAACGGCGAGACCTTGACCAATATTCAGGCGGTGCCCGCGCAGGAACTGGGCGGATCGGCGGTGTGGTTGCGGGTGCTGGGAAAGCGCCAAACGCTGGTCGCGGGCGTGGACACGCAGGAAGTCCGGGGGCGCAGCAACGAGCGGCTCGTGCTCGCGGGCAAAGAGACTTCGTCGGGCGGCCGTCAGCGAAACACGGGCGTTTTCGGCGAAGATATCATCCAGCTGGCGCGTCATTGGACGCTCTCCGCCAGCGCTCGGTTCGATCGCTGGAGTAATTTCGACGCGTCGTCGATCGCGGCGCCGTTCAGTTCGCCTCCTACGACCACGCTGACGCCCTATCCGGATCGCTCCTACAATGCGTTCAGCCCGCGCCTGATCTTAGTGCAGCAAGTGAATGCGCGGGTTTCCTGGTCGGCGTCGGTGTATCGGGCGTTTCGCGCGCCCACGCTGAATGAGCTTTACCGCCCATTCCGCGTCGGAAATGTGGTCACCGACGCCAACTCGGATTTACGGGCGGAGCGCTTGACGGGCGGCGAGGCAGGCGTATCGCTGAACGTGGTCCCGCGAAGGCTGCTCATTCGGGGCACTGGATTCTTCAACGAGATCATCGATCCGGTCGCGAACGTGACGCTGAGCACGACTCCCGCGCTGATCACGCGGCAGCGGCAGAACCTGGGGCGCACGCGCGCGCCCGGAGCGGAGATCGACGTCACCGCCGGAATCACGGACCGCTTGTCTCTGACAGCGGGATATCAGTACGTGGACGCGACGGTGACGAGTTTCCCCACCGATCCGGGCCTGGTTGGTTTGTGGGTCGCGCAGGTCCCTCACCATGTGTTGACCTTTCAGGCGCGGTACCAAAATCCCGCGCGGATCAGTTTTGCGGTGGATGGGCGCATGGTCGGAAAGCAGTTTGACGACGATCGAAACCATTTCCCGCTCGGGCGCTTTTTCGTGCTGGACGCCATGGCCTGGCGCCGAATCGGCCGCGGCGCCGAAATCTTCGCTGCTGCGGAAAACCTGTTCAATGCGCAGTATTCCATCAATGCCACGCCGGTTCCGCAGGTAGGAATGCCAATTGCCGTGCGCGCAGGGATTCGCTTCAATCTCCCTGCCAGATAGCGCTCCCCAGTGGCGGCCTCGGGCGAGATCGCCACTGGGTTCGGTTTGTGTTCCGGTCAGAGCAGCTTGTTCGCCGCTGCAGTATCGGTTTCGAGTTTCTGTTCGGCGGCTTTGGCCAGCTTTTCAAGATGCTCGAAGACCGCCTCCTGCGCCGCCGTGGGCGGGCCGAAGGTCAGGTCCACGTCGCCCGCGAGATAGGCGATGTGGCTGTGCAGTTTGGTCTCGTGGAGCAGGCTGCCCTCGCTGGCCGTGATCTTCATCTGCACAACGTCCCCGATTTCGCGGTTGAGATCGGCGAGCGCCTTGCCGGCCTGCGCTTCAGTCACGTGATGGTTGTGCACGGCGGCGGCAAGCTTGTCACGCGCGGCGATCGCCTCGTTGATCTTCTTGTCCAGCGTATCGAGCGCATCATGAATCCTCATGGCCAGCGCGAAGCGAGCGTCGAGATCGGACTGGCTCGCCTGGATGCGCGGATCCAGCGCCACATCGAATTTTGCCTGCCTCTTCTTGCCGGCGTAATCGAGCACGACGGTATAGGACCCCGGGACGACTTGCGGCCCGTTGACGTTGTTCTCCAGCCCGCCCGCCGCCACCGGAGCGTGGAAGCCCGCCACGTTTGTGGCGTCCGTATAGCGTAGATTCCACTGGAACCGGTTCATGCCGGGCTCAATGCCGGTTAGTTTTTCTTCCTGATACTGATCCTGTTCCGCCTGGCTCTTCTCCGCCATTTCCTCCTGGATTTTCTTCTTTTGCTCCTTGGACACCTTCTTTTTCAGGTGCAGCGTGAACGAGCGGACCATTTGTCCCTGCGCGTCCAGGAATTCGAGCTTCGCGGGGGTCTTGCCGCTGTAAGTCTCAGGAACATGGAAGAAAACTGTGGCGCCAAACGCCGGATTCTTGCCGGACGCAGGCGGGGTGAACTCAGGATTCCCAGTGCCGTAAGCGTGAGTGAGCCAGGCCGTTTGAGGGTCGAAGAGGAAGGGCGCCGAGGAATCGACCTGCGGGTTTTTCGTCATCTGCTCGAGCACGGAGAGGTTATCGAGCACCCAGAAGGACCGGCCGTGGGTGGCGATCACCACCTGGTCCTGCTTGTTGTTGATGGCGATATCGCGGACCTGGGCGGTCGGCAGATTCAGCGTAAGCGGTTGCCATTGCGCGCCGGCGTCGAAGCTGACGTAGAGGGTGCTCTTGGTGCCGAGGAAGAGCAGATCGGGATCTTTGGGGTCCTGCCGCAGATCGAAGACGTAGGAATCAGCGGGCAGGCCGTTGGTGATGGAGGTCCAGGTCTTGCCGTAATCGGTGGTCTTGAAGACGTAAGGCTTGAAGTCGTCGAGCATGTAGCGCCGCGCGCTCATATACGCGGTGCCGGCGTCCGCATAGGAAGGCTGTATCGAGCAGATCCAGGCCATTTCCGGAAGGTCGGGCGGGGTCACGGTTTGCCAGTTCGTGCCGCCGTCGGTGGTGACGTGCACCAGGCCGTCATCCGAGCCGGCCCAGATCACGTTGTTATCGCGCGGCGAGATCCCCAGCGCGGAAATGCCGGGAAACACTTCCGCTCCGGAATGATCGGTATCGATTGGGCCGCCGCTGGGAAGTTCGGTCTTGGGTTCGTTGCGGGTGAGGTCCGGGCTGATCTTCCGCCATGTCTTGCCGTAATCGTCGCTCTGCAGCACGTACTGCGCGCCGACCAGGAGTTCTTTCGGATTCGTGGGCGAGAAGACGATGGCGTGGGTCCAGCCGAAGCGGTACTTCAGTTGGTTGGACGCAGCGCCTTCCTGATAGTTGGGCCAAGGGCTTATGTCCTGGTATTGACCGGTAGTCTTGTTGTAGCGCATGAAGATGCTGAAATAGCCGCTGCCGTAGGTGACGTCCGGATCGCCGGGCTGCGGCACGGAATAGGTGCTTTCGCCATAGGCCACGCGGTCCCAGGCGCTGAGAGGAATCGAGCCCGCAACATCCGCGCTGGGGCCTTCGAAGGAGCCCTCATCCTGCTGCGCGCCGTAAATGTGGTAAGGGAACTGATCGTCGATATTGAGGTGGTAGAACTGGCCGGTCGGCTGATTGTGCTCGGTGCTCCAAGTCTTGCCGCCGTCGGTCGAGACGGTGGCGCCGCCATCGTTGCCTTCGAGCAGAATTTTCGTGTTGTTGGGATTGATCCACACGACGTGGTTGTCGCCGTGGGGCGTCCGCAGCCGCTTCCAGGTTTTCCCCCCGTCATGAGACACCCAAAGCGCATCCACTTCGGGCGCGTAGGCCGTGTTGGCATCTTTCGGATCGCCATAAATGGTCATGTAATAGAACGCGCGCTGGCGCAGCTTCATTTCATCGTTCACGCGCTTCCAAGTGCCGCCGCCATCGTCGGAACGGAACACCCCGCCTTCTTTCGCCTGAATGATGGCGTAGACGACATTCGCATTGGCGGCTGTGACGCCAATTCCCATGCGTCCGAGCACCCCTTTGGGCAGCCCTGGATTGTGTGTGATGTTCGTCCAGTGCGCTCCGCCATCGGTTGTTTTGTAGATGCCGCTGCCGGGTCCCCCACTCGAGAGCGACCAGGGTGTGCGCTGGGCCTGCCACATCGTGGCATAGAGCACCTCCGGATTGTTCGGCTCCATGACCAGGCTGATGGCCCCGGTCTCGTCGTTCACGAACAGAATTTTGTTCCAGGTCTTCCCGCTGTCCGTCGACTTGTACACGCCGCGGTCCGGGTTCGGCTTGAACACATGGCCCATCGAGGACGCGTAGACAACCTCAGGATTCTTCGGGTCGATGACGATGTTGCTGATGCTGTGCGTGTCCCGGAGTCCCACGTAATCCCAGGTCTTGCCCGCGTCGGTCGATTTGTACACGCCGTCGCCGGGAATCATGTCGGTGCGGATGTCGCTCTCGCCCATCCCGGCGTAGATGATTTTCGGATTGGACGGCGCGACCGCAATCGCGCCTATGCTGGGGCTCGAGCTGTGCAGCTTGCCGTCGGAGATGTTGGTCCAGCTGACGCCGTAATTGGTGCTCTTCCAGATGCCGCCGCCAACCGTGCCCATGTAGAACAGGTCGGGATCACTGGGGACGCCGTCCACGGTGACCACGCGCCCGCCGATGTATGGGCCGACACTCCGCCAGTGAAGTTTGCTCAGCAATTTGCCGGTGGAAACGGGATCTGCGCTCGCCAGCACGGCCAGCGAGAGCAGGGCTGCAAATAGTGTGAAAGCGACGAGACCGCGATTCTGCAACTTGCGCGCGACGCTTGCAGGAAAAATAGCTGGAATATTCATTTCATCCCCCCGCGGGAATCTATTCGCGGCCCTTCGCGGAGTCAAGAAACAAATGCTCAGGAGTGCGAAGGGCAGGGTCGAGGATTACTTCTGCGGGTAAGTCAAGGCCGATGGAATGCCGCGGCCAGTTCGCGGACGATCTTGTGCCGCAGCTCAGGTCTTGGTGACGCTGGCGCGGCCGGTCCCGGGCATATCGCTCCCTCGCCCTTCCGATAACTGCGCACAGATCGCGTCGATGTGGCCGGAAACCGAATCTAGATATCTTCGCGCGACGCTTTGCAGGTTGGCGAGGTTCTGCGGCGAGGCGTCATCCATGGCGCCGGAGGCGGGTTCGAGGTTTTCCACCTGCAGGCGGTGATAAGTGCAGCCGGGCATCGACTTCAGCTCGTAGTCTACCGCTTCGGAGGCGCTGTCCATGAAGACGGGAGCGATCTGCCTGGCCCAGCCGAGCAAACCCCATTTTCTTGCTCTGGCGTAGGCGATGCGGTCCTGGCGGGTGCCCGTTCCGGCGGAGACGATCATGAATTCCGCCGCGTCGGGATACAGGGCGCGAGCCTCGGCGTACGCCGCCATCGCGGGATTGTTGACGAAGACCCCGCCGTCCACCAGAGCGTAGCTCTTGCCTTCGCGCTGCAACTGCAGCGGCGGGAAAAACGTGGGTGCCGCGGAAGTGGCCCGCGCGATCGAGACCACCGGCCAGTTGTATTGCGGAACCGCCGCAATGCGGTGGCTCTTGAAGAAGAAGGGCACATGGCCTTCCAGGTCGTAGCTGGAGATCAGCAGCGGAGTAAGGGCGCCGCTGAATTCGGTCGCGCCGAAAAATTCCAGCAGGACGGTTTGCAGCGCGCGGGGCGAGTACTTCGGGCGCGTCCAATTCCTGAGAGAAGCGAGAAAACGCTTTTTGAAGATAGCCCCGCCGTTCTCCAGGTACAGGTTCAGCAGC
>JBJKQB010000258.1:0-4326 GCA_046705825.1 Candidatus Acidiferrales bacterium
GTTCGCACCACCTTGGGCGATGGACACGTCGTGCCATCAATTTTCGCCGCAACTCCAGCACCATCAACAAAAGTTGAAAAATTGATGGACACACTTTTCAGTGGTTTCGGAACAAGTTTTTGCGTAAGAAAAGCGAAACTTCCCCGCCCGATGCACCGGAAAGGAGTCCTTATCGGCTAACCCAACCACAACTCGGGCAAGCACTTTTTGCGGATGAGCCAATGGGCCGTCGAAGCTCGATCAGCAGCCTAGTCGGCCGGGACCGCGGCTGGTTCGCAGGCCGGGGTAAAGGATTCGTGCTGGGTGCGGGCGATGATTTCGTCCTGCAGGGCGCGGGTCAGGTCGGGGCGCCGTTCAGGTCTAGGAGGCCTTCGGGGGGCGCGATTACGATGCGCTTCGAGGCGACGTCGATGCTGACGCAGATTTCCTGGGCGAGCGGGATCAGGACTTCGCCGCGCGGAGAATCGACAGCGAGGATCGGCGTTCCGGTGACGGGAATGCCCGGCCGGGCGCCTGGCCCTTCCCCGGTGAGTTGCACGTCGCTGACGGTGCCGACCAATGTTCCATCCACTGTGCGTACCTGGCAGCCGGTCAAATCGCTGATGTAATAGCTTCCGGGCGGAAGAGCGACGCGGTCGGCGAACGGAATCTGCACCTCCAGGCCGGCCAGCTTTTCCGCGTCGGAAATCGAATCGGAACCTTCGAAGTGAAAGATAGCCTGGCCGCCGCGGCTCTGGCTGAGCCAGCAGGAACGGACAGTCACTTTGCGCGGTTCTCCCCTTCCGTCCCACAGCAAGACGGACGGGATCCGCGTCAATCGTTGGGGAAAATCAGTGAGGACTTCGCAGGCCACTTCGCCGCGACGGCCTTGCGGCCGCAGGACGCGCGCCACGGTGACCCGCTCCGATGAAGGTGTGGCCACTTACTCGAGGATTTCCAATGTGAAGCGCTTCTTCAGTTTCATCCCGGCGGCGCCGAGGAGGGTGCGGATGGCCTTCGCCGTCCGGCCCTGCCTGCCGATTACTTTGCCGAGATCCTCAGGATCAACCCTCAGTTCCAATACAGTAACTTGCTCGCCTTCCACCGATCTTACCTGTACTTGCTCGGGCTTATCTACAAGAGCTTTCGCAATTTCCTCCACCAGTTCCTTCATGACCCTTCCTCCACAGCTGGCCGGGCTGAGCAGAGACACTCACTCGATCGTGAACAAGAGCTAAGCGCATGACTACCTATGAAGTTTGATTCTTCAGGCGGGCTTGCGGTTACGCAAAAAGCTGCGGACGGTATCGCTGGGCTGCGCGCCCTTGCCCAGCCAGTACTGCACGCGCTCGTCTTTCAGTTGGATGATGGAAGGCTTTTTCGCGGGATCGTAGGTACCGACGATTTCCACGAAGCGGCCGTTACGCGCGTTCGTCTTTTCGATCACGACCACGCGATAGAACGGGTGTTTCTTCTTGCCATAGCGTGCTAAGCGAATCGCCAACACTCGAGATTCCTCCTGGGTGCAATCGGGTAATTATAGCCGAGCAGGCATGGTTCACCAAAAGATTGTCGGGGGCAAAGCCGGTCTCTGGACCGGAGTCCACCTGGCAGGTTGCGGCGGCTGATGCTTTACCTTCCTGATCGACCGGACAGGTTCGGGATGCGGACATCTGGACCGGAAAGGTGAGGGCAAACGCAGGCCGGTCCTTAGAATCGCATCAGGAGGATTTCCATGAGGAGAACGGCGGGGTGGATTCTGTGCGCTGCGCTCATGCTTTTGCTGGTGTCCACGGCGGGAGCGCACGGTCTGGGGACTTTGGCCGGGACGGTGGTGAACGCCAAGGGAAGGCGTGTAGCGGGAGCGAGTGTGGTGATGCAGTCGGCAGCGGGAAGCATGCCGATCGCGACGACCACGAACTCGCACGGACGATTCTTCTTCCCGCGGCTGCCCGGCGGCTACTACGACGTTCGAGCCACCACGCGGTATCGAGCCAGCGCGTGGAGACACAATCTGGAAGTGCGGACGGGACACCAGACGGACGTGATTCTGCGGCTGACGGTCCCGATCAAGCATGGCCGGTGAAGAAAAGACAGGCGAATTACTACGGGAGACACGAAAGGAAGCCGGCAGAACGCGAAGAGTCCGGGCGGTCCGCTACTTTGTCCTCGGCGCGGCGGAGTACGGCGAGAGATCGACACTCCGCCATTTGCCAGCAATGATTTCCTTGCGGATTTGCGACGCCGTCCTGCCCTTGCGATATTCCTGATAGGCGAAAACCGCCTCCATCTTGCACGTGGCGCAGATCGAGGCGTGCCGGTCGCAATAGCAATCGAGCAGGCTCTTGTGGCCGACTTCGCGGTCGCAACCGCAATAGCACGGCAGTTGATAGAGGATTTTTTTCTCTTTGGCGGCCAGCGCGTAGACGTTGCGATTCAACCGATCGGGAAACAGTTTGGGATCGAGCGTTTTCGGCAGCGGCCCTTTCGGCGGATGGTTGTGGTACGGAGGAATGCGCTCGGCGCGACGCGTCGCCGGGATATGCGTCGCATTGGCCCCTGAGTTCTGGGGCGCGTTTTGCGCGCGCGCTGGCGCCCAGCCAGCCAGCGCGAAACAGAAGAAGCCCGCCAGGATTGCGTTTCGTCGAGTCACGGTCCCCCCGCATACCGCCCAAGTGCAGGATTGTACTACCGAAGGGGCCGCGCAGTTACATCTGGCCTTCGTCGGCGGAGGGGCCGTAGAGAGAAGGCACGGGAACATCGTTCATGCGCAGATAGACGCCAAGCTGCGCGCGATGATGAATGATGTGGCTTAGGACGAAGCTGCGCAAGACGGCGAGCCGCGGCATGGAAAAGACCGTTTGTCCGCCGGCGAGGAGCGTCCATTTCCCGAGCAGCGTTTCATCACTTGCCGCGGCAAGCGCCGCGCGGCCGGCTTTCACACTGCTATCGAATTTGTCGAGAAGTTCGCCACGCGATTTCATGACGAAGGGCTGACGTTGGGATCCGCCCGCTGGGCGAACGTCGAGTGAGTCTTCACTGATGATCTGTGCGATCCAGCCGGGAAGCTCGGCCAGGTGGCCGGCGAGGCGTCCCATCTTCATCGATTTGGGGTGAGGCGCCCAGTCGGGCTTTCCCTCCGGAACGCGTTCCAGGGTTTTTCGGGTGCCAACAACCTCGTGATCGAACTGGGCAAGCAATCCATCGCGAAGCGCCATGCGTTTCCTCCATGTGTTTCAAGGTTGCCGCTGAGAAGGATATAGGATGCTGGGAATTGCAAGTCGACGCAGAGAAAGTAGACGATGAAGGCCGACGTCGACAGACCCGAATCGCCTACGCGCGGAATCGCGTGTGCCGACAATTGTGGCGGATGGGTTTGCAAAGCGCGCATTTTTCGTCAGAATAGAAAATCGAAATGCAATCGGAGGTTACGTTGAAACACCTGCAGGTCCCTGTAGAACACACGACGCTGGCGAATGGGCTGCGCGTGGTTGCATCGCCCGACCATTCGGCGCCGTTCGTCACCGTGGGCGTTTACTATCAGATTGGCTTTCGCCTGGAACCGCGCGGGCGCAGCGGCTTCGCGCATCTGTTCGAGCACATGATGTTTCAAGGCTCGGAAAACGCGGGCAAGATGGAGCACATTCGCCTGATCAATTCGTCGGGCGGGCTGCTGAACGGCACGACCAACTACGACATCACGAATTATTTCGAGGCGGTGCCCTCGAACGCGCTGGAACGCGTTCTGTGGCTCGAAGCCGACCGCATGCGCGCGCTGAAAGTGGACGAGGAGAATCTGCGCAACCAGCGCGACGTGGTGAAAGAAGAAGTGCGCGTCAACGTGATGAATCAACCTTATGGCGGGTTTCCGTGGCTCGATCTGCCGCCGATCGCATTCCGCAATTGGCCGAACGCGCATAATTTTTACGGCGACTTCGCCGATCTGGACGCGGCGACGATCGAGGACGTCCGCACATTTTTTCGCACGTATTACGCGCCGAACAATGCGGTGCTGCTGATGATCGGCGACCTGGAGCCAGGCGAGGCTTTTTCGCTCGCCAAGCGCCATTTCGATCAGATTCCGCGCGGTCCCGCGCCGCCTCGCGCCGATATTTCGGAGCCGGCGCAAAAAGAGGAGCGACGAGGGGAAGTGCCGGAACCGTTTGGCCCGCTGGCAGGGATTGCGATCGGCTACACCATGCCGCCGCGCGGAACGAAAGATTGGTACACGGCGGCTGTGCTGGATCGAATTTTGCACGGCGGGCGCGCCGGGCGCGTACACCGGAGGCTCGTACTGGAAAAGCAGATCGCGGTGGAGGCGAGCGGGGGCGCCGATCTGCTGGAGAC
>JBJKQB010000259.1:0-36430 GCA_046705825.1 Candidatus Acidiferrales bacterium
CCTCTGGATAAGCATTTCGGGATTGACTTGCCGGAGAACGCGGGAACCTACCGCATGGTGGGCGTGGTGGCCGACGCCAAGTACGCCTCCTGGACCATGTACCGGCCGGCCCTGCCGATGTTCTACGTCCCGCTCGCGCAGAGCGCGAAGTATGCGAATCCGCTCCTGCAGCAAATCGATCTGCGCTCGCATTTCGTGGGCGGAATCATGCTGGAGACGCGCAGCACCCCGGGAGCCATTCAAGCCACTCTGACAAAAACTCTAGCTGATCTCGACCCCAACCTTACCATCATCCGGGTCCAGACGATGCAGCAACAGATCGACGACGTCTTCAGCCAGGAGCGAGCGGTGGCCAGCCTGGCGGGATTGTTCGGGGCCGTCGCTTTGCTGCTGGCCGCGGTCGGGCTGTACGGCGTGACAGCGTACTCGGTGGCCCAGCGCACCAACGAAATTGGGGTGCGCATGGCCCTTGGCGCCGATCGCGCGAAAGTTGTGCAGCTGGTGCTGCGAAGCGCCTTCCGCCGCGTGGCCGTCGGGTTATTGCTGGGCGTGCCGCTGGCCATCGGGGCGGGGCGCCTGATCGCTGCGCAGCTTTACGGCGTGTCCACCTGGGATCCGGTTGCGCTGTCGACGGCGGTCCTGTCTCTGGCCTTCTGCGCCTTCCTTGCGGCGATTGTTCCGGCGTTGCGCGCGGCAGCCATTTCGCCGATGGAAGCGCTGCGCATGGAATAGCCGCCTCGATGTCTATCCTGCGAAAAAATTGAATTTGCTGAGTCGAGAAGGCCTGCAAAAGGGTCGAGGCGGGGGCCAGCCTGCATCTGCGTGTGCCGCCGCGCGGATGCTCCTGTGCTTTCCCCCTTGGACGGCTAGCCACCGCCTCGAAATGGCCGCTGCGCGATCGGTGCCGTGGTCGTGAGCGGCCGGGGATGCTTCGTTGAAGGTTGGGCTCAGTTGGACCTGCTGGCGCGTTGCGTGGGATAAGCGCCATTGCCGGGGCGGTGCTTACCCTACGACGCAGCCTCCGTCGAGAGCCTGTAGCCTTCGGGCATAGTCTGTCGCAGATGACGGTGGCTTGCTATGACCGAAGTCACGTCAAGAAGTGATTGCCGTCACCTCGCCGCCGGGTCGAGACCGAGTCCTGGCGGCTCCAGAAGCTTCGCGAATTCACCCGCCACGAATCATTTGACACTCAGACCAGGGGTGCCGGCAATCAGCCCTGACGCGCGCGGCCCTGCAATTCTGTACAATGCTTTCGTGCCCATCAAACTGATTGCAATGGACCTGGACGGGACGCTGTTGAACTCCCAGTCCACGGTGCCGCAGGAAAACGCCCGGGCCATCGCGGAGGCGGCCGCGCGCGGAATCGAAATCGTGATCGTGACGGGCCGGCGTTACCACTCGGCACGCCTGATCGTCGAGGCGCTGCCATGTGAGCTGCATCTGATTGTTAACAACGGGGCCCTGATCAAGTCGAAAGAGGGCGCGACCCACCAGCGCTTTCTGCTGCCGGCCGCCACGGCGCGGCGTGTGCTGGAAGCGACTCCGGAGTTCCGCTCCAGCGCTTCGGTGGTTTTCGACCGGCCACGCGAAAACCAGGTCATTCTCGAAACGATCGACTGGGACGATCCCTTTCGCGGCGGCTATTTCCGGCGCAGCCGCGAATTCGTCGCGCAGGTTGCGCCGCTCACAGATTGCTTGAACGGCAAGCATGGCCCTGCGGAAGATCCTATCCAGGTGATGTTCGTGGGGTTGTGCCAGACCATCCGCGACGTTCGCGAGAAGTTGCAGAACGGCGATTTTGCAGATGAATACACTCTGGCCTTTACGGAATACCTGACAAAAGACATATCCGTGCTTGACGTGCTGCGCCATGGCGTTTCCAAGGGTGTGGCGCTCGCTCAGTGGGCCCGCCGGCTGGGCATCCGGCGGGAAGAAGTGATGGCCATTGGCGACAATTGGAACGATCATGACATGCTCGAATTTGCGGGGTTACCCATCGTAATGGGCAACAGCGTCGATATGTTGAAATCGCAGGGCTGGATGGTTACGCTTACGAATGACCAGAACGGCTTGGCCGAAGCCATCCGAAAATACGCGCTCGCGCCGTAAACTCGACGCAAACCGTTAGCCGTCTTTCGCCCAAGGCCGGCCTTTCCGAACAGGGAACATTGAAGAGCCCAGCTATTTGCGTTGCGATTCTCGCCTTGGCGGCTGCGTTTGCGGATGTTCCCGCGGCGCGCGCTGATTACGCCGTGCTGCGCTCCGGGGCGCGGCTGCACATCACCGGATATCAGCGAATCGGGAATCAGATAAAGCTCACGTTGCAGGGCGGAACGGTGGAAGTCGCCGCCAGCGATGTGGTCGCCATCCAGCCGGAGGAAGTCTTTCCTCCCAATCCTCCTGCGCCCCGCATTACGGGGCCATATGCCAAATTGATTCGTGCGGCTGCCGCAAAGCACGGAGTCGATAGCGCATTGATCCAGCGTGTCATCGCGGCGGAATCGAATTTCAACCCACATGCCGTTTCGCGCAAGGACGCGTTCGGACTGATGCAGCTTCTGCCCGAGACGGCCGAGCGCTATTCGGTCGGGAACCTGTTCGATCCCGCACAAAACATCGACGCGGGTACTCGCTACCTGAAGTCCCTGCTTGCGCAGTATGACGGTAACCTGTCTCTGGCGTTGGCCGCCTACAATGCGGGGCCGCAAATGGTGGCACGATACGGCGGAGTCCCGCCGTTCCCCGAAACGCAAAGGTACGTCCGGCGGATCACGTCCGGGCTGGCGAAGGCCCAGCGCCCCAGGGGCAACATCGCGGTTCAGGCGGGCAGAGCAGGGCATTAGGGACCACGCGGGGCACGTGGGTAAATTCGTTGACCACAGGAGCGGCCGCCAACACTACTGCTACTGCTGGTTCTGAGGCGGCTGGGGGAAGCTCGGGGGCGCTTGGATCGGGGCAGTACCAATCCCGCCGGTGGCAGTGGTTGCCGGACCTGGAAGGCCATTACCCTGCGCCGGAGAGCCGAACAGGCCGCCGCCTGACCCGGCTTGCTTCAATCCTTGCTGGATAGCTAAAGCCTGCTCTTCGATGGGGTTATAGATGAACTCCCACTGTTTGTATTTCTTTCCGCCTTTGTAAACCTTGACGGACGTGCGGTCCACAGTGCTGCCCACCCCAACCAGGAATCCTCCGATCACAGGGCTATCGACGGGGCCAGTTGGTTTCATCTTCAAGAGCGTTTGCAGCGCTGCGGGCGCCATGGCCGGCATCCCGGGAAGCTGGGGACCACACGCGCTGTTGGAGCTACTCGAGAAGGGCGAGGCAGTGCGGGTCTGGGACATGAACTGTCCCTGAAATGGGTTCGCACCGCCCCCCGGAGCCGTGGCGGGGAAGCCCATACCCTGCGGAGCAGCAGTCTGGGTCAAGCCGCCGGAGGAAGCCGGGGGGCAGTTGGCTGCTCCTGCGGTCTGATCTCCAAACCCATTCTCCTGGCCTGAATCGGAGTTTGCCTTTTGGAGCTTGGCCACCTGCACACCGTAAAGATCCAGAATGGCCATTTGTTGCATGGTGGCGTACTTCACGCTGCCAATGATCTGCCCAGCCGAGTTCGTGTAGATAAAGCGCCACTTACCGTCGCCGTCCTTGTTCATGGGATCCCGCAGGACTTCCGGGCGAATGAACTGAAGATCGGCGACACCCTTCTTGAGGGCGTCGAGATCCTGCGGATAATGACCTGTCTTCCGGTAATACAGCCGGATCGCCCGCACGAACTGATTGCCGCGCCAAATCATTTGCGACTCAAGTTCCCGGCGACCCTGAGTTCGGCGATCCATCAGCACGGCCATGGAAGAGATGACCATTACGGTCATCATGAATAGAACGAGGAGAAGGGCGTAGCCGGATTCCGGAGAACCGTCCTTGCGCGGGCGGAGCTGGCGGGCAGGGAACAAGCGGATCCGGGCGTTCGGCGGGTCGGACAGGCGGGCGCGTCCGGCACCGGACCGAAACAATGAAAAGCAACGGGACAGAATCGACAGCCTGCTCATGGAACCATGGCCTGGTCGGGAGGCTGCTCGAGGGGAACCGCCGTTGTCCGGCCGTCCGAGAGTTGCTGGACTTCAGCAGATGCATTGCCGATTTGCAGCAGGCGGAAGTTGCCGAGGAAGGTGTCGCCCACAGCGACGATCAGGACGTCGTCGCCGCTCAGAAAAAAGGCCAGGCGATTGGTGCTGCCCGATTCGTCGGCGTAGCCGAAGAATTGCGCGGGCACCTGCACGGGCGGAGGGCCGGACGGGGCAGCGACATTCGGGTTCTTGTCGGCGGCCGCAAGCAGCTTCGATCGAGGCGGGGGAAGGGGCTGGCCGCTGAAAATGTCGCGCTGCAGCCCGGTGTACTTCGTATTGTGAATCTTCTCCAGCAAGTCGAGACGCAGGTTCGGCTCGTGAACGTCGAGAGGAACGAATTTGCCGTCAGCGTTCACGGCGCGCGGGGCGCTGGAGCTGCCAATCCTGCCGCGCAGGAACAGCCCAGCGGCAATGGCCAGCAAAACAAGCAAGAGATAGATTTCTGTGCGACGCGACATCATGACACTCGAAATGAGAATTTACCCATGATCATGTCCGAAAGAAGGTGCGCAATTTAAGATTCAACTTGATCGCGCCTCCTTTTGCGGAGGTCAAGACCAAATCATTGAGCAGGTAAAAGTTCTTTGACTGCTCGAGCCCATTGATGAACTGGATGACGGAGGAATAGCTGCCGTCGACGCTGGCGCTAATCGAAATTTCCTCGACGCCGTGGCTCTTGACGTCGCCTTCCTTATAGCTGGTGTCGGAAATGCGCAGGCCCGCTTTCTGGGCAATGGAGCTTAGATCGGCATCAATCGTCGAGTATCCGCTGCCTTGCGGGAGGAAGGCATTCTGATAGAAGCGAGTGCAGTCGACACCCACCTGCGGGAGCGAAGCGCGAATCTTCCGGCCGCGGGCCACGTCGGCCTCGCGAAGCTTGGCCTGAAGCGCGAGATGGTCGGCTTCGGTGCGCATCGCTGCGGGCTGCTGGCGGGAAGTGTGCCATAGAAGAACTGCGGCGGCGACGTCCGCAACAAGCAACACCGCGAGCACCACCATGATCGTTCTCTTTGTCTTGCTCCAGCCGCCCCTTGCCCTCATATGGTTTGATACTCGACGCTCAGCTCGATCAAAACCTGATCGAGCGAATCGGCTTTGGAATCGTGTTTCTCGGCCAAGATCTGTAAGTTCGCGAACGATTTCGAGGATTCCATCGCTTTCAGGAAGCTGATCTTCTGCTGATCATTGACCGCGCCAATGGTAAGAGCCAGCTGCGCCCGGCCGTTCACCAGTTTGGGAGAAATGCTTACCACGCGAACGCCGTCGGGCAGCGTTCTTTCCAGGGAGGCAAAAATATCGGTCCAGGGGAAACTGCGCTGATCGATCAGCGAATTCAAGAAATTGGCGCGGTCCATGATTTCGCGCGCCTGGGGGGTATGGAAGTAGGCGGCGAGCTGGGATTGCTCGACGGCGCTGCGGCGAATCCGGCTCTGCAATCCTGCTATGGTGGAGCGCACTTGCCGATTGGCTTGCCAGGAGCTGTAGGCGGCGCGCGAGAGCAGGACCAGAGCGGCCACGCCGACCACGGCGATGAGAACGGCGGCGGCCAGGAAGGGCCTTCGATTCTGTTGCGGCGTGGTCGATAGATTGAGGCGAACTTTCATAGCGCTCTTTCCTTCTTGCTGCACACTTTCTACGCGACTGCGCCTCCAATGGCAAGAGAGGCCACAGCCTGCGGCTTCCCCGGAAAGCGACTAGCCGCGGTTCATGGTCCACCCCACCAATGCATCAAGGTCCTGGAGGATGAGGTCACGCACTCCGGAACCGAGATGCAATGAATCCACGGCGTCCGCCAGAGGGCCGACGGGAACACGCAGTTCGTCCGCCAAAGCCGTCCGAAAAACGTCGTCGCGAGCGCCGAAGCCGGCGAGGCGGCCGCGGTCCACAGACTCTCCCCAAGTATCCTGATAGTAGGCGATGGCTGGGAAAATTTCGTCCAGCATGGCATGGGGAGTCAAATCGCTAGAGATCTCCGAGGAGCGGTAAACACACAGATTCGAGCCGCGGGCGATCACGGTAGTCAGCGTTTTCCCCGACAGGCGAATGAGCAAGGTCGCGCCGCGATCCTCCAGAAGAGGCAGCGAGGCGAGCGTTGAGCCGAGAACAACTCCCGCGCTTGCTCCGAGCGACTCGATGGCCTGCTCGTATTCGCGGATGATGCGCTGGCGCGCGACCGCAGCCATCACTTCGATTTTGGCGTCGCGCCCCTGCTGGCGCATCCAGGAGACAACCGTTTCGTCCATGTCGAAAGGAACGCTTTTTCTCAGGCGCCAGCGCAGGAGGGGAAGGGCTTCCGCCGCGCTGCGCGGCAGAGTTTCGAACGGAAGAATGAACACGCGGACGACGGGATCAGGAATGAGGATCGTCATGGGCGCGCCGTGGTGGGGAACGCGCGCGAACAGCCGGCGCAAGGCGAATTTGAGAGCCTCCGGCTGAGGGACATTGGCGTCCACGGGCGAAGGCATGACCGCGCCCGGAGGCAACGGCTCGACCGCGAACGAATCGAGCTGCCCGCGGACCTTTCCCCAGCGCGCCGCAGCCACGCGATGGGCCGCGATTTCCACTACACAAGCAGGATGGGGCATGGCATTCAGCCAGCGCGCAACGCGCGAGATGGGCCCGTGTGCGGGCGAGGGGGCGGCAGCGGAAAGGCTAGGCATGGTTCCTCATCTGGCCCGGGCATCCAGTGCGGGGCTTCGGAGAGCTCGCTGAAGTACGGCTAATCAAGGAATGTCACCTTGTTGATTTCGCGCAGGGTAGTCAGTCCCGCGCGCACTTTACGCAAGCCCGATTCACGCAAGAATTCCATTCCTTCCGCCCTGGCCGTGCGCTTGATTTCCGAGGTTGCCCGGCGTTCGATGATCATCTCGCGAATGCGGTCGGAAAGATCGAGGAGTTCGGTGATGGCGGTGCGCCCATGATAGCCGCTTCCTGAACATTCCAGACATCCGCGCCCCTCGTAAAATGGAACCTGCGCCCATTCGGCGGGATCCAGTCCCGATTCGCGCAGAACTTCCGGGGCGTAGCGCACCTGTTTCTTGCAGCTCTCACAGATGACGCGCACCAGGCGCTGAGCGAGGATGCAGTTCAGTGCGGAAACGAAATTGTAGGGCTCCACCCCCATGTTGATGAAACGGCCGATGACATCGGTCACGTTGTTGGCATGGACGGTGGTAAAGACGAGGTGGCCCGTGAGAGCTGAGTTGATGGCGATCTGAGCGGTTTCCTGGTCGCGGATTTCTCCGACCATGATTTTATCCGGGTCATGGCGGAGGATGGAACGGAGGCCGCGGGCGAAGGTGAGGCCTTTCTTTTCGTTCACCGGAATCTGGGTGATGCCGCGCACCTGATATTCGACCGGATCCTCGATGGTGATGATCTTGTCCTCGTCATTCTTGATTTCGTTGATGGCCGCGTAGAGGGTGGTCGTCTTTCCGGAACCAGTCGGCCCGGTCACTAGAACCATGCCGTAGGGTTCGTGAATGTAGCGGCGAAACCGGGCTAGTTCGGTGGCATCGAAGCCGACAACATCGAGCGTAAGATTCCGGAATTTCTCGCTCAGGCTTTCTTTGTCGAGCACGCGCAGCACGGCATCTTCGCCGTGAATTGAAGGCATGATGGAGACGCGAAAGTCGATGGAGCGGCCCTTGTACTTGACGCGGAAGCGGCCGTCTTGAGGGACGCGGCGCTCGGCAATGTCGAGTTCGCTCATGACCTTGACGCGGGAAAGGATGGTGGCGTGCCACTCTTTGGCGAGCGGTTGCATGGCGTACTGCAGAACGCCGTCAATGCGGTATTTGACCGCGACTTCGGCGTCGCGCGTTTCGATGTGAATATCGCTGGCGCGGCGTTCGAGAGCGGTGAAAATGACCGTGTCCACCAGTCGCACCACGGGACTCACGCCGGTATCCCGCTGAGTCAGTTTCTCGACCGAGATGTTCTCTTCCGACTCTTCGTCGCCGCTGATGACCTGCAGGGTGAAACCCTCGGTGGCCTGGTCCAGCACGCGCTGGGACTGTTCGGTGCGCTTGAGCAGATCGCTGATCTGGGAGGGTGTAGCGACCTTGATCTGCAGGCGTTTGCCGAGCAGCAGAGAAAGCTCGTCGGTGAGGTGAAGTTGACTGGGATCAGCCATAGCAACCACGAGCGTCGTCTCATGCGATTCGAGCGGAACGAAGTTGTAGCGAAACATCATCTCGGCCGGGATGCTGCGGAACAGTTCCGGATCGATACGCTGCTCGCGTAAATCAACGAAAGGACAGCGATAGCGTTCAGCCAGGCGCCGGGCCTGCTCGCGCTCAGCGGCTTCATTCGGGGCGCCCACCGCCACAGGGGTGGGATTTAGGTTGCTGTTGCTCAATGTAGCCATAAATTCTGCTTCCTTTAGGCGCCCCCGCTGGATCCGATCTGAAGGGAGAACATAGGGAGATAGAGAGCGATGAGAATGAAGCCTATCACAACGGCCATGACGATCAAAATCGCCGGTGAAATCCACAGCAGAGTGCGCTGCAGGCGCGTGCTGACTTCCTCTTCATAAAATTCGGCGACGCTCGTCAGCATGGGAGCCAGCGCGCCGGAAGCTTCGCCGACCTCAATCATTTCGAGAGCGAGCGGAGGAACGATCTTCGCCTCCGCCAGGCCGCTGTGCAACGATTCGCCCTCCTTTACGCGGCTGGCGGCGTGCCCAATCGAGGTGGCGATCAGTTTGCTGCCGATAGCGGAGGCGGAGGTCTGAAGGGCGGAGACCAGCGGAGCACCTCCTGCCAGCAGTGTTCCCAGGGTGCGCACGAACTGTGCGATCTGCGATTTGAGCCAGACGTCGCCCAGGAGGGGCATGCGCGGCTTCATTTTGTCGATGACCAGCGCGCCGTTACCCGTGCGCGTCCACAGGAAAATTGCCACAGCAGCGACGCTGAACAGGGCGATCACGACGATGAAATAATTGCGCAGGGGAAGCGAAATATCGAGAAGGAACTTGGTGATGCCCGGCAGGGGAACGCCCAGATCCTTGTACAGCGAAGCAAACCGCGGCATGGCGTAGGTGACCAGATACGACATCGTCAAAATTACCGCGCAGACAAGAATGGAAGGATAAATCAGCGCGGTGGCCAGAGAGCGGCGGAAACCGGTGCTCACGCGCAGATAGCCGATGTACTGCTCGAGTACACCACTGAGATTCCCGCTGCGCTCCCCGGCCGTGATCGCGGTGACATAGACTGGCGGGAAAGAACCTTGCGCAGCGAGCGCTTCGGAAAGCAGCGCGCCATCACGCACGCGCTGGCGCACATCGCGCAGAATGGGCCGCAGCCTGGGCGCTGCAGCGCGCTCGGCAAGCAGGTCCAGCGCCTTCAGGATCGGCAGGCCGGCTTTGATCAGCGTATTGAACTGCTGATTGAAGACGAGAAAATCGGCGGGACGAATGGCCCGGTCAGGGCGCGCATGGCCCAACTGGGTGAGCATCCCAAGATGCGCGCGACTGCTGAAGACGTACAGTCCGCGATCCGCGAGCCTCTGGCGCGCTTCGTCCTCCGATTGTGCTGTCTCGACCTGCTGAAAAATGCGCCCGGAGGCATCCCCAACTTTGCAGACAAATTCAGCCATGGTTCAACTCAGCCTCAGCCAAGGGTGCAAACCCCGAGACCGAACATCCTGCATCTTCCCTAATGGGCCGGGGGGAACCGCCCGTCAGTCTAGCATACCGCTTCCACGGTAGCCCGAGCGGCGTAAATCCAGGACATTAGTTGGATGTGACAATGGCGAAAAGGCTGTATGGCTATGAGCAGTGCGCCGGCTTGGGGGCTTCCGAATTCACGACCGCGGTTGAGGCGTTTCTTGCAGAACCCGGAACGCCATCTTGCTAGCAGCGCTGGCCGCAAGAGACCACCCGAGTTTTTCGCCTTGCTATTCGCTTTTTGTTCGCCTATACTGCCGGACGGCACGAGCAGCCTACTTCCTGCCGGAGGACGACATGGACTACAAGGAGTTCTTTCTGAAGTTTTGGGACAAAGAAGGTACGGCCACACGCAAAGTGATCAGCCGTATTCCGCAGGAACGGTCCGATTACCGGACCGACCCCAAAGCGCGCACCGCGCGCGAGATTGCCTGGCTCATCGTGCACGAGGAGGCCGCGCTAGCCGACGGCTTGGAAAAAGGCAAGTTCGAATGGATGGAAACGCCCACACCCGCGACGGTGGCCGAAATCATTGGCCGCTACGATCGCGAGCACGACGCCGTCAGCAAGCGCCTGCACGCGATCCCCGCCGCAAAATGGGAAGAGAAGATGCCGTTCCTTTTCGGTGGACAGGAGTTCATGCGCGAGACGGGCTACGACATGGCCTGGGGATTCTTGCTGGACCAGATTCATCATCGGGGCCAGCTTTCTACGTATCTGCGTCCCATGGGAGCCAAGGTTCCTGCGATCTACGGCCCCAGCGCGGACGAGCAGTCCTAACGCGCACAGCGCAGACGAGCGCGCCTTGTAATCTGCGCCGCCACGCGTCGCGATGCGTTCTGCTTTTCGTTGATCTGGACAGCAATCGCTTCCCAGCGGCTCGGGGGCCAGCTCGTCACGCGCCTTCCGCCGAACGCGGCATGGTAGGCTGCCGTGAATAATTGAATCTCGGTTACCGGCGTGCGATCGCGTGGATCGCTCTTCGCCTCCTCACTCTTTCTTCAGCAACGCCGGCCAATTTACCACTACCGTGAGCGGCTGGGACAGCCGCTGGCTGCTTTCTGACACGACCACAAACTTTTTCCCGTCGGCGGAAACGTCGTACATCGATCCCAAGCCCCCCGGCGCCGGATCGATCGGAAAAAGCGCCTGGGTTTTGCCGATCACCAGTTCGCCCTTCCGTTCCTCAACTCCGACCGACATCAATTTGTTTGTGGCCCGGTAAAAGAGCTCTTTCCCATTCCGGCTCCAGCGCGGCCAGCCTCCACCGCCCGATGAAATCTGTGTTTTCCCTGATCCGTGTGGGAAAGGAACAACGTAGACTTCCTGCTGTCCTGTTTCATCGGAGACATAGGCCAGCCATTTCCCGTCCGGGGAAAGCGCCGGTTGAATCGCGACAAATTGCCCGTTCTGCACCACCGGAAAAGGTTTGCGATCTCCGGTTAGCGCGACGCCCCAGATCTCTCCGCTCGCGGGACCGTAGTTACTCGCCACGCTTGGTCCGATCGAATGCTGGAAGGCCAAATAGCGCCCATCTGCAGACCATGAACCAAAGAATTCCGCCGCCGCAGGGTCATCCCGTGGCACCAGAGGGACGGCAGTCCCGGTGCCATCCGCCGCCTTTTCGTAGAGGCGGAATTGCCCTGCCCGGTTGGACACAAAGCAAATGTTCCTGCCATCCGGTGACCAGAAAGCGTCCGCATTGATCATCGGACTCGAAGTAATTCGCGTTTTCACACCTCGCACCAGATCGAACGCCCAGATATCCGGCGGGCTGCCCGCGCTCTCCGCGGTATAGGAAACGGCCAGCCGCGTGCCGGCGGCTGAAATGCTCGGTGTGCCGTAGTCGCCAGGTGCCCCCGTCCGCGAGATGATCTTCCCGCTCCGGTCGTACCAAAGAATTTGCGCGTCCTCGGCGGCACCGCTCGCATAAACCAGCGTGCCATTCTGCGAGACCGTGAAGACCGGCTCTTCGGTGACCGCGCTCACCTCCACATCTTGCGCCAGTGGCATCGCTTCGCCCGTCACGCGCAGTTGCTTCGCGTCGAATCGTTGGGCCATCAGCGTTCCGTCTCGAACGAACAACAGATAGCCGGGGCGGGCGTATACCACGCGGGAATTTCCCGCAAAGATCAGCCTGGGCTCGCCGCCACCAGGCGACGTCACGTACGTCCCGGATTCCTGGGCCGTTTTGGACGAGGCGTAGTACAGAAAATGCTTGCCGTCCGGCAAGAATTGGGTCCAGCCAATCTGCCGCGCGACGGCACTCGCATTCTTCATCTCTTCGGCTCGGCCACCCGCAGCCGGTACCCGCAATAGGACCCGTTGACCTGCATCGACCTGAGAGCTGACAAACATCGTGCCGTCCGTTCCCCAAGCTCCCCCCGCTGCCGACCCAACTTCAGCCACCGCTATTGGCGGCCCGCCCGAAACGTCAATGCGGCTCAGTTTCGCTTTTACGAAGTACGCGATTGATCGCCCGTCCGGCGACCAGAATGGGTGCGCCGCATCCTCCGTCCCTTCCAACATCCGGGCGGCGGATGAGTTAAGCGGTCTCACCCAGAGCATCTGCCTGCCATCACTCCCCTGCGCCACGAATGCCAGTTGCGTGCCGTCCGGCGAAAGAGCCGGCCTTCCCGGGACGACTCCCCACAGCGCAAACCTGGCATTCTCAGGCGGAGCGATCTGCGCGATGACAGCTTGCGCCGGTTGCGGCGCGCGCAGGAAATATCCCGCGGCGAAGAGGGCCGCAATGACCAACAACAGAGCCGCCGCTGTCCAAGCGACGCCTTCACGATGTTTGCGATGCACGACCACTGTCGGCGGCACGCCGGCTCGCGAGCCAGCGTCGCGAATCCATTCGAGTTGCAATTTCACGTCATGCGCGGATTGAAAGCGCTCGTCGGGATCCTTCGCCAGGCAGGTCTTAACCGTGCGGTCCAGCACCGGAGGCGACATCGGCCGCACGGCGGAAATCTCCGGCGGTTCCCGCTCCAGAATCGCCGCAATCACGCTCGCTGTCGTCTTTCCGTCGAAGGCCCGCTTCCCCGTCGCCATTTCGTACAGCACGGCGCCAAGCGAGAAAATGTCGCTGCGCGCGTCCGCCTCTTTCCCCTCCATCTGTTCGGGAGACATGTATTGGAACGTGCCCACAATCGTTCCTTGCGCAGTCACGGGCGTGGTCGGCCGGTTCAGCGAGTGCGTCAGGCTGTTGACCGGCGCGGCCCCCCCGCTCACCGCTTTTGCCAGCCCGAAATCCATCAACTTGGCCCCGCTCTTCGTCAGCATGATGTTCGCGGGTTTCAGATCGCGGTGCAGGATTCCCTGCCGGTGGGCCTTTTCCAGAGCGTCGGCAATCTCGACCGCTATGCGCAGCAGTTCCGCCGTCGCCAGCGGGCCTCGTTCCACACGCTTCGCCAGCGTCTCGCCTTCCAGGTACTCCATCACAATGAAATCAGTGCCGTCTTGATGGCCGATGTCGTGCAGAACGCAGATGTGGGCATGCTGCAGCGATGAAATCGCGCGCGCCTCTCGTTCGAACCGCTGCCGCGCGTCCGTGTCGCCAGTCAAATGCTGCGGCAGAATCTTGATCGCCACCTCTCGGCCCAGCCGCGTATCGCGCGCGCGATACACCTCGCCCATGCCGCCCGCGCCCAGTGGCGCGATGATTTCGTAGGGCCCAATACGAGTCTGGGATGCCAATGACATTGGGGCGAATTATACCCCCGGCCGGTCAATGCCCCCGCTTGATTACCTCTCCCAGTTAACCGGATCCTAGGTGAGCCCGAGGCGCATTCCATCCTTCTCCAGACCGCTGGTCGCGACGCGTCGCTGATATCAGGCTGCTCACTCCAGTGCTAAGATCGAAGGGCGGGATGCAACGCACCCGCCGCTCAAGTACTTATCGCGATTGGAAGGCTGACCCGTTTATGACCATTCCCGGACACCCGGATGTGATCGCCGTTATTCCCGCGCGCTACGCCTCCACGCGTTTGCCGGGCAAGCCGCTGGCGACCATTGCGGGACGGCCCATGATCCAGCACGTGGTCGAGCGCGTCCGGCAGGCGGAAAATCTCACGCGTGTTATCGTCGCCACCGATGACGAGCGCATCAAGAAAGCGGTCGAGGGCTTCGGCGGGGAAGCCATGCTGACGCGCTTCGATCACCGTACCGGAACGGATCGCGTCGCCGAAGTCGCCGCGCATGTGCCGGCCGAAATTTATCTGAACGTGCAGGGCGACGAGCCGCTGCTCGATCCCGGCACCGTTGATACAGTCGTTTCCGCCATGCTCGAGGACGATTCGGTGCAGATTGCGACGCCCTGCTCCGTCATCCGCCATCGAAACGACATCATGGACCCGCACGTGACCAAGGTCGTACGCGATTTCGACGGGAATGCGCTTTATTTTTCGCACGCGCCCATTCCCTGGGTGCGCGATCGCGATGAAGACATCGTCGTGAAGTATTGGAAGCACATTGGCCTGTACGCCTTTCGCAGGGATGCGCTGCTTGAGTTCCCCACGCTTCCGCCAGGCGAGCTCGAACGCGTCGAGCAACTCGAACAGCTCCGCTGGCTGGAAAACGGGTTCCGCATCCTCGTGGTCGAAACGGAATACGACGCGGTCAGCGTAGACGTTCCCGACGACATTCCGCGGGTTGAGCAGTTGCTCCGCTCCGCAACCTCGACCTGAACGGCGGTCCGCTCACAGCTCTCGCGCAGCGCCCATTCCGGGGGGCGCGATCTCACTCGTCAGACCGAATTTCTCCGTCCGCTTGTCAGTCCTTGGGCAGCGGAGGCAGGTGTGGGTGATGATTGGGATAGGGCGGCTTCGGGTAGTGCGGCAGCGGATGCTCCTTCAATTCTTGCATCGCCACAGCGATCGCTCTCTCGAGCTGCGGATCGTGTCCTTCGCGAATCAGCTTGGGATCCTGCCAGACCTCAACGTCAGGAGGGATGCCGTGATTCTCCACTTCCCAATGGCCGTTCAGACCGGAGATGGCGGTGCGGGGCGCGGTGACCATCCCGCCGTCCATGAGCACGGGATATCCGCCGATGCCAACCAAACCGCCCCAGGTGCGTACGCCGACTAACGTGCCAATCCCTTCCTTGCGGAAGAGCCAGGGCATGGCGTCGCCGCCCGAGCCGGCGAACTGATTGATGATCATCACCTTCGGGCCATAGATGGCCATGGCCGGTTCCATCCCGCTCTTGCCGTCCCGCGGAAAGACGAGAGCCTGCGGCTTGCGGTTCAGGTAGTCGATGATGTAGTCGGCGATCTGGCCGCCATGATTGAAGCGTTCGTCGAGGATGGCGCCTTCCTTGCCGACCTGCGCGAAGAAGTAGCGGTTGAAGCTGGTGTAACCTCCGCCCGCGGTGTCGGGAAGATAGACATAGGCCAGTTTGCCGTCGCTCAGTTTGTTGACCAGCCGGAGATTGTGCTCGATCCAGTTGAGATGCCGAAGGGCGTGCTCGTCCGGAATGGGCACGACGGTGACTTCGCGCGAACCCGTATCACTTGGATTGGGGCCGACGCGAAGCGTGGTTTGCTTGCCGGCGGTTTCCTGGAAGGCCTCGTAGATGTTCTCGGACGAGGTCAACTCGCGTCCGTTGACCGCCAGCAGGTATTCGCCGGCTTTGACGTTCACGCCCGGCTCGGTGAGCGGCGCCTTCAGCTCGGGATTCCAGTTTTCGCCGCTATAGACCTTCGCGAAGCGGTATCGCCCGTTCTCCACGGTGTAGTCGGCTCCCAGGAGCCCGACGCTCACGTGCGGCGTTTCGGGTTCCGCGCCGCCGCGAACGAACATGTGCCCGACCGACATGTAGCTGAGCATTTGCCGGAAAAGGAAGCTCAAATCCTGGCGGCCGGCGAGTCCCGGCAGGTAGGCCGCGAATTCCTTCTCGGCGGCCTGGATGTCGTAGCCGTGATAATGCGGGTCGTAGAAGAAGTCGCGCTCGATGCGCCAGACCTCGTGATACATCTGGTCCCATTCCTGGCGCGGCACAACGCGAACTTCCATCTCATCGGTTTTCAGCATGCCTTTGCCGGGCTGGACGGGCTTGGCTGCGTCCGCGATAAACCAGTGTTTGGCGCTGGTGTACAGGATCTTTTCGCCGTTGGAAGAGAGCGCGAAGCCCTGCACCCCGCTCGCGATGTTCTCGACTTTGCGCGATTTCAGATCGAATTTCTTGATGCTGAGTTGCGGCGGCCCGAACGAGGTGGAGACGACGGGCGCTTCAGCGAAATAGACTTCGCCTTCCTTGCCGGCCTGCAGGTCTTCGTATCTCGCCGCGGGAATGGGAAGAGCCAGAGTCCGCTGCAGAAGGCCGTCAAAATCGATTTCGACCTTGGGCGGCTGTTTCGGTTTTTCCGCGGACTTTTCGCCGGCTTTCTGCGCTTCGGCATTCGCGCTCGCACCCTGCGCCGGAGCCGCGGAGGCTTTTTCGTCATCGCTCTCGGGCGGAATGGGCGAGGGCAAGTCCTTGCGCAAGACGACGACGTAGACGCTGCGCGTTACCGGATGCTGGTCGCTGGTCATATCCAGACCAGCGGCGCTCAGGCCGGTGTTGGTGCTGGCGAGGAAATAAAGGTATTTGCCGCTCTTGTCGAATTGCGGGTTGCTGCAGTCGCTCATCCCATCCGTGATCTGCGTGACTTGTTTTGTGGCCAGCGAATAGACGAACACGGCGTGCATGTAATTCGGCAAGCGCTTGGTGTAGGTAATCCACTGGCTATCGGGCGACCACGATTCGCTCAGGTCGTTTCCGAATCCTCCATATTCCGCCGTATCGACCTTCACCGGAGTGGGATGGTCGACATTGACGTACCAGAAATTCAGGAATTTGTCCGCGTACGCGATGTTCTTGCTATCGGGAGACCAGACCGGGCTGTAGTAGAAGGCGGGCTTGCCCAGATTGATGGACTTCGACTGATCCAGCCCTTTTTGGTCGCGAACGTCGAGCTCGTACTCCCCGGAGGCGTCGGAAAAATAGGAAACCCACTTGCCGTCCGGAGACCAGGCCGGTTCGCGGTCGGCGGCCCCGGGCGTGCTGGTGATATCACGAATATCGCCTTTGTCGGCGGGCACGGTGAAGATGTCGCCGTGCGCTTCGAAAACGGCGCGTTGTCCGGTAGGCGAAATATCGGCGTTTTGGATTTGGTCGGCAACTTTCTCCCAATGAGGAAGCAGTTGCGGCATGTCCCCGGAAACGGTGACATGCACTTCGCGATCGTGGTGCGACTTCAAATCGTAGACATGGAGAACGCCAAATTGCGAATAGACGATCGCTCCGGGCCCAGCGGACGCTGAGGTGATGTCGAAGCCCGTGTTGTCGATCACGCGCGTGACTTTCTGTGTTTCGGTGTCGTAGGCGAAGAGCGTGCGCGCGCCGTCGCGGTCGGAAAGAAAATACACCGTCTTGCCCACCCACATCGGGTTGCCATCGTTTGAATTCTCCCGTGGGACTTTCACCACGCTGGAATCGACGAGATTTGCAATCCAGACCGGCGTGGTCTGGCCGCCGCGATAGCCCTTCCAGTCGGGCTCCCATTGAAAGACGGGAACGTAAGCAATGTGCGTACCGTCAGGGGAGTACGAGCCGTCTTCGGCCATCCCGAGCGGAAGCTGCGCAGGAAGCCCTCCGGTGACCGGCACGGTGAAAAGATGATGCGGATCGTTGGGGCTCGTTCGCGGCGAGCGGAAGAGAATGTCTTTGCCATCCGGCGTCCAGCCGACAGCCTCGTCGGCGCCAGGATGGTAGGTGAGCCGCCGCGGATTGCCGCCCGTCGACGGCACAACATACACGTCGATGTTTCCGTCGTAGTTGCCGCTGAACGCGACCTGCGAGCCGTCCGGCGAGAAGATCGGACCCGTGGCGAGATCTGTTCCGGTAACCAGCCGGTGCGCAGCGCCTCCCTCGCGGGGTACGATCCAGATGTCGCCGCCATAAACGAACGCAATTTGCGTTTTGCTCAACGTAGGTGTTTGCAGCAGCAGAAGCTTGGGGTTGCCCGAGGAGACATGAAGCGCGGCAAAAATCGCGAGCGCCAACAGCGAGATCTTCGCCAGAGTTGATTTCATGAACCGCATTCCTCCTGATCGCAGAAACATCGGCCCGACGCGCCGGGTAGTATATGACTTTTCAAGACAGCTGCGAGTTGAAAATGTCGATCAGGAAAGGTCGGAATGGAAGGCGGCTTCCGTTCGCCTTGGTGGCCGCGCCTGGAACCGGCGCGTTGGTCACGTCGGCCGCCTCAAGAGGACAGCTTGCAACTTCGCAGTCTTGGTTAGGCTGCTTTGAGACTCCGGCAGTCGAGAAGCGTCCGATGCTAGTGAGCCGATTTCTTGTGCAGATCGAGGCAGACGTCCACAGCCGTGTTGGGGTTAATCGCGCTATTGTCGAAATCGATGTGCTGGATTTTGCCTTGCTCATCAATGACAAAAGTGGTGCGCCGCGCCCATTCATACTCATCCCCGCCCATCGGGTACTTCCTCAGAATTCCGTACGCGGTGAGGACTTTGCGATTCATGTCGCTCAGGAGGGGAAAGGTAACGCCTATTTGCTTGGCGAAGGCGGCATTCGCCGGAGGACTATCGATGCTGATGCCGAAGACCACTGTGTTGCTGGAGTCAAGTTTGGCCAAATCAGCCTGAATGGCCTTGAGTTCCTGCGTTCAACCGCTGGTGAACGCGAGAACGTAGAAGGCGAGCATGACATTCTTCTTGCCGCGGAAATCGGCAAGCGTCACCGGTTTTCCCTGGTCGCTGGGAAGCGTGAAGTTGGGGGCGACGTCGCCGACTTTCAGAGTCGTTGTCGCCATGGCGTTTTCCTGCGCCGTTGCAGGAGAAGGCATCGCGAGCGGAGAGAGCAGCAAACCGGCAAGAGCGGCGGCCGTGATGACGCTTCGCTTCATCTTTCCTCCCAAATCGCCCCGAACAGCAGGCGGCGATTATAACCCAGGACTGCGCGAATCCGACGCACCGAATTCTTCAGCTGCGGGTTCTTGGAGCGCGGGTCCATAGCTGAGGCGGTGTTGGCTGAGAAAATCGGCAACGACCCACGCAGCGGCGGCAATGGCCACAGTTTGGGCGCCCTCGGTCCAACTGAACAACTTGTGCGGATTTGCAATCAGGGCGGGCAGCCAGACGAGCAATGCAAAGCCGAAGAGCATTGCGGTAAGCAAACGGGAAGCGACGAGAGCGAAGCGCCCGGAAAGCAGCGCGATCGCAGCAAGCCCGAACGCAAGCGTTGTGACGACAGCCCAAAACATTTGTCCTGGAGGGATCCACCGAGGGACCAGGCTTGCCGTGAGAGAGAGAGAGAAGAGTTGTCCGAGGGTGTAAGAAACCACGCAAAGGCCAAAGAAGAAATTACCGGCGCGAGCGATCCTCGATGAACGGGGGGAATTGGTGAGCTCGATAGTGGAAAAGATGATGAGCGCCGCGGCGATCTGGGAAAATACTTCGAAAAAATTGCCCCAGTTAAAGTAGACGAGCGGGTGAGCCACGATGGGCGGTGTGCAAAACAACAGAAAAACGAAGGAGATGGCAGCGAGCAAGACAACGCCAAGGCGTGCAGTTCTCGGCCATTGAATCGCCAAACCGCCAAGAAGTTCCACGGCAGCGGCGATGTAGATGAGGACAGCGCGGTGGGAAATGCTTCCCAGACCCTGCCAAATATCGAATTCACGCCACAGCACGGTGAGAATGGCGATGAGAATGGCGGTCAATCCGAAGACGTGACGCCCGAGGTAGATTCCCGCCGTTTTACGCTGGCTAGTGTGAGGCACCGGTTTATACGACCAAGGCTTTGCGGTTGGCGATTATAGCCTCGGACGCCGCGAACGCAATGAGACAGAATTGCCCGTGGACGCAGGGCCCACTTTTGGCCGATCAGGGTTGTGGAGCATGGTTGAGGAGATCGCGCAGTCGGTCGATGGGGATGGCAGGGGCGACATGGCCGTCACGGCCGCGAACCGTCGTGGCGCGCAGAAGGGAATTGTAGATAGCTTCTTCCGTCGCGTCGATGACTGCCTCGAAGAGCGGTGAAAGCGAATCCTCGTTGAGCCGCTCGAGGGGCGGGAGCGTGCGTGCACCAGCGGGGATGCGGTTTGTGGTCGAAAACGCGATCGCATAGTCCCCGCTGCCATTGCTGCCCGTGGCGCCCGTCCGGGCCATGCCGAAGATGGCGCGTTTGGCCAGCCGATGAAGCTGCCGCGAAGTAAGCGGCGCGTCCGTGGCCACGATAATCATGCAAGAACCGTTCGCGTGGTCGCCCCTGAAATCGCCTGGCTGCAGGTACTTCCAAACGGGGACGCCTGCGATCGTCAATCGTCCGCCGAAGTTGGTTTGCACCAGGACGCCGATGATGTAGCCGCCGGCAGCGGAAGGCAGTTGACGCGAACTTGTGCCAATGCCGCCTTTCCAGCCGAACGCCACGGTGCCCTCTCCCGCGCCCACGGAACCCTCTTCAACCGGACCGCCGCGCGTATTCGCCAGGGCCTGCCGGACGTCTGCGGCAGTGACGTGGCGTCCACGAATGTCATTCAACCAGCCATCATTCGTCTCGCCGACCACCGGATTGATCGAGCGCACATCTTCGTTGCCGGGCAGAGCGAGTTCCCACGAGGCGAGCGCGGCCGCCGCATCCCACACGCTCAGCGTGTTTGTCAGAATGATCGGCGTTTCAATCTGACCGAGTTCGTTCACCTGCGTCGAGCCGACCAGCTTCCCAAACGCGTTCGAGACATATACGCTCGCCGCGACTTTGTCTTGGAACATATTGCCAGCATGCGGAAGTATGGCGGTCACGCCGGTGCGCACGTCGTCGTCGCGCGCGATCGTTACCTGTCCCACTTCCATACCGGCCACATCCGTGATCGCGTTCAACGGCCCGGGCGAATAGATGCCCGGATGAATGCCGAGATCGCGAGCGCGCGGGCGCGCTTCCGGAGAACCGGCAGATTGTGGCCAGGAACACGGCGTGTAGGACATCAGAAGAAGGGCAAGGCCAGTGGCGAGTCGCGTCAGCACGACCGGCATTGTACTTGCAAATTAGCGGCTTGGGGACGCGAAGAGTGGAACGCGACGGCGACAAGCGGCTAAGGAATCGCACGCTACCTCAGACGGCCTGGAGGATCGGCGGGAGCCGGGACTTTCAAGTCGAGCGGACGTCCTTGGGAATCAGGTAATTTAGAAGGTGGAAGCTGGGCGATTCCAACCCCGCGATTCATCTCGAGGTGCTCCTTGCCGCATCGAGGGCAATAGCCTTTGCCCGTCTCTTCATCGCGCAAGCTGGCCAGTTCGTAGCAGCCGCAGATGCAATCGCAATAGCCGGTCGTTGAAGCCGTTTTGATCGGTACCAGGGCCATCTGTTGTCTCCGCGGAAATAGTATCTGCGCGATCTGCCCGGCGCAAGGATGCTGCAGGGCTGCGCCTCTACACGTGTTCGAGTTGAGCCAGGCGGAACGGATCGCCGATCTTATCGTGCAGATCAAGCCACACCCGGTCGGGAATGGCCAAGAAAACGTCGACCACTCTTGGATCGAACTGCTTGCCGCAATATTTACGAACTTCGTCGCGCACGGCGCTGATGGGAAGCGCCTTGCGATACGGCCGGTCGGAGATCATAGCATCCAGGGTATCCGCGACCGCGAAGATCCTGGCTCCTATCGGAATCTGTTCGCCTTTGAGGCCACGCGGGTAGCCCGACCCGTCATAGCACTCCTGGTGTGACAGCACGATTTCCGCGGCTTCCTTCAAGAAGGGAATGCGTTCGAGAACAGCGTATCCAATTTCGCAGTGCCGGCGCATGATCTCCCGTTCGTCGGCCGTCAATGGGCCGGGTTTGCGGAGAATGTAGTCGGGGATGCCCATCTTCCCGATATCGTGAAGGAAGGCCCCGCGTGCGATCTGGCGGAGCAGGCCCTTGTCGACGCCCATGGCTTTGGCCATGGTGATGGTAAAGGCGGTAACCCGCTGGCAATGGCCCTCCGTCTCCGCGTCCTTCGCGTCGAGAGCGCTGCCGAGCGCTTCGAGCGTGTAGTCGTAGGACTGCTCGAGATCCGCAAGCGCGACCGAGAGTTGTTGGGTGCGCTCGCTGACCAGATTCTCGAGTTCCGTCTGATAGGTGCGATTCTCCAGCACCAGCCGGCGGTGTTCGAGGGCGCGGCGCACGCTGAGATGAAGCTGATCCTTCTCGAAGGGTTTCAGGATGTAGTCGTAGGCGCCGGCGCGGATCGCTTCGAGGGCGATGGAAATGTCGTGCATCGCTGTCACCATGATCACGGGCACATCAGGGTCGAGCGACCGCAGGCTGGCCAGGAGTTTCAGGCCGTCCATTTCAGGCATGACGATATCGCTCAGCACCAGGTCGAAGGCATCCTTCCCGAATGCATCCAACGCGACGCGGCCGTTGGGACAGGGCGTGCAGCGGTAGCCCTGCGCTTCCAGCAGGGTCGCGACGACTTCTCGAATTGCCTCTTCATCGTCGACGACGAGAACTCGTTCGTGGCTCATCTGTCTTCTTTCCTGGGAGGCCCTTTCTGCACGAAGACGCATTATAAAGCCGGGCACACCTGCGCGGGGGTTATGTTGCCCTAAGTTGCACCCGCGTGGTAGGTTTTCCAAGCAGCTTCCCGTAGGCGACTTCGCCCGTTGTAACCAAGTAATATACCGAGCCGGCCGGAACGCTCGCGAGTGCCCGGCAGCGTCCATGTTTTCTTTGCTCAATGCGGAATTCCTGGCGGCGGCATTCTTGAACTGTTCTGCCGCCCTCATGCTGCTCGTGCTGTACGTTTTGCTGGCAGCGGGCTTCCCGGCGCGATTCTTCCGGCTGTGGCTGTGGGGATGGTTACTCTACATTCTTGCGGCCGCCCTGCAGATCTCGCATTTTTGGTACAAGGCGCCGCAGATCGGGGCTGCAGGAGGGGACGCGTCGCTTCTGGCCGCAACTCTGTTTTTCGCGGCAGTTCTCGAGTGCAGCGGTCAGGGATCGCGCTTGCGTTATCTCTGGCCGCTGGGCCTGCTTGGTCCCCTTGTATTGCTCTCCCTGGCACAGACCTCGCTTCCCGCTTCCCTATGGTGCGAATCGATCCTGGAGAGCGCGCTGCTTGTCGGTGGAGGACTGTTGTTGTGGCGCTCGCAAATGCTGCGGCGTGGATTTGGGTGGAAACTGTTAGCTGGTTCCCTATTGGTGTATGGGTTGCACGGCTTGGATAAGCCGATGTGGTCTGCCAACACGCTGGCTTGGCTGCGCTTTTCGGCGCACAGCCTATTCGGCATCACGGTCGGCGTGGCTATGGCCGTAGTCGTGCTGGAGGCGGGCCGCGCGCGAACTGAAGACTTGAACGAGAAACTCAGACGGCTGGCCTTGATCACCGCCGAGGCAACTCATTCGCTGTGCGTCGCCGAAACGCTCGATGCTGTGCTGCGCCATGTCACGACGAGCTTGAATGCGAGTTACGGTGCCGTTTTCCTCTGGAACGCCGAGTCAGCTTTCGATTCGCTGGACCTGCGCGCGTCGTGCGGCTTCCGTCCGGCTTTCACCACCGCGTACGCCCGCATATCCGGGTCGGAAGCGTGGGTGCGAGATGTCTTGGAGAAGGGGCCGCGGGTGATTTCGCACCGGCTGTTTGGAGCGGCGAAAGTGCCGGCTTGGCTCGAAAGCGAACGGCTGGCCGCTGCCGTTGTGGTGGCCATTGCCAGCAAGGAGCAACGGGTGGGCCTCCTTTGCATCGGGTCGACGGAGCCGAACGCCTTCGAAGCCGACGAGGTGGGCTTCCTTGTCAGCGTATCCGACTTGCTGGGTCTCGCCGTGTGGAATGCCTCCCTAATCGAGGAGGCCGGAGTTGCGCGAAGACAATGGCTGGACACCTTCAATTCCATCGACGATCTGATCTTCGTGCACACAACGGACGGGCGGATTCTTCGCGCGAACCGCTCCCTGGCGTGGCACCTCGGTCTCGACCCGGATCTGATCGAAGGACAATCGCTCCGAGAGTTGCTGAAAGCCGGCGAAAACCGCTGGAGCGTGTGTCCCTACTGCGAAGCCGCAGCCGGAAAACCCGAGCAGGTCGATCCGAGTTTCGGCGGGCATTTCCTGGTCACCACATCGGCTTTTTATGACTCCGGGGGAAACGCGCGTGGAACGATTCATGTTCTGAAGGATTTCACCGAGAGACGCCAGGCGGAGAACAAGTACCGCGCCCTGTTCGAAAAGGTGCAGGAAGGTGTTTTCATCGCCACCCCCAGCGGGCGCTTTCTCGATTTCAATGATGCGTTCATGCGCATGCTGGGATATGACACCCGGGAAGAACTGCTGCGCGCCGATATTCCGTCGGAACTATATGCCGATCCCGCCGAGCGGCTCAAACTGCAAAGGCTGCTGAACGAGTATGGCGAAGTAACGGACTTCGAATTTCAATTCCGGCGCAAAGATGGGGAGATCCGCACTGCCCATGAATCCAGCTTCGTCACGCGCGACGATTCCGGGGGCGTCGTCGCTTATCAGGGCTTCATTCTGGATGTTACCGACCAGAAGCAGGCCGAGGTCGAGATCCGCCGGCGCAATCGCGAACTGCTCGCCCTGAACTCCATTGCGGATGTGCTCGCCCAGTCGGCCAAACTCCAGGATTCGCTGACGCGCGCGGTCGCCAAGGTGGCCGAACTCTTTTCGGCCGATGTCACCGGCCTTTATTATGTGGACGAAACCGCCGCGGTCTTCAAACTGGCGGCGCATTGCGGGTGCTCCTCGGAATACGCGCGCCGCATGGGCGCGGTCCAGATCCCGCCCTCCTTGCTGCAGCAGGTCCGCCAGACGCACGCCACGTTGCTTTCCGGGTCGGCTCTGGCCGCGGCCGAGGAATTCCGTGAACTGTACAGGCAGGAAAGCCTGGCGGTTTCCCAGCTCGCCGTACTGTGGTCCAAGGATCGCATCATTGGTACGCTGCTGGTGGGTTCCCGCACGTTCCGCGAATTTTACGCGGCCGAACTGAACCTGCTCGCCGCCGTCGGCAATCAGATTGCCATTACCATCGACAAAGCGCGCCTTCTGGAAGAGACTCGCGAGGCTTACGAGACGCTGCGACAGATGCAGGAGCAGTTGCTGCAGAGCGAGAAGATGGCGGCCGTGGGACAGCTCATTTCGGGCGTCGCGCACGAACTGAACAATCCGCTGACCGCCATTCTAGGCTACAGCGAACTGCTGAAGTCCGAAGAGAGGATGAGCGGCCATGGCGCCGATTACCTCGAGAAGCTTTATAAACAGGCGCAGCGCACCCATCACATCGTTCAGAATCTGTTGAGCTTCGCGCGGCAGCGCAAACCCGAGCGCGGGCGCGCGCAAGTGAATCGCGTCGTGGAGGACACCCTCGCCCTTCGCGAGTACGACTTGAAGATCCATCGCGTGCGGGTGCATCGCGAGCTGGATCCCGAACTCCCGGAAATCAGCGCGGATTTCCATCAGTTGCAGCAGGTTTTCTTGAACGTGCTCAACAACGCGGTGGATGCCATATCCGAGGTCAAGCGGCCGGGTGAGATCTGGGTGCGCACACGGGTCGAGGGGGAAAATGTGCGCATCGAATTCACCGACAATGGCCCGGGAGTGAAGAATCCGCACCGCGTGTTCGATCCGTTCTATACGACCAAGCCCGTGGGAAAAGGGACGGGCCTGGGTTTGAGTATCTGCTACGGAATCGTCAAGGAGCACGGGGGAGAGATCGAGGTGCGCAACGAAGACACGGGCGGCGCAACGTTTGCCATCACGCTTCCTTTGAGCCCATTTGACGTCACCGCATCAGAAGGCGCTTTTTCGCGTGTGGCGAATAGTCGCGGTGAGTTGGGCAGCAAGAAGATGCTGAAATAGGCTGCCGAACGATCCCCTGGCGCCCCGTGGTGTCTTTCTTGGCGGCGGCGCACATCCTTTCCCAAAACGAGATCTCTGCACCCGGTCCCGATAGCCGAGGCGAAATATGCGGCCAGCTTCGCAGATCGAGCCAAACCCGTTATGCTGTTCGCGACATCCAACTTAGCGGAGGAGAGGAATGAACCGATGGGTGAGCGCAGCCGTGGTTGCGCTGGCTTTTGTCTTCGCTCTGACCGTGGCGGCCAGCCAAGCGGCTCAATCATCTGCTCCAGGCCCAGCCGCAGGGGCTTCTACTCCGTCCGCGACGGCCGGCTCGCAATCGTCGCAGGCTTTCATGCAGGCGGCCGACCAGGTGCTCGCGGAGATGAGCAAGATCCTCGACCTGCCGATTCTCGAACCACTCAAAAAGAGTCTTCGCTCCAAAGAGCAGATCCGCGCCTATCTCATCCAACAGGAAAAGGAAGACAGGACGGACGCCCAGCGGTACGCCGATGACAAATCCCTCGAAGCCTTTGGCTTGATTCCCAAGGGGTTTCCTCTCGACTCGTTCATGCTCGACGTGCTGACCGATCAGATCGCCGGCCTCTACGATCCGAAGGCGCACGAATTTTACATCGCCGACTGGATCGCGCTGGAAGATCAAAAACCAGTCATGGCCCACGAACTGACGCACGCCCTGGAAGACCAGTCGTTTCATATCGAATCCTGGATCAAGGCGGCGAGGCCAAATGACGACGCGGAATTGGCCCGCGATTCCGTCAGCGAAGGCTCCGCCATGTGCGCCATGGTGGACTATTCGCTGCGCGACGATCATCTGGGCGTGCGCGACCTGCCCGATGTCGCGGGTTTCATTCGCGTGCATGCCGTCAGCGAAATGGATAAGGATCCCAAGCTTTCGAAGGCTCCGATTTACATTCGCGATGAACTCCTGTTTCCCTATCTGGCCGGCACTTCGTTCACCCAGGAGTTCCTCAAGTCGCACACCGGCTGGAGCGATTTGAAGCTGGTCTTCCAGAACCCTCCCGTTTCCACGCAGCAGATCATGCATCCGGCGTTATATCTCAAGGGAGTGAAACCCGTCCCCGTGTCTCTGCCGGATTGGGAGGGAGTGGCTCCTTCGGATTGGAAGCTTCTGGAGGAGAACGTGCTGGGCGAATTCGGCCTCGATGAAGTGCTGAAAACCTATCTGGGGCAACCACGAGCGGATGCGCTGTCCGCCGCGTGGGCGGGTGATCGTTATGCGGTCTTCGAAGACGAGAAGACGCACCAGACGGCCCTTGTATTCCGTCTCGCGCTCGATAACCCGGAGGACGCGGCCGGGTTCTATACGCAATATAGTGATGCGCTCAAAATGAAATACAAGGAGCAAAAAGGCGTTTTCGCCAGCGGTCACTCCTTGCAGTTCGACACGGACACCGGCGACGTATTCCTGCGTTGCGTGGATACAACCTGCATGACGGTGGAAGGAGCGACTCGCGCAACGTACGACCAGATTACGCGCGCCATCGGTTGGACAACTGCGCCCGCTCCACCGGCAAGCCAGGAGAACCCCGCCGAGACAACGTCGCTGGTCGCCACGCGCGCCGCCATCGCCGCAAAGTGAACGCGACTAATCGAGGAGCGCCGTGGCTCGATCCGCGCGGTGCACGATCATGATGGTTTGATCGTCGATCGGGCGAGCGCCAGCGGAGAACGCGCTTACGTCGTTCCAGCATTCCTCCACAAAGTGAGGAGGCGCGCAGCCATATTTCTCCCCCGCCACAACCGAGAGACGTTCGATCCCATATTCGTTCCCCGCCGCATTCCGCGCTTCTGAAATCCCATCCGTGAAAAGCAGGAGACTGTCTCCCGCGTCGAGGTGCGCTCGACTGACGCTGTACCGCGCTGTGCAGAACATCCCCAGTGGCAATCCGGTCGAACCCACTTCCTCGACGCCTTCCTTCCGCACCACCAATGCCGGAAGGTGCCCGGCGCTGGCGATTTCGATTTCGCCGCCGTTAACTGCACGGCCGCACACCAGCGTGGCGTACTGGCCGGCGATGGTGCTCTCGCAAAAGATGCGGTTGCCCATCTCCAGCAGCTTGTCCAGTCCAAGATCGATGCTGGAAAGGCTGCGGAACATCGCGTGCAGGTGCGTCATAAGGAGAGAAGCGGCCACACCTTTTCCAGCCACGTCGCCGAGAAGAAAAATCACACTGCCGCCGTCGGGAGGCGCAATCACATCGCAGTAATCTCCGCTCACCAGTCCGGCAGGCTGGTAGCGGTAATGGATGCGCCAGCCGCGCAGTTCCATTCCGTTGCGTGGCAATAGGCCTTGCTGAATGCGCGAGGCGAGTTCCAGATCGCCTTCCAGGGCGCGCTGCTGCTCGCTGCTGAGGTGATCGATGCACAGGCGTGTGAGCGGGTCACAGATCAGGCGATCCTTCTCGATCGTGTCGCGACACACTTCGCAAATGCCGTAGGTGCCCTGATTCATGCGCTCGAGGGCGGCATCGACGTCCCGCAAAAGCTCATGAAACGCCGGATGCGCTACCTGCGCGTCGGGCGAGGCCAGCGCGTGCCGCAGTTGATCGCGGCGCTTTTCGAGTTGCTCGCGCAAATAAGGCTCCATGACGTCAGCCATGGGAATCTCCTTCGCCTTCCAGAATCTCCCGTATTGCCGCTCGTGGCTATCCGCATTAGCCGCTCAAATTTTCTCAGTGGGCTGCTCCTGGATTCGATTCGACGGCCATGTGATTCGATTCTGAGCCCGGTGCCCGGACGGGCCCATCCAAGAGGGTCCGGCTGAGCCTCTTCTCAAGTCTCGCCAGCCGCTTCTCGAATCGTGCCCGATACCGGGAGCAGAGAAGCGCGGTCAGGATTCCGAGGTGGGCGGCGCGGGGTAATTCAGCGAGCGCCTGTCGAACAAGAATCGCGGCCTGATGCAAATCGGCGGCGCGGCGCTCGTAATGGATCGCGAGCTGTTCGTAAGCGTCGAGCGCGTCGCGCGAAATTCCGGTGTGGGCGCGCGAATCGACAAGCATCAGCGTCCAAGCGTCGCAGGCCGTCAGAAAATCCTTGTCCTTCTTGGCCATGCGCGCCAGAGACTTGCGGGCCATTTGCGCTGCTTCGGGAGAGAGTTCGGACGCGATCGATTTTTCGCAAAGCCTTCGCGCCTGAGTGCGATGGCCCCGCCGGTCGCATATTCGCGAGACGCCGAGGAGCTCGAAGGCATCGCGGCCCTGCCCTTCCGGGTCGCCAAGCAGCAAGAGGGTACGCGCCGCCAAGCCGGCGAGGCCCCGCAAATCCATCTGATTGTGCTGGAAGATCGGGACCAGGGGATCGGGCGAGCCGCCACGCAGAAAATCGAAATAGATCGTCGGAATCAACGAGGAGTCGACATCCACGCCGCGATCCCAGCCAAGCGCGTGGCGCTCGAGTTCTGGCAAGCGCGCCGACCCGAGCCGCAAACGCCACAAATGCCGCGCAGGGTGCAGGAAATCGAGATGCGCGCGCGGCGAGGGCGGCCGGATCGCGCGCGTCATACGGTAACGCGTTTCCAGCAGCGGCCAGTCGAACGTCTTGCCGTTGAAGGTGACCAGCACGCGCCGCTCGGCCATGCGTTCCGCCAGCGCCACGAGCAACGAATGCTCCTCGCTGTGATCGCGCATGAAGAATTGCTCCACTTCGAGACCGCCGGCGTCCCACCAGGCGATGCCGACCAGGAAGGCGTAGGTGCCCGTGCCGCCCGCCAGGCCTGTCGTTTCGGTGTCGAGGAAAAGCCATTGTTGCGGATCCCCGACGCCGGCGCGCGCTTCGGGAGCGAGCAGCCGGAGCGCGGTTTCGTCAATGGCGCGTTCCGGCGGTTCGCAACCAATCGATTCGGAGAACCAGCGGCGCAACGCGAGGTGCTCGCCGAAGCGATTGCGTGCGGGCATCGCGCCCAGCAACTGCGCGAGGCGCGCGGAACCCTCCGGAATTTCTGGTGATAAGCCTCGCGATTCGAGCCCGGGATCCGCAGCGTTTCGCGCGCGCGTCGGCTTAAGCGCCGCCAGCCTGGCAAACTGATCCGGCAACGATTTGGTCAGCCGCATATCAGGCCCAGAATTGCGAGCGCCACTTGCTTTGCCCGCTCGCTGTTTTCACCCATGGGCCCCACGCACGAGGGGCACCCGCTTTCGCAGGGACACGCGGCGATCAGCTCGCGCGTGCGCCGCAAGAGCAGATCGTGAACGCGAAAGAGCGGCTCACTGAAGCCGATCCCGCCCGGATAGGCGTCGTAGAGATACAGATTCGGCTCAAAAAATTCCTTCGCCTCGGGTGCGTCCGTGGCGACGGTGTATTCGTTCCACTTCGTTTCGATCCCGGGGCTCGGCGGGCGTTCGCCCACCGCTGTGCCCAAGTCACGCCGATCGCACATCAGCAGCAAGGCGGCCATGGATTCGAGCGCGTGCAGCAGCCCGAAAATTCCGCTCTGGCGTTCAGAAATGGTGAACGGCAAAGCGGCCAGTAAATTCCGCTCGAGGGTGACCCAGAACGCAGTCGTATGCATTTCGTTCTCAGGCAGTGCGAGCTTGCCCGCGCCCACGTTCTCGTTGGTGAAAAACTTGATCTTCTTGAAGCCCACCACCTGCGAGCGCACCAGCACATCCCCATGCGCCCTTGCCGCAGGTCCAGCAATTCGTTCCTCCTCCTCAATTTCGAGCACGCGCACCTGTGTGTAGCGAATCGCATCGGTGAAATAATCGACGTTCACCGGCTTCACATACGCTTTGCGCTGATCGAAATCCAGGCGTTCGACGTGATATTGCTGGCCCTGGTGCAGGTAGATGGCCTTGGGATGCACGGTGGTCAACGCCGAGGAAAAATCCACTTCGCCGATCACTTCGGGCTGGCCGTCTTCGTCGGCTTCCGGATGTCCGGAGGTATCGATGATCACGAAATTGTCCGACGTGACCGAGCGAAGGCTCACCGTATCCGCTGGATACGCTTCCTGGACCCAATGCCAATTGCCTCCGCTGCGGTGTAAAAAGCCAGCCTCCGCCAGCCGTTCGCATAGCTCCGGGAAATCGACATCGCCGAATTTCTCTTCAGGCGAAAGAGGCAGCTCGAACGCGGCGCATTTCAGGTGATTGATCAGAATTTCCAGGTTGTCCGGCTGGATGCAAGCGTGCTCGGGCGAGCGTCCAAAGAAATAATCGGGATGCTGCACGATGAACTGGTCGAGCGGCACGGAGGAGGCAACCATTACCGCGCAGGAGCTGCCGTTGCGGCGCCCGGCGCGCCCAGCGCGCTGCCAGCTGGACGCGATCGACCCCGCATAGCCGCACATGACGCAAGCGTCGAGCGAGCCGATGTCAATGCCCAGCTCGAGCGCGTTTGTTGTTACCACGCCGCGGATCCGCCCCTCGCGCAAGCCGCGCTCGATTTCGCGGCGCTCGCCGGGCAAGTAGCCGCCGCGGTATCCACGAATCGCGTGGCCTTCGCCCGGCTTCGGCGGATTCGCTTGCTGCAAATATGTGAGCAGGACTTCCGTTTGCAACCGGCTGTTGGCGAAGACGATCGTTTGCAGTTTGCGGGCGAGCAGCTCTTTGGCGACGCGCGTGCCCTCATTCAAATAGCTGCGGCGAATGCCCAGATTGCGGTTCACCATGGGCGGATTGTAAAAGACGAACAGTTTTTCGCCTGAAGGCGCGCCGTTTTCGTGTATGACGCGGACGGCTTCGGATGCGGATTGCGCCGCCGCGCTTTCCCGGCACTCGCTGTCCTTTCCGATCAACTGCGACGCGAGTTCCCCCGGATTGGCGATCGTCGCGGAGCAGCAGATGAATCGCGGGTGTGAGCCGTAGAAGTCCGCGATGCGCCGCAGCCGGCGCAGGACGTTTGCCAGGTGGCTGCCAAAAACGCCGCGATAGGTGTGCAGTTCGTCGATGACGATATAGCGCAAATTCTCGAACAGGCGCGTCCAGCGCGTGTGGTGCGGCAGAATCCCCGTGTGCAGCATGTCGGGGTTAGTCAACACAATGTGGCCGCGCTCGCGAATGGCTTTGCGCGCGTCGCCGGGCGTGTCGCCGTCGTAGGTGAAGACGCCGAAGCAATCCTCAAGACGAGTGGCGAGGTCGTGCAATTCCGCCAGTTGGTCCTGCGCCAGCGCTTTGGTAGGGAAGAGGTACAGCGCGCGTGTGTCGGTATTCTCGAGGATGGCGTTCAGTATAGGCAGGTTGTAGCAAAGCGTTTTTCCGGAGGCGGTGGGCGTCACGACCACGAAATTCGTTCCGGAGCGGGCCAATTCGGCAGCTTCTGCTTGATGGGAGTAGAGTTGCTCGATGCCCTTTGCGCGATACGCCGCCGCGAGTTCCGCTCGCACCCACTGCGGCATGGGACGGAACTGTGCCTCGCGTGCGGGAATGTGCTTGATGGCGGTGAGGACCTCGTCGGCGTGGTTACGGCCCGCCAAACTCAGCAGTGCCTGTTGAAACGTGTCGATGGTCGCGCGTGGGACGGTTTGCGGTGCGGAGGGGGCGCGAACAGCCAAACCTCCTTCGAACGGGAGCGGTTCCAATCCGGACGCGGCTTCAGGCACGCTGGCCCTCCTTCGCTTTTTGTTCGCTGAAAGGTAGCAAAGTGGCAGACGCGGCGCAACACAAAATGCGATTCTTGACGAATACAGGGCGACGGGCAACAGAACGGAGTCTTTGCGATTAGAATTTCTTATGTTATTGATTGTGTTCGGTTTATTGTAATTCTGATTCATGAGCATTTGCGAGTGGCACTGGCTGAGCCAGCACCCTCGCAGACCCGGCCACCAAGATGATGGTCGAGCTCAGGGGGACGGAAGCGCAGTTAGTCCGATGCGGTGGTTTGCGTCCTCGAATTCAGCTAGGATGGCGGGCGAGAACGATTTGCCGAGGTGCACACGTGAAGAAATATCTGGCCGCGGTCTGCGCAGTCCTGTTTTTCGCATTGGGAGCGGTTGCGCAGGATGGTGCCTCGCAAACGTGCGCAAGCTTGAGCCAACTCCGTCTGGCGGCCGGGAAAGTAGTCGCGGCCAGGATGGTAACAGCCGGTTCATTTGAGCCTCCGGCCGGCGCCGTGGCGGCTGGCAGAGATAAAGCATTCTATAAAACTCTGCCGGCGTTTTGCCAGGTTGCCATTGTTTCGACTCCGAGTGCGGATTCGGACATCACGATTGATGTGTGGATGCCAGCGACCGGGTGGAATGGCCGCTTCCGGGCACAGGGGAACGGCGGTTTCGCGGGTTACATCGATTATCAGGGGATGGGAGTGGCGGTCCGCGAAGGTTATGCTACCGCAAGCACGGACACCGGGCACACAGGCACGCCGACCGATGCGGCGTGGGCCCTCAATCATCCCCAGAAGGTGATTGATTTTGGGTACCGTGCCATTCACGAGATGACCGTGGCCGCCAATGCGGCGATTCAGAAGTTTTACGGCGAAGCTCCCCGCCACTCCTATTTCGCAAGCTGCTCCAACGGCGGCCGCCAAGCGCTTATGGAGGTGCAGCGTTTTCCGGACGACTACGACGGCGTGATTGCGGGCGCCCCAGCGAACTTCTGGACGCCTTTGCTGACGAGCGCGTTGTGGAACGCGCAGGCTTTGGCCGCAACTCCGGACGGCTACATCCCTTCGAGCAAGATTCCGGCGATTGCGGCCGCTGTGAATGCCGCCTGCGACACGAAAGACGGCGTGCGCGACGGCATTCTGAACGATCCTCGCGAATGCCACTTCGATGCGCGCACGCTGTTGTGCAAGGGCGGCGATTCCGTTTCGTGCCTGACCGCGCCCCAGGTGACAACGCTCCAGAAATTGTATGAAGGTGCCCACGATGCGCAGGGGCACGCAATCTATCCCGGCTTCTTGCCTGGCGGGGAAGCCGGAGCGGGCGGTTGGGCGTTGTGGATCACGGGGCCGGGCCCGGGCCGTTCGTTGCTGTTTGCCTTCGGCAAAGGGTTTTTCGCAGATATGGTTTACGACAAGGCGTCGTGGAACTACAAATCGGCTGAGCTCGGTGCGGCTTTGCGAGCTGCGGATGCGAAGACGGCCCGCGATCTGAACGCCACCAATCCTAATCTGCGGACGTTCGAAGAACATCGCGGAAAACTCATTCTTTACCACGGCTGGGATGATCCCGCCATTTCGCCACTGAATACGATCCATTATTACGACTCGATGCTGCGGTCTATGGGTGAGAAAAACGTGAACGCGTTCGTTCGGCTGTATATGGTTCCTGGCATGCAGCACTGCGGAGGAGGGCCGGGCGCGGACTCATTTGGCGAACCGGGCGCGCTACGGCTCGGCGATGCGCAACACGACATTCAAGTGGCGCTGCAGGGCTGGGTAGAGAAGGGAATCGCGCCGGAGAGAATCATCGCGACAAAATACGAGGACGATGATCCCAGCAAGGGCGTCAAGATGACGCGACCGCTGTGCCCCTATCCGGAACGCGTGAAATACAAAGGATCGGGGAACCCGGATGAGGCTGCGAACTTCACCTGCGTAGCGGGGAAGTGATTGCGGGCCCGCGGCTTGACACATTGCCTATGGGCCGATATAGATGACACATGGCACAGTCGATTCTGATTTTCGATTTTGGCAAGAACGAAGAGGCCGCGCAGCAGGCGCGGCACAAGTTCGAGGCCTGGAAGCAAGCGTTCCGGCTGGGTGAGAAAGCCGTTCTGAAATTCGAGCGCAAAGAGAACGAGGCCAGCGCGGGCGCCGAAGCACCTGGCACGCCCAAAGCCGAGGAGAGCGGCAAGGGCAAGGCAAGCGCAAAAAAAGGCGCGAAGGGAAAATCATCCGCGGCGAAAGAGGAGAAGAGTGCGACCGAGGCGGCGGATGTACGGATCCTGATTCGCCTGAGCTTTTCGGATCACGAAAAGCTGTCGCACCAGCGCTGGATCGATCGTATCCCCTCAGAAGAGCCGTTCAAATCCGCCGCGAGCAACGAAATTCTGCGGCACTCCGACCCTTCCTTTGAGAAGACGACCGAACTCTTCGATTCCCTCGATTAACCGCAAGTGGGTCTCACCCTTAACGAGCAGCCCGGTGCCGGCGCGCAGTCGTACGGCTGTGCGTCCTCCTCCGGCGGCGTGCAGCGCGGCGGGCGTGGCGCGACAGCGCGCGATGAGACGCGGAGCTACGCGGCTCGCGTTTCATAACGCGCTCGCGTATGCGCGAGTACTTCCGCCGGGGCCGCCTGGCGCCTGATTGTCCTTTGCGATAGGCGCGTTGCGCGTTTCTGCGCGTGCTTTCCTTCACTCTGCCCTTGCGCGGCGGCTTGAGCGGAATTCCCGCGCGTCGCGCCTTGCTCAAGCCGATGGCGATCGCCTGTTGCGGGGAGCGTGCTCCGTGCTGTCCCTTGCGAACGTGCTCGATCTCTTCATGCACAAATTCCCCCGCAGCGGTGGTGGGGGACTTGCCTTCGCGAAGATCTTCGCGTGCCTTTTCGGCTGTCGATTTGTCCGGCATGATTTCTCCTTCAGGACTGGGGAGCGCTTCGGGTTGCGAGTCTCGCGATTCTCCCGAGTTGGAAATTTCGCGCAGTTCTCTCCCGAAGAGCCGAGAAATGGCAAGGGCGGCAAAAATTATAAAACCGCCCCAGCCATTTTTGTTGCGTAGAGCTGTTCCAGACCCTATGCAGCTTTTTTTAGAAGGTCTCGCATAGGGTTTCGGCAATCCTCCACGAGAAGATGGTCCGGCTAGGCGGCGCGGCGCGCCCCCGGCTCCTCGACCGCAGCACTGCGGATGATCGTGCGAGTGCCCGTTGCAGCACCGGCCATTGCTGCCAGCCAGCCAAGGAACGTTCCGACAAATCCGGCCCACCCCATGGTGGCAAACAGATTGAGTATGAACGCGCTATGCGGTCCTGGAATTCCGGCGCCGGCACCGAGTGTGCTGCCTGCCAACGCGATGATCACCAATGCCGAGGCCATGGAAAGCCCGAACATGATCATTCCGTGCGTCACGCCGTCACGCGCGTTACCGATACCAGCCAGATGGCCGGTGACCCGTCCCGCGAAAAACAGCGCGATGATAGTCAGAATTACCGACCATACCGAGATCCCGGTGCTCATACCACCCACCGGATGTGCGACGTTGGGGTTGGCAGAGCTGGCGAATATGGCCGTGCCCAACAAACCGAACACAGTCCATATTCCTAGGAAAGTAAAAACTCCCGACCAGATGGCACCCCAATTCGGGCGCGACACAACCGTCGTAACATTCACATTATCTGCCATATCTTCCTCCCCCTTGATTCTGGGCAATTCGGCCCACACTTTTTTAGATGAGAGGGGATGGGTGGCAGTTCACACTGGCCGTACAGCGAACGGGGTAGACGCTGTGTCGATTTGCTGGAGAGCAAAGGATTTTGGCCGGATTCAGCAATCGAATGCGGCTTTGCGGCGCACGCGGAGCAGAACCGCGCCTTCGCGGGGATGCGCCATCGCTTCTGCTAGGTGGTTCGTCCCGGGCACAATGGGTTTGTGCAGCGCTGATTACCCGCATCGTGAGATGTCCGTTGCAATTTTCGATTGAGCAACGCGGTTGCTCGGAACGAGCAGCACACGCTAGAATCGTTGAGATTCTCCTGCCGGAGTTGTTTCAGGGGCGTAGCTCAGTGGTAGAGCAGCGGCCTTTTAAGCCGAAGGTCGTGGGTTCGATCCCCACCGCCCCTACCAAAACCCAATAAAAACGGCCCTTTTACGCTGCCGAATCAGCAATTCGAGGCCGAGTCAGCAATTGAAGGCCGGTTCTTCTCCTTGTATTCGCCAC
>JBJKQB010000260.1:0-5851 GCA_046705825.1 Candidatus Acidiferrales bacterium
AGCGTAGCGGATGTCCTGCACGAGGGATTCGATGAACTGAGTGCCACGCGCATCGCGAGTCTCTTCTTTGATGTATTCAAGACCGCCGAATTGCGCGAGAGCGCGACGCCGCGCTTCAGCGGGATTCATCCCTGCGGCGATATTGACGGCCATCTGCTGCTCGACGTGGAAGCGAAGCTCGGAATCGAGCTGCGCATCCTGCTTCGATCTGTGGAAAAAGCGGCCAAGCCAATTCACGTAGCAACTCCTAATCATGCCGCAGCGCGACAACGGGATCGACGCGCGTGGCGCGACGGGCGGGGATGTAACATGCGAGCAGGACGACGCCGATCAGAATCAACGCGACCAGGAGGAACGTCAACGGGTCCAAGGGTTTGACTTCGAAGAGCAAGCTGGACATGAGTCGCGTGAAGGCAACTGCACCAATGATTCCGGCGCTCAACCCGAGCAACACCGGCCTCATTCCCTGGCCGATGACGCCCTGGAGCACATCGGCCTTTTGTGCGCCCAGAGCCATGCGGATGCCAATCTCGCGGGTGCGGCGTACCACGGAATACGAGACCACGCCATAAATGCCCAAGCAGGCGAGCAAAAGGGCAGCAGCAGCGAAGAGTGAGGTCAACAATGTTTCGAACCGGCGCGGCGCAAGCGATTCGGAAAGGATTTGTCCCATGCTGAGAATGCTCGGAATTGCCACGCTCGGATCGATTTTCCAGATCGCGCTGTGCAATGCAGCGGCGACTGCTGTGGCGGGCAAGCGAGTGCGAAGGATTAAGGAGACCGTTAGACCGCTCTCTTCGAGCCGGTAGATCATTGGCGTGGGCGCCTGGAAAACATCTATGCTGCGCGTATCGCCCACGACACCAACGACCCGAAATCCGGAGAATTTCGAAGAAGGATCAACGTCAAATCTCTGGCCGATGGGATTGACGCTGGGCCAGCAGGTCTTCGCCGTGTCGGCCGAAATTACCACGTTGCCCGTGCCCGCATCCGCCCACGTCAGCGCGCGGCCGTTCAACAGGGGGATGCCAAGCACCTTGAAATAATCGGGGCTGATGTGGCGGTAACTCGCAAACGGGCGCTGCGCCGCGGGCCGGGTATCGCCGGGCAGGTCAACGGGATCATCGTTGATTTCCCCGGAGAGAGGAAGGAAATTGGTGACAGCGGAAGATTCGACGCCCGGCAGGGCTGATGTGGCGGCGAGCGCTTCTCTCCAGAATCTACCTCGCTGCTGCGTCTTAGTATATTCTGCCTCGGGCAGTTGCAGGTTCACGGTAAGGATATGATCCACCGTGAAGCCCGCTGGCACTTTCACGAGCTTGGCAAAGCTGGCGACAAGCAAGCCCGCTGCGATCAGCAAGATGGCGCTGAGAGCCGTCTCAAGTCCGACCATAAACTCTCGTGCACGCAGCCGCGTGCTGCTGTCTGCGTTGCGCGCACCCCCGGATCGCAACGCTTCTTGAGGACTGGCCTGCGCCAGCCGCCATGCGGGCAGCAAGCCGGCTAGAATTCCTGCCAAAACCGAGATTCCCAAAGTGAAGCCGAGTACAGCCCCATTCAAGCGGATATTGTGCAGGCGTGGCAAGCTGGTCGGAGCAATAGCGAGCAAACCCCAAAGCGCCCAACGCGCAAGCAGAAGCCCCAACGCTCCGCCGAGCAGCCCCAGCAGCAAGGTTTCCGCCAGCGTTTGACGCAACAGCCGGCTGCGGCTGGCTCCGAGCGCGGTGCGAATCGCCGCTTCCTGCTGTCTGGCCGTAGCGCGCATCAGAACCAGATTTGCGAGATTCACGCAGATAATGAGCAGTAGCGCCAAAACTGCTGCGAGCAACATCCACAGGCCACGTTTCGTGGAGCGGACGATAATGTCGCGCAGCGGCATCATTAAAGTTTGTGGGTGGAAGCTAGATGGCAACGCGCGAAACTCGCGGTCCAGGATCACATTCAGCTCGGCGGTGGCCTCAGCCGGGCCGACACCCGGTTTCAATCTGGCGATAGTAGCCAAACCGAAACCGGAATCTACTGCGAGGTCCTGTTTTTCGAAGACCTCAGGCACGAAGATGTCGGCACTGGGTGTGGGGCCCTCAATGGGAACCAGTTCGTGTTGCGTCGGAAAGTCGAACGATGGTGGCAGGACGCCGACGACAGTATACGGGCTGCCGTCGAGCGCGATCGTATGCCGGTTAATGTTGGGGTCACCCTCAAATCGGATTCGCCACAGGGTATTCGTGAGAATTGCTTCGTGGTTGTGGCCGGGTTGGTCTGCATCCGGCGAAAAGGTGCGGCCAAGCACCGGCTTCACACCCAAGAGGTCGAAGAGGGTTGACGTGATGGCATCAGTAGTCAGCAGCGTAGGTTCGCCAGCACCCGTGAGGTTCCTTGTCTCACCTGTTTCAGCGACCCCGATTCCAGCCAGCGAGCTTGCTTGACGTGACCACGCAAGATACGTCGCGGGATTCAACGGGACCATCGGAAATTTATGCGTCCACTGTGGGACGAGCAACTGAAGAGCTACTAATTGACCGGGGTTGGAATATTCAAGTGGTTCCAAAAGTACGCCGTAGATGACAGAAAAGATCGCCGTGTTGGCGGCTAAACCGACAGCAAGTGTGAGTACGGCGATGACGGTGAAGCCGGGGGATTTGCGGAACGTGCGCAGCGCGAAACGAATGTCCTGCAGGAGGGATTCGAGGAACCGGGTGCCGCGGGCATCGCGAGTTTCTTCTTTGATGTATTCGAGGCCGCCGAATTGGGCGAGGGCGCGACGGCGAGCTTCGTCGGCGTTCATTCCGGCTGCGATGTTAGCGGCGGTCTGCTGCTCGACGTGGAAGCGAAGCTCAGAATCGAGCTGCGCATCCTGCTTGCGTCGTCGAAAGAATCGGCTCAGCCAGCGCATGACGGCCTACTCGGCGGTGCGCAGAATCAGCGCCACGGCGTTCGACATCTGCTCCCAACTGGCCATTTCCGCCTCCAAGTGTTTGCGGCCCTTTTTCGTCAGCGAGTAGAACTTGGCTTCGCGGCCCGTGTCGGTATCTTTCCATTCAGCGCCGAGCCAGCCGCGATTCTCCAGGCGGTGCAGCGCAGGGTAGAGCGTTCCTTGCTGCACCTGAAAATAATCCTAGGAGATTTGCTGGATGCGCTGGGAGATGGCATAGCCGTGAATCGGTCCGAGGGCTACCACCTTCAGGATGAGCAGGTCCAGCGCGCCCTTCAGGAATTCAGGTTTGTTTTGCGCCATGGTTGTTTTTAACCCCTAGCCTCCCGACATATACACCTGACGTGTCTAGGTGTCAAGGCGAGAAGAGGGCCGGGTATGTTACGAAGCGCTGGGGCAAGCCGGCTCGCGACGTGGTTGTCACTGCGGCGTCCCCGGCACTGCGTGCCGGGCTACGTACAATCGCCGCTCCGCGGCTGGGCGGAGATGAAGCGGCCGAATTCGGTGCATAGATGGGTGGACACCGAGGACACCAGGAACAAAGCCTTCCCGCTGTTTCGTTGTTTCAAGGCGAAGGCAAAAGCAAAAGCGAAGGCAAAAGCGAAGGCAAAAGCAAAAGCAAAAGCAGATCCCTCACCCCCATTCCCGCACAAGACGCGGGACTGGGTTCGGGATGACAGGCGAGGGGGGAGGCACAGAACGCGGACTGGGTTCGGGATGACAGATCGGAGCCCAGAATGGTGGTTGTGATCGTGAGTTGCGGTTCGAGGTGAAGACCCACCGTTCGCGGAAGGCGCGAACGGTAGGGCACCCTGTCCTGTCGAGTCATCCCAGTTCTCGTGGCCCTCGGTTGTTTTTCACTTGTGTTTTCGCGTTGAAAACGGATGTAATGCCGAGCGAGCGGACGTCTGATGCTGCGGCGGAGAAGGGTGCGATGAAAGAATTTACGGGGAAAGTGGCGGTGGTGACGGGGACGACGGGAATCGGGCGGGCCATCGCGGTGCGTTTTGCCGAGGGCGGCGCGAATGTGATGGCCTGCGGGATCGACAAGGCCGCGAACGAGGAATTGTCGCGGCACGCGGTGGCGCACGGGCTGGTGCTGGACGTGGAGCATTGCGACGTTTCGCACGCCGAGGCGGTGCGCTCGCTGATGGCGAAAGTTGTGGGGCGGCTAGGCGGGCTGGACATCATCGTCAACGCGGCGGCGATCCACGTGTTTGGCGGCGTGCTGGAGACGGATTTCGAGACGTGGAACCGCACGATGGCGGTGAATGTGGGAAGCATTTATCTGACGTCGCATTTTGGGATTCCGGAGATGAAGAAGCGGGGCGGGGGCTCGATCATCAACCTGGCGTCGGTGCAGGGATACGCGTGCCAGCGGGGAGTGGCGGCGTACGCCACATCCAAGGGAGCGATTCACAGCCTGACGCGCGCGCTGGCGCTGGATCATGCGGCAGACAAGATTCGCGTGAACTCGATCAGCCCCGGCTCGATTCGCACGCCGATGCTGGCGCGTTCGGCGCAGCACTTCGCGCCCGATGTGCCGGTCGAGCGGTCGTTCGAGCGCTTTGGCAAGCAGCATCCGCTGGGCCGCATCGGCACGCCGGAAGAAGTGGCCGAGCTGGCCGCCTTTCTTGCCTCCGATAGGGCGGGCTTCTGCACCGGCGGCGATTACCTGATCGACGGCGGGTTGCTGGCCGGGATCGGCGTGCAATGAACTTTCAGCCGGTATGCGTTGCGCCGACGAATGACGTGTGCGGCGAGGGCGTCGTGTGGCACGCCGCGCACCACGCCGCTTATTGGACCGACATCAACCGTTTCCTCGTCCATCGCTTCACGCGGGCGGACGAATGCGTGCGCACGTGGCTGTTCGACGAGCCGGTCACTGCGCTGACGCTGACGGATCGCGAGGACACGCTGGCGGTGGTGCTGGGCTCGAGGGTGATTCTGTGGGAACCGTATGCGGACAAGCGCAGCGCCCCGGTTTTCGAATTGCCGGGATGGCCGAAGGTGCGGCTGAACGATGCGCGGCCCGATCCGCGGGGGTCGTTGTGGCTGGGATCGATGCGCAACAACGTGAATGCGGACGGCTCGGCGTGCGAGGCGGGCGGGCGCGACGGCCTGCTGTACCGCCTCGACCCGGATGGCAAAGTCACGGAACAGTGCCGCGAGATCGGGATCGCGAACACGCTGGCCTGGAGCCGCGATCGGCGGCGATTCTATTTCGCCGACACGCTGCAGAACGTCGTATGGGCGTACGACTACGATGCGCAGACGGGAGCGATCTCGAATCGCCGCGCGTTTCTGGAGAATTTCAGCCGGGGATTTCCAGACGGGTCCTGCGTGGACGGCGCCGGATTTCTGTGGAACTGCCGGTACTATGGCGGATGCATCGTACGGGTGGCTGCGAGCGGAGAGGTTGACAGCGTGATCGAAATGCCGGTGGAGAACGTGACGACGTGCACGTTCGGCGATCCGGACGGCAAGACGCTGTACGTCACGACAGCGCGATCGGAGAAGAAGCCGCACGACCGGCTGGCGGGCGGGCTATTCGCGATTCGCACGGAAGTTGCGGGGCAGGCCGAGAACCGGTTTGCGGTGTTCGGAGCGCGGAAGTAGGCGCGGGACGGCCGCTCCGACGCTGGTCGCGCAAGCATCTTCGTGGAGGCGGCGGGGCCGCGGGTAATGGCGCTCACTCTAGAGCGTGACGGCCAGTACAGACCGCGCGCGGGTTTCAGCGTGTAGTGATTTCGGGTATCCGGGCGGAATACTGCGCTGCTGGAGACCGGCAACATCCCATTTCCCCGGCACGTGGCCGTGATGTGCCGCAGAGCGCCCTTCATGCAGAGACTCGCGGAAGAACAACAGAGTCCGACTTCGCAGCGGCGCCGGGAATCTGCGCCATCGTATGAGGCTGCG
>JBJKQB010000261.1:0-8447 GCA_046705825.1 Candidatus Acidiferrales bacterium
CACTCCATGAACGCCAGCCTGAGTTCCGCCGCGTCCGCCGGCTAGCCAACCACCATGGCCGAAACGACCCAAACGCGCGCGCCTGTCGTCACCCTGAAGCGTGCCATCGGCCTTTGGGAACTCGTCATCATCGGCATCGTCATCATCCAGCCTATCGCGCCCATGGGCATTTACGGCGTGATCAGCAACGAAGCGCGCGGCCACGTGGTCACCACCATCCTGATCGCCATGGTGGCCATGCTCTTCACCGCGATCAGCTACGGCAAGATGGCCCGCGCCTATCCCAGCGCTGGCTCGGCCTACACCTACGTCGGCCAGGAGATTCACGCCGGCCTGGGCTACATCACCGGCTGGGCCATGGTGATGGACTACATCCTTAACCCGCTGATTTGCACCGTAATCTGCAGCAAGCTGACGCAGAACATCCTTCCCTGGGCGCCGTACTGGCTGCTGGCCATTGGTTTCGCCACTGGCTTCACTGTGCTCAACCTGCGCGCCATCAAAACTTCCGCGCGCATCAACGACGTCCTGGCCGCCGGGATGACCATCGTCGTCGTGATTTTCTTCGGCTTCGTGATCCGCTTCCTGATCGGGATTCACCATTACGGCGCCGCATTCTTCTCGCAGCCCTTCTACAATCCGGCCACGTTCAACCTCCACAGCATCTTTCGCGGCACTTCCATTGCCGTGCTGACTTACATCGGTTTCGACGCCATTTCGACCTTTTCCGAAGAAGTCGAGAATCCGCGCCGCAACATCATGCTGGCCACTGTCCTGGTTTGCCTGGTCACCGGGCTGCTCTCCTCGCTGGAGGTCTACGCCGCGCAGCTCGTGTGGGGCTCCGCTCCGTTTCCCGCGGCCAAAGTCGAGTCGGCGTTCCCCATGGTTGCGCGGCAAGTGGGCGGCTTCTTTCTGTTCCAGCTGGTGAACTTCACCATCCTGGTCGCCAATGTCGGATCGGGAATGGGAGCGCAGCTCGGCGCGGCGCGCCTGCTCTACGGCATGGGCCGCAGCAACGGCATCCCCAAGAAATTCTTTGGCTTTATTGATGCCAAGAATCGTATCCCGCGCAACAACGTGATCTTTGTCGGGGCCATCGCTTTGATCGGCGCGTTTTTCATCAGCTATGAACGCGGCGCTGAACTCCTCAATTTCGGCGCCTTGATCGCGTTCATGGGAGTGAACGCGGCCGCCTTCGTCCGTTACTACGTCCGCGCGGAGAAGAAGCGCTGGACGGCATTCCTCGCCCCGATCCTCGGCTTCCTGATTTGCTTTTATATCTGGCGCAGCCTGAGCAAGTACGCGCTCCTGCTCGGCGCTTTCTGGATGATGGTGGGGATCATCTACGGGGCCATCCGGACGAAGGGTTTTCAGGCCAGTCTCGTCAACTTCGAAATCCCCGCCGAAGAAGGCTAGCGCCGCGCCTACCGAAGAATGCGCTCGCGCATTGCACCGTCGGCGGTGCAATACGGGAGGGGGCGGGAAAAGGCGAAAAACGTGCCGAGATATTTTGGGGCTTTTGATGATTACACAGGACTTACGCTAAAAATATCTCGGCAGGGGTGCCGAGATATTGTCCCCAGAGGGGCCCGACGAACCCAAGAGGCGAGGAGTCGATTGACGCATTGATTCTAAAGGGGTTACGAAGAATCGCCCAGCAATGCGCGAAACTCTCGAACAGCGGTGGATTTTCGAAGCGGAAGAGAGACCCTTCGCTGCGCGCCCTTACGGGCGCTCTGCTCAGGGTGACAACAGTAGAGCAAAAGGGGCGCAGAAAAATACAGGGTGCGGACGCCTGATGTCGCACCTGAAGGTTGCGACCCACAAGGCTCGTCTGTTCGCAGTCAATTCGCGGTGCTCTCTTCGTGGCGTTTGCGTCTGGAACGCGAGCCGCGGCGCGACTCGGCTTTCTTCAGCCGCTGCGTGAAGCGGATGGGGGTGCCCGTAAAGTCAAAGGCGGCGCGCAGGCGGTTCTCGAGGAAGCGCTGATAGCTGAAGTGCAGCGGGATTTTTTGGTTGGTGAACAGGACGAACGTGGGCGGCGCGACCGTCGCCTGCGTGACGTAATAGATTTTCACTTTGCGGCTGGCGGGTGACGTGCCACGCTCCAGATCGACGCCGGCCAGCCAGCGGTTCAGCTCGCCCGTCGAGATGCGTCGCCGCCGCGCTTCGGCCACGCGGTCGATCAAACCGTAGAGCTTGCCGGTGCGCTCGCCGGTCAGCGCGGAAAGAAAAACGACGGGCGCGTAATCCAGGAATTTCAATTTGCGGCGCACGATCGCCTCGTATTCGGAAAGCAGCCGCTGCGGGTTCGCGCCGTTTTGCGCCTTCCCGCCGTGTTTCTTTTCCTTTTCTGCTTTTTGCCGGGTCGCCTCGAGCGCCATGTCCCATTTGTTCATCACCACGATGACGCTGCGCCCGGACTGCTCCGCGTAGCTGGCGATGGTCGCGTCGTGCGAGGTAACTCCCATGGACGCGTCAATCACAATCAACGCGATGTCGGCGCGCTCGAGGTGCTGCCGGGCCATGATCACGCTCAATTTTTCCGCGATCAGCTTTGTTTTTCCCTTGCGCCGAATGCCGGCGGTGTCCAGGAAACGGTACGATTTGCCGTCGTGACGCACCACGGTATCGACCATATCGCGCGTGGTGCCCGACTCCGGCGAGACGATAGCACGCTCTTCCCCAACCAGCCGGTTGAGCAGCGTCGATTTGCCGACATTCGGCCGCCCAATGATGGCGATGTTGATCTGCGGCTCCGGTTCGGGCGACTCACCGCGCGCAAAGTCGGAGGTCAACGCGTCGAGCATGGCATCGATTCCGAGACCGTGTTCGGCGGAAACAGGAAACACCTGGTCGCCAAGCTCGTAGAACGGCGCGGCAAGAGCGGAATGATTCGGCGTATCCACTTTGTTCACCGCAATCACCGGCGGCTTTCCGGCGCGCCGCAGCAACTGCGCCAGTTCGGAGTCGAGCGGCAGCAGGCCCGCGCGTCCATCGACGACCTGCACCACCTGCGCCGCGTTCTCGATGGCCACGCGTGCCTGGCGCAGGATCTCGCCGGGAATGCCGGCCTTCTCGTCGGGGACGATGCCACCCGTATCGACCACCTCGAACGGCCGGCCTTCCCATTGGGCCGTGCCATAGATGCGGTCGCGGGTGATGCCCGGCTCGTTGGTGACGATGGAGCGGCGCGTTCCGGTCAAGCGGTTGAACAGCGTGGATTTGCCCACATTGGGGCGGCCGACGATCACGATGGATGGAAGTCGCGTGTCCATGGTCTGGCGCAACAACGGGACGGCCGAGTCTCTGCTTCCTTCGTATCCTGGTAGCGTATCACGGCCCGGGTCAGCGGGCAGCCTGGCGGGAGTTGGCGGGTGGGCGGCCCGTCCTTTCTCGTCGAGCGTCACAGGCCGCGGCAATGGCTCAGATCAAAGTCCGTGCTTGCCGATCCGGTAGACGACTCCGATCTGAAGCCGGTAGTTCGATTGGCGCAGCTGGTTCGGCTGGGTGGCCAAATACTTCGAGGACACGTAATCGAATTCGATGGGGCGCAGATCCCAGTGCCCTTTCAGCCGCCAGTCCAATCCCATGCCGCCCTCCCACGTAAACGAGTAGCCGGAAAACGTCGCGGAGGGAAAGCCCGCAACCGCGGGAACAGTGTTGCGATAATAACCCTCCCCAAACAGGAATTCGCCCCACGGCGTGATCCTGTGATGGCGGAAGGGAAAGAACTGCGGCCCAGCCAGCAGATTGTAGGTGCTGGTAGTCCCAACGAAAGCCCTGCGGCCGTAATCTCCCGAGCCTTCCACCTTTCCCGATAGCCATCGAAAAACGGTGTAATTCGCCGAGACGGTCCAGCCCGGCATGTCCAAATAGTATCCGCGCGGCGTGTCGAAGCGGTTGAAGGCGCCACCCGCGAAGAGCTCGATTTTGGGCGTCACTTGCGCGAGAGCGGGTGTGCCGCACAGCGCCGCAAAAACGAGTAACCCAAGAAATTTCTTCATCCTAGACGTCCCTCCCGCACGAGTGCTGTATGGCCGAGTCCGCTTGCCATCGTTGGACTTGCCATCGTTGGATATGGCTGGTTGCCCTTGCCAGTTCTGAAGCGTCGTTCGGCGAACCGCCATCATACCTTGACTCCACTGCTTTCGCTTAGCGCCTTTGGCGCACGGGCCGGTGCCGGAGCCTCCGGGCGGATACCCCCGTGGGCGCGCCAATTCAGCAGGGATATCGACCGGCTTGCTTTAGAACCCAATGAAAGGAAAGTGGTTGTCTGCGGCGACGCAAAAGCACTCATCAGCAAAGGGCAGACAGATCGCGGTTCGCGGAGGATTTCGAATCAGCTTGGAATTTGCGGTCGCCGCGCCCAAAGGCTGGGCCAGACCATCAGCGTGCACGATCCTCCGCGCGACGGGGGCGACCAATTCGCTTTTAATTCTGTGCGATTAGACTGCCCAGCAGTGCCTACGCGCTCCGAAGCCCAACAGCCCTAGCGCCAGAATTCCGGCGCAGAGCAGCAGGATCGTGCTCGGCTCTGGTACCGAAGTGCTGGTGACCACGGTAGGTGCCGCACCGGGGATATTGAACCCCTGGGCGCTCAAGCCGCTCGAACCCTGCACAATCGCCAGGAAAAACGTGTCCGGCGTGGAACCGTCCGTGGTTGTGATGGGATTACCAGTGCCGTCCAGAATGAAGAACAGAAATTCATCACCGGGAAAACCAGTCGCGGACGGATTGGAATCGGGGGAAGACGTCATCGAGAAAGTGAACGAGATGGTGCTGCCCGGCGTGAAGTCTCCCATCGCGTAATTGAGATCGGTGGAATCCGTGAAGGTCAGGCTGCCCGCCAGACTTCCGCTCACACCGCCGCCTGTGCTGAGTGCCCCCACAGAACCGCTCCCAACATTGAAGTCGCTGATGGTGGCCGTATTGTTGCCATCACCGTAGCCATTCGCGTCCTCCAAAGCGACGAGAATTTGGAACGGCCCCGAAGAGCTTCCAACAAGAGAAGACGTATTGATCGTAACGTTATAGGAATCAGCGCGAGCCGTTGGCTGCCACAGCAGCAACAGAGCAAGGGCTGCCAAGCTCATCCAAATCCAGGTTCCGGAACGGGTTATCATGGCTAAGGCCTCCCACACACATCCACATCTGGGAGATATCGAGCAGCTTGCGTTCCATTCCGGCACGGGAGCTAACCATCTGATTCAATTATGGTTAAATGCTCAGTCGGGGAAAGACGAAAGGAAGCAGTTTGCACAATTCGGCAAGCGGATTGACCGTGAAGCGCGAGGCCGACCTTGCCAAGACGGGGCTGTGACCCGCGCGCTACGATGCATGTCGAGTTGATGCGACCCGTGCCCCTTCTTGCCCGCCAACCACCATGTCTAAGAGCGACGCGATCTTATTAGCCGCGCCCGGAACACGGACGGACCAGATTGACGCGCTGCAGACCAAATGCGCCAAGACCCTCAATTCTGTGGCGCGCATTTCGGGGATGAGCATTCTGGCGCCATATGAGTTGGCTAACAGAGCGGCGAGCGCCTCTTGTGGCGGCAGGGCCGAAACAGAGGGCAAGTAGCCCTCCGCTCTCTCGGCCAGGATGCACACGGCAGCCAGGGGAAGCATATGGGTCTGGAGCTTGAGTGGACCAGCGACCGCAAGGCACCGCTTTTCCCATGTAGGGACAAAACGCGGCAGCGACTCTACTGAACCGCACACGAGCGCAGCAGATTCGGGCCAAAGGCAGAGAAACGGGTAGGCGGGCAAGACATGGAGAACTCCGCGATGCTCCTTCAGCGCCAGTACATCGTCGGACAGCAGGGCGCAACCCTCTTTCGTAAGCATTGCGGCCGTAGTGGACTTGCCGGCGCCTGGCGGACCAACAAAAGCAATCGCGCGTCCCTGCCAGGCAACGGCACTCGCGTGCAGACAAGCGGTGCCGCGAATCCGCAGCAAGGCGCCGAGAACGGGGCCGAGCAGATAGGTGGCTGCATCCTCGAGGGACGCTTCCTCCGGCCACACCGCCCAAATCTCCGAGCCTCCGCGATCGATCCAGAATTCCATCCCGCTCGAATAAGCCAGATGCAGATTTCCGGCACCCGCCGTCTGCCAGACCCGCAGGGCTGGCTCGCCCGTTTCATCCAAATAGGCGCTGGTATAGATCAATTCCTGGCTAAAGCTTGCCTGGCGTTCTTCGGGACGGCAGCCGAGGTGCAGATGGACAGACGGAAAAGATACCCGCGATTCACATGGGACCAAACCAGGAATGGCCAAATTGGCATGAAGCTGGAGGTGAAACGCCGAATAGGTGAAGCCCCGCCGGACTAGCCTCAAATGATCTGTGCGTTGGTGGTGCAAGCGCGTCGTGCCATCACCCTTAGAGGTGCGTTCGAATGCGCGGGGCTCTGCCGCCGTCCTTGCCGCCGTGAAGACCATTCGCTTCCGTCAACTTTTCAATGGTCCCATGAACGGTCAGCTTGGGGGTGGCGTAGGACTTCTTGGGGCGCGGGGTTTCGGGCTTATCCATTCCGAGTCTCCACCAGCATAGAGAGCCGTTCCGAATTATAGCGAGCGGATCGAGCAGCCCGCAACCAAAAGTTCAGGCAGAGGGGACGTGCTTCCACGCGAGCGCGCTCCGAAGGCATTCGGCCATCTAAGATGCCGCATTTGGACAACTCGATGTACCTGCTGAGTTCCGGCTCCCATCGAACTGGCTCCAGGGCCGCAAAAGCGCCGCGCCGGGTCTGAACGGTGAGAGGGTCACCGGTCAAAGGAGCCTTTCTCCTCTGCAAGATGCGGTCGGGGAGTCGGCCTTCCATCGCCCGGCGCAGTAAACGCTTTCGGAAGAACCACGGAAACGCGGGGAGAGCCAGAAGATACTCGACGACGCGCAAATCGAAAAATGGATAACGTACTTCTACCGGAAAACGGCTGACACAGGGATCGTTCATCTCGAAGAGCCAGGCCCATTGGGGCTGGGCAAGAGCCGCGCACGCCCTGGGCAGGATGGGGTGCTCTTGCGGATTTGCGTTCGCGGTTCGGCTCTCCCACCGGTCGCCGACATTAATGCTTTGCAGCCATCGCGGCGCGATCCAACCCGGTGTAACGGGCACCAGGGGACCTCTCCCGAAAAGCCGTTGCCCCCTGCGCCACAATCCGCGCCAGGGGAAGGGGCGCACGAGAAGAAAACGCGGCAGGTCGCTCAACAGGCGGCTCCATTCCCTTCCCCGGAGGAGATCGCGCGTGTAAGGCCACATCTGGAAATCCATGATGTCGTCCCCGCCATGGCCGTTCAACGCGATGCGGCAGTCGGCTGAGACCGCTCGAAATTCGTCGAAGAGGCCTGCGGCAAAGGGATCTTCGACGGGCTCGGGCCAAACGGAATCCTCGCGCATCCAGCCTTTGAAGGGCTTCAAATCGTCCATGGGCAGGAGCCGAATCGGTATGCGCAAGAAATCCGCGACCTGCCGCGCAAACACGCCCTCCTGGTCCGGAATGAGCGTTTCGTAGACGCAGGTATAGGCCCGCAGGTCCACAGCAGGGGCGATTTGGCGCACCGTCGCTGCAATGGTGGGTGAATCGAGGCCGCCGCTCAGAAAGATTCCCACGCGATCACAGCGCAGCCGGTCGGCGACTGCCGGCTGCCATACCGAATGGAAGTGCTCGACGTATTCTTCGCCCCGCTTGTAGCGAATGCGGCCGTCGACAGGGAGCGAGTAGTAGCGCGAGGCGCGTATCCCATCCGCCGAGACTTTCAAGAAGTGGGCGGGAGGGAGCCGTCGCACCACTTTGAAAGTGGTCGTGGAGTTGTCGCAATTCAACCCCACAAGCAGGAAATCCAGCACCGCATCGTCGTTCAGTTCGTCGGAAACGCCCGGGTGCAGTCGCACGCAGTTGAGCGTGTTGCTGAAAACGAACGTGTTGCCAATCTCTGCGTAGTAGAACGGCTTGACCCCAAAATGATCGCGCGCGCAGAAAAGCTCTTTAAGGCTTTGATCCCATATCGCAAACGCGAAATCGCCGCGCAGATGGCGCACGCACTCTTCGCCCCAAGCGGCATAGGCATGCAGGATCAGCTCCGGATCGGTGATCTCCAGCGAGAGCTTGCGTCCCTCGATTTCGAGTTCTTGGCGCAGATCCGAGCGGCAATCGATTCGGGCATCCGCAGCGATCCACAGGCGCCCATCCAGACAAGCTGGCTGGCGTTCATTGTGGGACTCCCACGTGGTGCGGAGCATCGCGTGCCCAAAGCCGATTCCGCCCTGCGACCACGTTTCGAGAGCGTCCGGCCCGCGAACCGCAAGGAAAGCGGTCAGCTCGCGGAGCAGTTCCCGATCGACGGGCGCGCCGTTGCGATGAAACATGCCGACAATTCCGCTCATGGCGCAGGCCGCTCCGTGGATGCAATGGGGCCGTCAAACGGCGCAAAGTGAAGATGGGCT
>JBJKQB010000262.1:0-24197 GCA_046705825.1 Candidatus Acidiferrales bacterium
CCGGGCAATTCTCCGGGCCCGCGGACGTAAAGCTGACGATGTCGCGGAAGTCGTTATCGAAGAAAGTGGCGGAAAAGCGGATGCGATCCGAATCCAAGTATTGATCGACTCCTGCATCGAACGTCGCGCTTTGCTCCGGCTTCAGCATCGGCGTGCAGCCATCCGGAAACAGGGGCGGTTCCATGATCCCTTCGCCGAACGAACTGCGGACGCGCGTCGCTCCCCAGAAGCCGTGGCCGTCGCGCAGCTCATATGACGCTCCGACCCGCGGGACGGCCCTTGTGCCGTAGGAATCGTTCGCTTCCACTCGCCCTCCGGCAACGGCTGTCAGGCGGGCGCCGAATTGACGCCGAACCTCGAGATAGCCGGCCTGGTCGTGACGCCGCTCGATGCCGCCGGTCTCATTCTCGAACACGTACCCGGCGGTAATCTCGCCGTTCGTGAACAAATAGGTGGTCTGGCCGTCCATGCCCGCGCGATTGAACTTGTTCACGGCGGTGTAATCGAATGCGGGTGACACAGCGGTGTCCTGCGTGCGCGAGTCGTAGCCGGTCAGCCTTTCTTCCCAATGTTCGCCGGTCTTGAAGTCCCACACCAGGCTGGACGCGAAATCGTGCAAGGCGCCATGCTGGCCGTAATCCACCGCGAACGGCACAGACGCGAACAGCGTCTGTCCCGGCTGGCCTGCATCGCTCGCGCTGTTGCGCAGCGACAGCCGAAGCGTGTCCGTATCCGAGAATTTCCATCCGATATTTCCGCTTGCTGTCGTGTCACGAAAATAGTCGCCGGCGCCTTGCCCGTTCGAGTCGAAATAGGATAGCCCCGCGGAATAATCGAACGCTCCGGCGCGCTGGCTGATTTGCCCGTCGCCGTGCCCTGTATCGAACATCCCGCCGCCGCCTTCGACCGTGATTTGCGGCCTGGGAGTCGTTCCGCGATGCGTAAAGATTTGCAGAACTCCAGCCATGGCGTCCGAGCCATAAAGCGCGCTGGACGCACCGTGCACGAGTTCGATCTTATCGACGTTGTCCGCGGACAAATTCGAGAAATCGACGGAGAACCCTGGTTCGCTCACATTCACCGGCGCACCATCGATCAGCACTTTCGTGTAATTCGAATTGCCACCGTCCAGAAAAAATGTGGTCGCGCCGCCCATTGGCCCGAGTTGGGAAAAGGTCATGCCGGGCAGCGAAGCCAGAACTGGAGTCAGAAAAATCACTCCCCGCTGACTGATTTGCTGCCGCGTGACGATGTCGACCGGCGCGGCTGTCGTCATGGCCAGCTGCGGCTCGGCAGCGGCGGTGACAACCACTGTCGAGGCCAGCCGCCGAACCTCGAGATGAAAATCCAGGATTCGCGTTTCGCCCGGCCCCAGTTTCACCTCCGTTTCGACGGGCGCGAACGATGGCTGCTCCACCCTCAGCCGGTAAGCACCGAACGCGAGTTTCAAAAGAAACTTGCCTTCCGGACCGCTGCGCGTCTGCATGGGCTTGGCCTGGGATCCCACGGGCTGCACAAGAATCGTGGCATCGCTGACTGCCGAACCGCTCGGATCGGTCAACGTTCCGGTGATCGTCGAAATCGTCTGAGCCTGGCTTGCAGCACTGAAGAAAAACGCAAACAGGAGACCAGCCGCAATGGCTGGAAGGCGGTGCCGTCTCATCGTGCCCTCCTTCCCTCTCGCGCGGGAATTGAAGGTTGTCCCGTCGAACGCATTAGCGCTCGGCAGGCTGAGACTCCGCCGGTCTCCTGGCTTGGCGGCTTTCCCTGTTTCAACGGGACTGCCCAGGCGCAAGCAAAACCTGCAAGCGCCGGAGCAGCGGAACGGCCTTCCCGCTCTAGGGAGCGTCGATGGAGCAGTGGCCGTGCCGAAGCGATTTCGCCTTACAGTCGCGCGGCGGCGACGGAATTTCACCGTCTTCCCGTGCGCGGAGTCTCGGTGTTTTTGGCGGCGCCGGTCGCTTCACGGCCAAAGAGTGAAGCTTCAAGCGCCGTTTGCGGACGCCTCCATAGGCAGGAAGCGGAGCCCGGGAGGGCGCCGTCCCGCGATACCAGGTTCCGCGGCAGTGTTACGAACAGCTACTCGCTCCCGCGCAATGTGACGCGCGGGCGTCCGTTCGGACGCGTGTCCACATCCAACGGAGCATCGAAAATCTCCTGCAGCAGGTCGCGCTCGTACACCTCAGCCGGCGAACCCACTCGCAGACACTTGCCCTTGTGCAGCAAAACGATGCGGTCGGAAAATTCCGCCGCCAGGTTCAGCTCATGCGTGACCACCACAACCGTATAGCGGTGTTCATCCGCCAGCTTGCGCAGCCGCCGCAGCAGTTCGACCTTGCCGCCCACGTCCAGATGTTGCGTGGGCTCGTCCAGAAGCAGCAAGGAGGGTTCCTGGGCCAGTGCGCGCGCCAGAATCACGCGCTGTTTTTCGCCTCCCGACAATTCGTTCATCCAGCGCCCGGCCAGAGAATCCGCTCCCACCTGCGACAGCGCATTTCCGGTCAAGAGAGAATCCTTCTCCGATTCAAAGCGCAGCCGGCGCCCGTAAGGATAGCGGCCCTGCAAAACGAATTCCCAGACGCGCAGCGGAAACAGCAGCTCGCTTTCCTGCTGCACCAGCGCGATGCGCTGCGCGCGCGTCCGCGCATCGAGCGCGTTCATGCTGACGCCGTCGATTTCGATTCGCCCGGAAAGGGGCCCGACGACTCCGGCGAGCAGGCGAAGCAGCGTCGATTTTCCACTCGCGTTCGGCCCCAGCACGGCCACAATCTCCTGCCGCTCGGCCTCGAAGCTGGTGGCCGCCAGGGTAAATTTCGGCGCCGAGCGGTCTGTGGCTGCGTATGCGTAGGTGACCTGCTCCACTTTCAGGCGCGGAAGAGGCGCGCTCCCCGGCACTGGCTTCGCCGAGGCCAGCGCGCTCTCGCCGCTCGTTGCCGCGCTCATCGCACCCTCCGGCGCAGCAGGTAAATGAAGACAGGCGCGCCCGCCAGCGCCGTCATCGCCCCTACGGGCAGCTCGGTTGGCGCGACCACCGTGCGCGCCAAGGTATCGGCGATTACGATGGCGATGGCGCCGCCCAGAGCCGACGTCGGGATCAGCACGCGGTAATCATTGCCAAACAGCATGCGCATGGCGTGCGGCACGAGCAGGCCGATGTACCCGATGGCCCCGCTTACGGAGACGGCCAGCCCCGTCAGCGCCGAGGCCGAAATGTAAACCACCAGTTTTACACGGTGGACATTCACGCCCAGGTGCCGCGCCTCCGTTTCCCCCGTCAAGATCAGATTCAGGTCCGAAGCGGTCAGGTAAATCGCGCCGGCGGCAATCGCAAAGATCACAAACAGAAAGACGAACCACCCGCGCACGTTCTGCGTGGGAGGCGGCGACGATAGATCGCCCATCAGCCAGAACGCCATGCCCCGCAGGTCGCGCCCCGGGAGGATCGTCATCAGGAACATGATTCCCGCCGATAGAAACGATGCCGCCACGATGCCCCCAAGCAAGAGCGTGGCGCTGTCGAGCTGGCCGCCCCGCCGCCCCAGGAAATAAACGGCGGCGATCGTCACCACGGCTCCCACGAAAGCGGCAGCCTGGATTGCCCCGGGAACGTGCGGGATAAAGATCAGGCTCAGAATCGCCCCCAGAGCGGCGCCGCTGGAAACCCCCAAAACGTACGGGTCAGCCAAAGGATTGCGCAGCAGCGCCTGATAGGCCGCGCCGGCCGTCGAAAGCGCCGCTCCAACCAGAACCCCCAGCGCAATCCGCGGTAACCGCAGGCCGAAGATCACCAGCGAAAACTCCGACGGTATGCGCTCCCTTCGCCCAAGCAGGCCATTCAGAAGAGTTGCAACGATGTCGCGCACGGAAAGGGGGAATGCGCCCATGCGGAGGGAAATCACCACAACTACGAACAGCACGGCCAACAGCATGGCGCAAATCCCGATGACGCGCCGCGCCGTCAGCGTGCGTACTGCCTTCGATTCGTGCTCAAGCGTGATCGGCACAAACACCTTCAGTTTGTCGATGAATTCGCCCGGCCCAACCACCCAGCCCCTGCGGCGCGGCGGCACCGGACTTGAAGGCGTCAGGATGCAGATCGCGCGCGAGCTGTTCAATCGCGTCGATCAGTCCCGGATCAGGACGATCGATTTCATCGCTCACGATAACGACATGTCCCTGTTGCACGGCTCGCAAGTCCTTCCAAATCGGCCGGCTACGCAAACCTTCGCCGCTCACCGCCCCTTCCCCCGGATAGCTGGCGGAGAAAATCAGATACTCGGGTTGCAGGTGGGCCAGCCCTTCAAAGCTGAATTCGGGCCAGTTCCGGGTTGACACCACCACCGACCGAGCCCCGGCCCAGCTTAACGCGTCGGCAATGAATGTTTTTTGGCCTATGGTGATCAGGGGATCGAGACCCACTACAAAAAATACCGACACGCGCGGCCGGCCGGCGAGGCGCTCCTGCAGCGACTCCAGTCGCGCATTCAGCCGGGCCATCAGCGTGGCACCCTGCTGTTCGGCGCCCACCAGATCGGCAATTCGCCCAATCGAATCGATCATGCCGCGCACCGTGTGTGGGTCGGTGGTGTAGACGGGGATTCCGAGATGATCGAGAGCGTCAACCGTTTCGGGCCGATTGATCGCCGTCGTCGCAAACACCAGATCGGGCCTCTGCGCCACGATTGCCTCAATGCTCGGATTCACCGGCGCGCCCACATGCGGTTTCGTCTTAGCCTCGGGCGGAACATCACAATAAGTCGTGTCCCCCACGATGCGCTCTCCCAGCCCGAGAGCATACAAGGTCTCCGTCAGGTTCGGCGCCAGCGAAACGATCCGATCGACACTGGCGGGAATCTTCACGCGCCGCCCCACGTCGTCCGTGACGACCCGGGACGATCGCGGCTCCGCCCGTTGTAGATTTGAGGATGGGCACGCTGGCGCACCTGCGAGCGCTTGCCCCGCTGGCAAAGCCAGGATCGGCAGGAGCACCGCGAGCAACCGACGCCGTTGGGAGCGAACCATATCGCCTCCGTCAAAGACTGGGAGCGCCGGGGCTCTTGCGCCACAGCGTCATCCACAACAAAAAAGCCTCGCGAGGAAAGCGAGGCTCATCGCCGCACCCTTTCTCGCGAAGGGTGGTAGCTTCGACCAGCCGGGGTTTGTTTCCTGACTTTCGGCCCCTTCGCCTGCGCCTTTTCGTGCGAGCCCGTTTCGCGAAGATTGAGGCGCTGCCGTTCCGCTTCCACCGGAACGCCCTTCCCGGCCCCGCGTAGGGCCCGTGGGCACTTGCTTTGCAGCGCCGACCGATCACAGTGGCGGGACCGTGGCCGATTTTCACGGCCTTCCAATCTCACCCCGGGCCAGCTGAATTTTCGAAATTGAGTGTAAGCGCGCCCGAGCCGCAGTGTCAACGAAATGCCGCGCCAGTCATGCGCGAACAACTGCCAGCGAAACGAAGCGGCGAACAAAAAGCTGATCGCGAGTCTCGCGCTGTTTCCCTTGCTTCTTCCCCGCCGCTCCAGCACGAAAACGACGGGCTAGCGGTTCTTCCACTTCGGCGCGCGCTTCTCGACCAATGCCCGCAGTCCTTCCTGCGAGTCTTCCAAATCGGCCAGTTCGTTCAGAAAGACTTTCATCGAGCTGCTCACGCCGTCGCGCAGCGACATTCCGAGGCTGCCCAGAATGGCTTTTTTGGCCATGGTCAACACGGCTCCGGACTGCGCGGTCACTTTGGCGATGACTTCGTCCACCTTCGCGCGCAATTGCTCTTCGGGAACCAACCAATTGACCAGGCCCAACTCGCGCGCGCGCTCCGCGGTCATCACCTCGCCGGTCAACACCAGTTCCAGTGCCAGCTTCGGCCCTAAAATGTAAGGAAGAATCGCGGCCGCCAATGGCGGAAATACTCCCAGCTTGATTTCCGGCTGCGCGAATCTGGCCTTGGGCGTCGCAATGACCAGGTCGCCCAGCGAGGCAAGCTCCGCGCCTCCGCCGAATGCGGGACCGTTCACCACGACCAGCAGCGGCTTGGACGTATCCAGCATGGCGTTGAACGCGGCGTGGAATGCGTCCAGCAACTGAAAGACTCGCCGCTGCGTGTACTCGCCGAGTTCGATGCCGCCGCAGAACGCCTTCCCGGCGGAATCGAGGACGATCAGCTTGATGTCGCTGCGCTCGCCGGCCGTGTTAATCCCCACGGCCATTTCCGCGAGCATGCGCTCGTTCAGGAGATTGTGCTCGGGGCGATCGAGCGTGAGCCGCGCGACTTCACCCTCGATACGGAATTTCACGTGCTGGAATTCGTCTGGTTTCGGGGGCGCGAGCGCCAGAGTCCCCATCACTTCCACATCGCGTGTCGGTTTGACCATGTCTATAGCTCCGATTAGAAGCTTAGACAGTTTCGATTTCCACCGCCATGCCCATTCCGCCGGACACACACAATGTGGCAAGACCCCGCCGGCCGGAGGCGCGCCTGTCCGGTTGGGCAGGGTTCGGCCGCAGGTCGTAAAGGAGGGTTGTGAGGATGCGCGCGCCGGTGCACCCAATCGGGTGACCGAGCGCAATCGCGCCGCCATTGGGATTGAGCCGCGCGCGGTCGAAATGGAGGTCGCGGTCGCAGGCGATCACTTGCGCGGCGAACGCTTCGTTCAGCTCAACGGCATCGTAATCGGAAATCTTTGTCCCGGTGCGCTGCGCAAGAGCGCGGACCGCCGGCACCGGGGCGATTCCCATCACACGCGGATCGACGGCGGCGACGCTCGCGTCGACGATTCGCGCCAGCGGCGTAAGCTTCAGTTCACGCACTTTTTCTTCGCTGGCCAGAACTACCGCCGCCGCGCCGTCCGTGATCCCGCTCGAATTCCCGGCCGTGATCGTGCCGGTCTTGCTGAAGACAGGCGGCAGCTTCGCCAAGCTCTCCAATGTGGCATCGGGACGCACGTGCTCGTCCTTTTCCAGCCGCATGACGTTGCCCTTCTTGTCGGTCTTCTCCACCGGAACAGTTTCGGACTTGAAGTGGCACTCGGCGGAAGCTCGCGCGGCGCGCCGCTGGCTCTCCAGCGCGAAGGCATCCTGTTCGTCCCGCGAAATCTTGTACTGCTCCGCCAGAACTTCCGCGGTTTCGCCCATAATCAACTTGGATATGGGGCACAGGAAGCCGTCGCGGTACATCGCGTCGACCAGCGGCTGATTCCCCAGCTTGAATCCCCAGCGGCCTTCGAGCAGGTAGGGCACGCGGCTCATCGATTCCGTCCCGCCGGCGACGATGATGCCTGCCTCACCCAGCCGGATCTGCTGCCAGCCGAGAATCACCGATCGCAAACCCGACGCGCAGGCCATATTCGCAGTGAACGCGGGAACATCGTCGCCCAGCCCCGCACGCCAGGCGATCTGGCGCGCCGGATTGGGCCCGGTGCCGGCGCATCGCGCGTTTCCGAAACTCAACTCATCCACGCGCCATGGAGTCGATGTCTTCGCGGGGGCAGGCTCGCCCGGCATTCGCGCGGGCGGCAACGGCTCCTCGAACGCGCGAGCCAGCGCGGCTCGAACCGCGATCACGCCCAAATCGGGAGCTGTGAAATCCGCCAGCGTCCCGCCGAATTTGCCGATCGGAGTGCGAACAGCGCTTACGATGTAAACCGGATCAGCTATCATTCGTTCACCGTTTGTCCATTGTCTGAGGCTGAGGACTCGATTGCAAGCGGGGGCGGTTATCCGGCATGTCCCACGTCGCAGCGCATGCAAAAACCCGCCTTGCTCTTTTGCGGCGACCGCGAGCGCAGCTATATACTCGTGCGCACGCAAGAAAGGTGGACCGTGGACACAGTACAGCGAGTCGAAAACAAGAGTGTTGCGAGACTGATTCCTGGCGTACTCCTTGCGGCGATCCTGCTGGCTGTTGCGGCGGCAGCGATCCTGCCGGCGGCGCCCCCACGCGAGCAAGGCAGCAAAACCGACCAAGCGGCCATGGCTGCGCGAGTCCGCCAGGAATTCCTCCACGCATGGACCGGCTACAAGCAATACGCCTGGGGCCACGACGAGCTGCGCCCGCTGAGCAAGACGTATTACGACTGGTATGGCACATCGCTCTACATGACGCCCGTCGATGCGCTCGACACCATGATCTTAATGGGATTGAAAAAGCAGGCCGGCGAAGACCGCCAGCTGATCGATACCCATCTTTCCTTCGACAAAGACATTTACGTCAAGAATTTCGAAATCACCATTCGCATGCTCGGTGGCTTGCTGAGCAGTTATCAACTGACGGGAGACAAGCGCCTGCTCGCTATGGCGGAAGATCTGGGCAATCGCCTTCTGCCCGCCTTCAATTCGCCGACCGGCATGCCCTACGCCTACGTCAATCTGAAGACTGGCAAAGTGCGCGGCGCGGAGACGAATCCCGCGGAGGTCGGCACGCTGCTTCTGGAATTCGGCACGCTGAGCAAACTAACCGGCAAGCCTGTGTATTACGACAAGGCCAAGCGCGCCGTCATTGAGCTGTACAATCGCCGCTCGAAGATCGGACTCGTGGGCGATGGCATCAACGTCGAGACCGGGGAATGGACGGACACGGATAGCAGCGTCAGCGGCGGAATCGATTCCTATTACGAATACCTGCTGAAAAGCTGGCTGCTGTTCGGAGACAAGGATTGCAAGCGGATGTGGGACACCAGCATCGCGGCCCTCAATAAATATGTGGCCGACGAGGCGCCAACCGGACTGTGGTACGGCCACGTCAACATGAACACGGGCCAACGTACAGGAACCTATTTTGGCGCGCTCGATGCGTATTTCCCGGGAGAGCTCGCGTTGTCGGGAGACATCCCGCGCGCGAGGCGCCTGGAAAATTCCGCGTTCAAAATGTGGAACCTGCATGGAATCGAGCCGGAGGTGCTCAACTACTCGACGATGAAAGTCGTTAACGGCGGCTACCCGCTGCGGCCGGAGATCATCGAATCGGCGTTCTATCTCCACTACTTCACGAACGACCCGCGCTATCTGCAGATGGGAAACACGTTCTTCGACGACCTGGTGAAATATTGCCGCACGCCGGTGGCCTACGCTGCGCTAAAGGACGTCCGCACCAAACAGAAGGCCGACGACATGGAGAGCTTCTTTCTGGCCGAAACGCTGAAATACCTGTACCTGATTTACGCGCCGCACAACATGGTCAATCTGTCGCGCGTCGTTTTCAATACGGAAGCGCATCCGCTGCAGAAACTCGAGAAGCGAACACTCGCGCGCTGATCCTAAGCACGCCGGCCGTTCAGGAGCCACCAGGCCGATAGCGACGGTGCGCTGCCCTACTCCTCAAATCCCTGGCTCGGCGGATTCGATTCCAGCTTCAGTTCCGGCAAAGCGGCGGCGCGAAGTTTGGCATTGAGCGCGGGAACGTCACGCGACTTCAGTTCATCCCATTGCTGCAACACCGGCGCCACTTCTTTCACCAGCCCGGCAGCGGCGGTAGTTGCCTGGCTCGTGGGCGCGACATCGGCCTCCTGAAAAACATTCATCAGGATCAGCAGACGCATGCGCGTGCTCGCTAGCGTCGGAGCCCCCGCTCTGCCGCCTCCGAAGAAGAAGCCCTGCGGCGAACCCGCTATGCGATCGAGCTTCTCTTCGAATGCGTTTACGGCGGCCAGCGTATCGCCTTGAGCCTGCCTCTTCAGCCCGGCCAGCTGCTTCCGCAACTCCGCCGCCTGATCGAATGCAGGTGAGATCTGCAGGAGCGGCTCATAGAGCTGCATCGACTCGGTGAATTGCTCGCGCAATCCCGCGAGGGGCGTTTTCACGCGCGGGTCCATCTCGATCCTAAGCGGCTGCGTATAGGTTTTCCCGCCGGCTGTCAGGACCACCGTGTATTGGCCCGGCATGGCCCAGGGCGAAGTGGGCGCGGGCGCGGTGTTGTGCGGAACGGCCGCGATGGGATAGAAGGGCGCGATTTCCGGGACCGGCGTGTAGTGCATGTCCCAGACGAAACGGTGCGTGCCCGCGGTGTTCGATAGCCACTGCGGCGAGCGCACCCAGTACGTCGGAATCGAAAGATCAGGGCTGATGGGTTGCGGCTTGTCTTCGCTCGAGTAGCGCCGCACGACTTTGCCCGCACTGTCGCGAATCTCAAGCGTCACTGGCGAGGACGCCGCCGATCCGATGTAGTAGTCAACGATCGCGCCGTCGGGCGGATTCTGCCCGGCGGGAAAATCGGGCGGCAGCGGCGTATCGGTGTTCGTGTCCCAGCGGACGCGGTAGGTCAGCTCCGGCTTGAACAGAAACGCGGGGCTCGATGTGACTTGCCCGCTCAGCTGGCGCAGCGGCGTGATGTCATCTAGAATCCAGAAGCCGCGGCCGTGAGTGGCCACGCAGAGATCGTCATTCTTGATAATAAGATCGCGAATGGACGTGGCGGGCATGTTCAGCCGCAGCGAATGCCAGTGGCCGCCATCATCGAGAGAGAAATACACGGCGTCTTCCGTTCCGGCGAACAGCAGCCCTTTGCGTTCCGGATCCTCGCGCACCACGTTCACGTCCTCGTCCGACGGAATGCCGTTCACGATGTCGGTCCACGTCTTTCCGCCGTCGTGTGTGCGCAGAATCTGCGGATGCAGATCGTCGAGCCGCAATGTATTGATCGCGGCGTACGCCGTTTGCGGATCGAAATGGCCGGCATCGATAATCGACACTTTCTGGAATGGCTCGAGCGTGGGTGGTGTGACGTTCTCCCACGTCTTGCCGCCATCGTGCGTAACTTGAATCTGCCCATCATCGGTTCCCGCCCAGATGAGGTTAGCATCCAGGGGTGAAGGCGCCACGGCGTAGATCACGCCCCTTTGGGTGGACCGCGCCGAAGGCTCGCTGCGATATTCCCCAACGCTGGGGGGCACGGTGTAAGTCTTGCGCGTCAGGTCGGGACTGATCTGCTGCCAGTGCATGCCGCCATCCATCGTCTTCCACAGCGTGTTGCTGGCGAAGTACAGGACGTGCGGATTCTCGGGCGAGAAGACAATCGGCTCTGTGCGCAGCACGCGAAAATCCTTCGAGCGGAACGGCTGCGGCATGACGTTCTGCGCCTGTGCGGTGCGACGATTGTAGCGGGTAAGCTTTCCTCCGAAAATAATGTCGGGATCGAGCGGATCGGGCACGGCATAGCCATACTCCTCCGCCGCTACGGGATGCCAGTCGCGAATGGTGATCTCGCCATCATTTCCGCGGCTGGAAACGCAGGCCGAGCCGCTTTCCTGCTGCCCGCTGCACAGCCGGTACGGAAAAGCGTAGTCCGCGTTCACGTGATACATCTGCGCGGTCGACTGGTTGTACCAGGAACTCCAGCTCTTGCCTCCGTTGACCGTGACGATCGCTCCCTGATCGCTCGCCAGCAAAATGATCTTCGGATTGTCTGGATTGATCCAGATGTTCTGATAATCGTCGCCGCCGGGCGCGCCGCGCAGGCCGATCCACGTCTTCCCGCCGTCCGTCGATTTCCAGGTGACGATGCTGGTCATGTAAATCACATCCGGATTCTTGGGATCGATGGCAGGCTCGGGCAAATCGCCGCCGCCGATGCGCTCCGCCGGGCGCGGATCGCTGGTCGCCACCGTCCAGCTCGCGCCGCCATCTTCCGATTTGTAGAGTTTCACGGCATGCCCAAACGCAATCGAAGCGAACAGGATTTGCGGATTGCTCAGCGAGAGCGCGACATGCGCTTGATTGGCATCGGCTGGCAAGCCATTCGTCAATTTGGTCCAGGTCGATCCGCCGTCGGTGGATTTGAAAATCCCGCCGTTCGGACCCTCCCATGCGCCGTTCTCCCAGGGCCCTTCCTCCGCCTGCCACAGGGTGGCGTAGACAATCTGCGGATTGCTGGGGTCGACCAGGACGTCGTCGCCGCCCGTGTATTCGTCTTTATAAAGAACTTTCTGCCAGGTCTGCCCGCCATCCGTCGAACGGAAGATGCCGCGCTCCTCGTTGGGCCCGTACGGATGGCCCGCCACGGCCGCAAAAACGCGATTCGGATCGTGCGGATCGACTGCCAGCTCTGGAATCTGCTGGCCGTCGCGCAGGCCGAGATGAGTCCACGTTTTCCCCGCGTCGGTGGACTTGTAAATCCCGTTCCCGACGGACAGATCGGGACGGTGCAAACCCTCGCCGCTGGACGCGTAAACAATGTTCGGATCGGAAGGCGCGACGAACAGCGCGCCAATGGAGCCGGTAGGCTCATGATCGAAAATCGGACGCCAGGTGCGGCCAAAGTCGTCTGTTTTCCACACGCCGCCATCGACGGCGCCGACGTAAAACACGCTCGGCTCGCTCGGCACGCCCGCCACGGCACGCGTGCGCCCGCCGCGATATGGCCCGATATTGCGCCAGTGCAGCGCTTGAGCGAGATCGGGCAGCGACTCTTGCGCCGTCGCGAAGGCCGGAAGGAAAATCGCAGCGAGAATAAAACATGCAAGAAACGTGAAGCGCCTAAACGAATTCACATTTGCCTCCCGAAACCTCGACAGACAGAGTCGCCTTCTCACCACGAGCGCGCGATTGCGCCCACGATCCTCGCCAACGCCTCAACGTCGCGCGTATCGGCCACTTCGCCCGGTGAGTGCGAATAGCGCAGCGGCCAGCCCAGTGCGACGTCCAGCGATCCATAGCGCACGAAAGCCGATCCATCATTACCGCCGCCGGTAACCCCGTCCTGCACGGGGATCTGATTCTCGCGCGCCAGTTTGATCACGCGCTCGACCAGATCTGGCCGGATGATGTTGGAATTGTCCACGGCTCGGATCACGAATCCCTTCCCTAGCACTGCGTCGCCGAACCGCTTTGATTCAAGCGGCGAATCCGAGCTGACAAACGTGTCTACTGCAAACACGTACTCCGGCACGTGCCCTTCACCCGCCAGCCGCTTGGCCAGCGCCGCCGCGCCGTCCAGGCCGATCTCCTCGCCGGTCGAAAAGACGAACGTGACATTGCGATCCTTCAGGGGACCTCCCAGCGCCCAGGCCGCCGAAATCAGCGACGTATCGCCCACGCGGTCGTCAAAGCTGCGCCCGCTCGCACGCGCGCCGAGCAGCGGATGGTAAGCCTTGGGAATGGTGATCGTGTCGCCTACTTGGATTCCGAGCTTGGCCACGTCCTCGGGCGTGCGTGCTCCAACATCGACGCGGTACAGCACGTCGCGCCCGCGCGGCCACTCGAATTTGGGCTGGTCCCATCCGCTGGGCAACTCCATCACTGCTTCGTGGTCCCCGTTGGCCGAGTGCACCAGCGCCGGATGGCCCACGAAGAAATATGGCATTCCTCCGCCAACCGTCGCGACTTCTAGCCGCCCGTCGCTGGTGATTGACTTTACCTGGTACCCGATTTCATCCATGTGCGCGACGATCACGATTCCCGGCGTCTTCGCGCCGGCAGGCGCCGTCCCGACGCGCAGGATCAGATTGCCCGCATCGTCCTTTTCCGGCTTGGCCCAGGGCGGCAGCAGCTTTCTGACTTCTTCGCGCACGAAATGCTCGTGCTCGCTGACGCCGTATACGGGCGTGAGCGCGGCCAGAATCTCCGCATCGGTCAGCCGCTTGCCAACGCGCAATGCTGTCGGATCTTTGACGGTGCGGCTGGCCGCGCTTCCGGATTCGCCAGGCCGGCTCGCGCCCGCATAGGCGTCGAGCAGCTTCGTTAGCGCGTGCAGATCGCCTGAGCTGATCGTCTCGGCCGGCGTGTTTGGCCACTCTGTAGCGATGCCGATGTGCGCCCATTTTGCCGGGAACACCGGCGGGGGAAGATAGCTGCGCGGAAGAATACTGGCGGAGTAATCGGCCGTCAGCGAAATGCCGTTTGCCTTGGCCAGTTGTTCGAGGTCCGCTCCCAGCCCCTCGAGTTGCCCATTCGTCTGCTCGAGGCCGACCAGCACTCCGCTGCCGGGCTCTTGCCGCGGCGCGCGCCGCATATTCGTGACTCCTGGAACCGGGGCGCCCTGCAACATGCGCCCCACGTAGACCATTTCGTCGTACTTGCCCGTGGTCAAAATGCGCTGCAGTCCGCGCGCGCCCGCCCACTGCTGCACCACGAACGCGACCGTCAGCGTCCCTTTCAATTTGGAGGGATCGAGCCGGCCCAGCAAATCGAGCAAGGCCGCAGCACCGAAGCGGTCGCCCACCGACACGCCCGCGTACTCTTCTCCGCCCAAATCGAACAAGCTGCGGTCCAGGGCGATCGGGCTCAGGTTGTCAACGCCTGCCGCGTGCACCTCCGCTGCCGAATCCGCGCCAATATCGATGTAGACGTCGTCAAGATCTTCGGGATTGGGCACTTTCATCCGGCCTGGAAAGAGATGAACCGACAGCCCCGCGACCACGCCGTTGATCCACTTGCCGCTTCGCGTTTCAACCTTCACCGGCTGCGCTGCGTACAACTCGTTGTAGATGGGCGGCAACCCAAACTGCGGCAGGCGCTGCACGCGAAGATAACCATCGCTTGTAACGTCGCTCACGACCAATCCCGGCTCATCCATCGGCGCGACGATCAACCGATGCGGCGCGCCGTTCCCCATCGTGACGATCACGTCGCCCAGGTTGTCGATCCGGGGATGCCAGCGGGTGAGTTTCAAGCGGATTTGGTTCCCCAACTGACCTTCGTACCCTGAGACGGCGGGCGTGGCCACAAGCTCGGCCAGATCGTTTTGCAACGGACCTGCGCTCCGGGAGATTGTGTTTTGCGCGGAAAGCGGCGCCACGAACAGCAACACGGACAAAGAGCAAATGAGAACAGCGGTGCGATGAGTCATCGAACATTGCCTCGCATGAACGGGATTCGAACGCAGCAAAACCGCGACTCTATCGCACACAGTCGGCGCAGCGCAATTCAAAAGCAGCCCGGTTGCGGCCCGCTGGTCTCCGCTCGCCACGGCCGGTTTCCGGCGTTCCCTCAATTACGATCTGTGGTAGTAGGTCGCGTCCTTCAGTATCTTCGCCCCGGAAGGGTGGGTTTATTCCTTGATCCGCGCGGGGGGATGGTGAACGGCCGGCACGCCGGTTTCGTGCTCATTTCTGTATTGTTGTGCGCCGCGCTCGCGTCCGCGCAGAATTCCCGCGGCAGTGTCGCGGGTATCGTGCGCGACCCCAGCGGAGGGCGGATTCCGTTCGCGAAGATCACAATTCACTCGTCCGAATCCTCCTTCGAACGCGACGCGACCACCGACAAGGACGGTGCGTTCCGCGCGGGCGGCCTGCTCCCGGGAGTTTACGTCGTTACGGTCAGCGCCGCCGGCTTCTCCATCGCCAGTTCGGATGTGACCGTGCAAGTCAGCTCGGTCCGCCAGATCAGCGTCACTCTTCAGCCGGCCGGCGTGCAGCAGAGCGTTCGCGTGCATGGCCAGGCGTCGTCGATCACTACTCAGCCGATGGATATCACCAACACCGTGAATCAGGGTGTGATCACGTCGCAGGACCTGCGCAACATCCCACTGGCTAACCGCAGCTTCGCTAACATCGCCTATTTGGTTCCCGGGACGGAACCCGTCGAGCCCTCCGACCCCACCAAAGCGCGGATCACCGCGGTTTCGTTCGGCGGAAGTTCCGGGCTGAACGATAAGCTGACAGTCGATGGCATCGATAATTCCGACGATTACATTGGCGGTTTCCTGCAGAATTTCTCGCCCGATGCGATTCAGGAGTTCGCGGTCAGCACATCGATGGAAAGCGCCGGCACCGGCGACACGACCGGTGGTTCCGTCGTCATCACGACCAAGCGTGGCGCCAACGAGTTTCATGGCGGCGCAGCCGTCTACGCGCGAGCCTCGGCGCTCAACGCGCGCTTCCCCATCGACAATCCCGCGCCCAATCCCAAGCAGCCGTTCAGCCGTCAGAACTACGCGGGCACGTTGGGCGGGCCTATCCACAAAGACAAGCTTTGGTTCTTCTCTTCACTCGAGTACATCCGCGAGAACGCCAGCATCTCGTACAGCCCTTCCAATCTGGCCGAATTCAACGCGCTCGGCTCGCTGGCTGCGGACGGCTTTCTTCCCGGCGTCAGCTCGATCGCGGCGCCGCAGATCGTTCCCGTTCCGTTCCGCGACATTCTGGGCTCCCTGCGGCTGGATTGGTCGCAGTCGACCCGCTCGGAATGGTTCCTGCGCGGCTCGGTCGATCGGTACACGACGAAGAACGACCTGGTGCAGCAGGGCACGCTGCCATCGACCGGGGCGAGCGCTTATTACAAATATCTGAACTTCGCGCTGGGAAACCAGTTCACCTTCAGCCCTACCTGGGAAGCTTCGCTCGCCTTGGGCGCCAGCGGATTGCATCACACGGAAAGCCGCAATTCGGATTTCGGGTACGCGTTGGCATTTCCATTCAGCTCGACATTCAGCACCATTTCCGGTTTCGAGACGTTTGGCGACAACCAGTTCGCCACGCCCATAACAGCCTTTCCGGTCCTGCGCAACCAGGAGAAATATCAGCTTCGGTACGTCGTGACCCACGTTTCGGGCTCGCACGCTCCCCGCTTTGGCGCGAGCCTCATTCACGAGCCGGTGCTGAGCGGCGCACTCTCCGGCACGGCAGAAACACTCGTCTCTTATCCGAACGATCCGAGTTTCTATGCGGCGAATCCTTCGCAATTCTATTTCAGCCCGGAATGCATGACGCCTCCATCCCCGAGTTCCGGAATCACGTGCAGCTTCACGCCTGCCGGCAATGGCTCCTTTGCGCAGAACGTGCAACGGCTTGGAGTGTTCGCGGAGGATTCCTGGCGTGCCACTCCGCGCCTTACGGTGAATTACGGCCTGCGCTACGACACGACGTTCGGCTTGCTCACGGCTTCCGGCCGCACGCAACTCGAGAATCCCGCGTATCTCACGCTGAAGGCTTTGCAGATTCCTTTGATCCACGGAGCGGCGAGCGATTACCACGCCGCCGTCGCTCCCCGGCTTGGACTCGCTTTTGCCCTAGGCTCTTCGTCCAATACGGTGATTCGCGCCGGGGTTGGCCTTTTCTACGACGATCTGGCGCAAAACGGGTGGGTCAACGCTCTGCAGGCAGTGAATGCGCCTGCTGGCCCTTGCATAAACCTGGACGATCCCGGCTGCCTCCCGGGCGACGCGTCCGGCGGCTCGGGCGCGATCATTGCTCCAAACTACAATACGCCGTACGCGCTGCACGCCACGGCCGGTATCGAGCACGCCTTCAGCCCGAATTGGACGTTGAGCGCGCACTGGACGCACGAGCAAGGCGTGCACGCCTATCGCGCCTACAACTACATCGCTGGATACTCGCTGTTCACGCCCCTGATTCCGGCTTCGGATCCGAATTACCAGGTCGATCAGCAAGCTGTCGTCCCGGATATCACCGTGTACCGCGCCGACAACCGCTCGCGCTATGACGGCCTGCTCGTGCACCTGCAGGGCAACGTCTCCAAGCGCCTGAACCTGATCGTGAATTACACGCTGTCGAGGGCCGACACATGGGGCTGCGTGCTGGGTGAGCTCTTCGATTACGTGAACGGCGTGTGCAATCCTCTGGATGCCTTCGGGCCCGGCGATTACGGCCCCTCGGGCGAGGACGTGAGGCACCGGCTAGTGATTGCGGGAGTCGTACAAGCTCCGTTCGGGATCGAGCTGAGCACGCTGGCGCAGTTCGAAAGCGCCCGCCCGTTTACACTCACTACCCCCGTCGATGTCAACGGAACAGGCGATCCGACCACCGATCGCGCCGTGATCGACGGTGTGCAAACCACCATGGACGAATTGCGCGGCACTCCCTACCAGCAAATCGACCTGCGCGTCAGCCGTCCCTTCAAATTCGGCGAGCGATTGACGATCGCGCCCTTCGCCGAATTTTTTAACCTGCTCAACCGCAATAATCCGGGCGCAAATTACGTCGTCGATATTTCCGCGCTGCCTGCGCCGGTGAATAACCTGTACAATGCGACGGCGTTCTGCCTGAACGCCTCCTGCACCGAGACGCAGCCCATCGCCAGCCTCAATCAGCTGCGCGTGCCGGCCGGCGCGCTCGGCGATTTTTTCGGTCCAGGCACCACGGTGGGAATACCGTTCGCGGCTCAGCTCGGCGCCCGCGTTTCGTTTTAGTCGCTGGGCCTTGCTCAGGCGGGTTCGAGAAAAGCCACCGGAATGATCTGTGCTTGCCTTGCTTTAAGTCTTCTCGAAAACAAAATGGAGGACTCACGAAGCGTTTATTCGTCGACGCTTTCATCGCGCAGGGCAGAAGGGATGATGCCATCGCAGTCTCCGGCCCTGCTATAGTAACGGGCTGGATGCATTCAGGGGCACTTTCCCATGCATGAGAGAAGAGTTGGACACTGGCGATGGCGGCCCGGGCGCTTGGCCCGTTTCGTCGTGGCTGCACGCCGCGCGGGGCAGTTGGCGCGCGCGCGATATTGGTTTCCTCATATCCCGCTCGCGGCGGCGCTGGCCGGTGCGGGATACCTTTTGCTGAGCGTCGTCTATGCGCTGCAGCGACACGTGCTGCTGTCGAACTTTCCGCACAACATCTTCAACTTCAAGCCGGCCACCATGCCGTACGTCTTGATCGGCGTGGCTATGATCGTAATGTCCGTGGGTCTGCTGTTCCGGTCGCGTTTCGCGTGGGTCGCCGCTGTCGTTCTGACGTCGTCCATGGTTCTGAGCACGGTGATTATCCGTCACGGGCCCGGCTCGGGGCTGATCTCCTACGACGGGTTCCTGCTGCTCGCGTTGCTGCTTGCATATCCCGGGTTCAACCGTACCAGCCTCGCTGCCGGCACGCTTTTCGCATTGACCAGCATGCTCCTGCTGCTGATTTACGCTGTGTTCGGCAGCTTGTATCTGGGCAACCAGTTCTCACCTGCAATTACCGACCTGGCGACGAGCTTTTACTATTCGGTGGTGACCATGAGCACGGTCGGGTACGGAGACATCACGCCCAAGACCGTGAATGCCAGACTCTTCGCTGTCTCGGTGATGATCCTGGGGCTGGCAGTGTTCGCCACCTCCGTGACCGCCATTGCCGGCCCCATGATTTCGCGACTGAGCAAGCCGAAGGAGAAACGGATGAAGCGCACGAACCATTTCATCGTGATTGGGGCGACGCCGCTCGCCTACAACACCTATCGCGAATTCAAGAAACGCAATCAGCAGGTGGCGCTGATCATGCCCCAGCCTCCCACGTCCGGCGAAATCGATTCGGAGGACTTGATCGTTGGCGACGCCAATAACCTCGAGACGTTGCGGCGCGCGGGCGCCGCTCAAGCCCAAGCGGTGCTGGCCATGCGCGCCGATGATTCCGACAACGCCTTCATCGTGCTGGCGGTAAAGGAACTGCAGGGGAAAGCCAAGACGGTCGTCGCCATCAGCGACAGCAAACATATGGAGCGCATCAAGCTCGTTCAGCCGGACATCGTGATCGCACCGGAAGTGCTCGGAGGAGAGTTGCTGGCCATGGTCCTCAGCGGCGAGGAGATTACCAGCGATTTCGTGCTGAACCGCTTCTTCCAGGGTGGCCATGCTTCGTGAAAACCGCACACAAGAGACAGGCAGCACTGCCAGTTGGGACTTTAGAATCATCCCGAGACATTGCTCTCCACGTGTTCTGCTTGGCTGATTTTCAGCGTCGTTCTCGTGGTAGGCCTCGGAGGCACCCCGCTAGGCTACCCACTTTATCGCGAGTTTCTTCCGTTTCTTCGCACAGTCCAGCAGATAGAGATCGATCAACTTTTGGTAAGGTAGTCCGGTTTTCTCCGCCAGTCCTTTAAAATAATCCAGAACTTCGGGACTCAAGTTGATTCCCACGGCCTTCTTCTTCCGTGCATACGGGTTCTTTACCTCCTTTAACTTGGAAAAATCATATTCTCTCTTCATAAACTCGAACCTCCTTTCTCGTTGCTTTCCGGGCAGAAATAATCCGAATCAACGAATCGGCTTCCCTATAGCAGTGGACGATGACCAGTGTTCTTCCAGCCAAACTCACTCCGAGGAGAATGAACCGGTCCTCTTCTTCCGAATGGTCAGGATCAGAAAAGACGCGCGCATGTGGATCGTCGAAGACGCTCTCGGCTTCCTCAAACCAAACCCCGTGTTTGGCCCGATTGATCTTATTCTTGCGCTCGTCCCAATCGAACCGAAGCATATCTAGATAATATATAGATACGAACAAGATGGCAAGAGAGCTGAGCCATTCAGACAGTGCTCGCGATAACGGCCTGCTGCGGATCGCCACTTTGGCCAAAGGAGGAGGGAAGGATGCCCGATGAAAAAGGCTGTACGCCTTCTACACAAGGCTGCAATCGCTGTAGCTTGTAATACTCCACGATGAATCCTTCGATGTTTGAGCGAAGTGTTCCGATGGACCGATAAGAAGTGGGGCGCCCAAGGGGACGATTTTAGAACTTTTCTCAGCGATTTCGTGGCAGCCTGTATCGATCCAGCGCGTTTGTTCATTTTTCAGGGACGATTCTGAAGGTGATCTTATTACTAGAAATGCGCCCCTTCCAACTCTCGGTCAAGAGCCGGGCTAGTTCGTCCGGGTGACCTAGAAGCGGATTGAAATAGGTATTTGCGTCGATTCCCGAACTCAGGTATTCCACGTGAACGCCATACACACCGGGGGTTAGGTCCGACGCAACCACAACTTCCTGAAGAGGAATTGTCAAACCATACGAGTAGCCTGGGTCAAGTGCGAGGCACCATCGAAGCACCGCACGCGGCAAATCATCTAGAGCGTGAGCCGGAAGTCCGTCCACGACCGAGCGCTGATAAGACAGTGCGTGACCATCTCCAGCCGTTACATAAAACCTCAGTTGCGATGGAGACGTATTGCGGAGAAGGTCGCGTCCGACCAGAATATCGCGAGACCCGACGTTCGTGATTTGCACAGAGATTGGAATATCGGAGTTGGTCACGTAAGTGCCTCGGTCTGTCGATACGCGGACGCGAAGGACAGTTGCTGCCGGCGGGGACGCTGGATGCACGTTCTGCGCATGTAGCGTAAGCGCAAGGGGCATAAACGTGGCGAGGAGTGCGTAGGCGATAGTCGTCGCAATTTGCCTCATGGATACCTCGCTTCAATGGCCGCCTGGGAATGGTTGTGTTTTGCATTTGGATGCTATCTGATTGACGGCGGCTTGCGTGTCAACGGTTTGGTTGGCGACCGTACCAGCGGTCGCGACGTGCTCCATCTCGTGTATCATGAGTGACTGCATCATCGGATTGCTATAGCTGCTCGCTAGCGGACCCCGCACACAAAGTAAGCCAGATCATGCTCAAAATATGGTGCGCGGCGAATTTGCCGAAGTGGCGCGCCCAAGGGGACGATTTTAGAACTTTTCTTGCGGATTTCCTTGCAGCCGTATCGACGGCTGAATTTTCCACTGGCTTCACGTTGTAGGGCCTCCACGGGGGTGGCGTGTCGTAGCGTCAGCCGGTGCCGCAGGCACCGTCCTTCCGGCGCTCCGCGTTAACCGCCGCCAATGCCACACTTCATAACTCCCTTCGGTGGGCTATTGGCCCGAGGCCTTCACCTCGGGTTCCTTCGCTGCGAATCGAAAGTCCCTGAGCACAAGTTGGACGATGGGATGGAGCCAGGATTCGTAGTCCGTCAGGCCGGGCGGGATCGGAAGTATGTCGGTCTTGTAGATTCCCTTCTTTCCCGGAACGGTCATCAGGGCGTCAAGGTACAACTTCCGCTTGAGCTTGTTTTGGATCACCAGCATCATGACGTAGCCGCCAGCCCCGCGCTGCTGAGAGAAGCTGAACTCCACATCGGCCTTGGCGGGACCGGGCTGGTAGCTTATTCGCGAGGCGTAACCGTGAGCGGCGGTGACATTGATCCCAAAGCTGTCACCCGCAATGAGGTACACATCGTCCCCGGCCACGTAGGGGAGCTTGGCGAACCTCTCTTCGTAGAAGTGCTCCTTATCGATGTGCAACTTCAGCACGAAGGGAGCGCGGAACAGCGGCTCTCGCTGGTTCCCGCTCTTCGCTTGGGCACAGCAAGGCCACGACGCAACAAGTGCAACGAGGATGGGCAGAGCAGCTCTCATGGTTAATTGAGCGGGAATGTCTACATTGTGTGCGTGACGAATAACACCTCACCGGTTTTCTTGTCGATTTGGATTACGGCGCTTCCTCCCATTCCCTTTCCGTTGAATGTCCCTACAACTGTCCAGACACCGTCCTTTAAGCCTGTGTGCCAGGGCTTTTCGGACTCTATCTTCGCCTTACCGTAGATGGGCGTAAGTACAGCGACGGCAATCGCGACCGCCGTCTTGGAGTCAGGCACGTATCCGGCAGGCGGCCTATATGTCTTCGCATGCGCGATCTCTCGCCGCGTGAACACAACTACCGGGTCTTCCTTAGACTGCGGCCTTGTGCGCGCTCCAAGCGCGACGGATACCAGCAGTGCGGAGACGAATATGAGTCGGGTGACCATGGAAATTCCTCCTCGGCCTACGGGATGGGACCGTTCACGCGCCACGTGTACTGTGGCGCGGTGAGGTACGAAGTTGCATGGGTGCCATCGATTTCGTGAATGAGGCCCGAGGGTGTCTCGATGTAACTTGGGACGTGCTCTCGAACCGCAGCGGCCGCATCTGCATAGCTGAAGCCTTCTTCGAAGCCACCTGGCGTCATCTCGTGCGTGTGGTACATTCCTGCGTTCGCGGTTCCGGCGGGGATGCGGCTGCCCTCGCGTCCCCCGGCGTCCAGGTCTACTGTTCTTGCTTTGTGCTGGGTTACAGGAGTCGTGTAGGAATAGGTGCCGTTGGCGTTCTTGTAGATTCTCCCGCCGTATTCAACGTGCTGCTTCTCGGCGGTCGGGAATATTGCCTTCAACGCGGCCGTCGCCGCCTGATTCGCGGTTTTGAAGTGATGATTCGTACCGATCTGCTGTTGCGCCTACGGTTTGTGACGCATGAACGGGTACTTGTCAATCTGCTGCAGGCTGAGTCCCTTTCCCAACTGCTCCAGCACCTCGGAGGGATAAATATCCCGGTCGTGGGGATACCGGGTATAAAAATCCGTAGTCGCATTGACGAAATAATCGGTGCCCTTCGAAAAATCAGGTTGCCCCGCTAGGCATTTGTTCAGGGGCGCGTTCTCGTAACCCTGCTTCACCGGCCCTGGCCATTCGAGGTCCATCTTCCGGCACGCAGCCCCATATGCTTGGGTGTAGGCGGTTATGTACCCCAAAACATACTTCTCGCGTGCGTCGTGGCTCCATCCCAGCCACCAGTCGCCCTGGCAACAGACCCTCTGAGCCGCCAGCGGCCCGCCAAGGGAAACACCCAGGGCACCTACGAAAGCCAACCAGATGAGCAATCGGCCAGTCCTAAGGACCATATTTCTTTCCTTTCGCCCCGAGGAGTCCTACTGCGGGCTGTTTTCGTACGTAAACACAAATCCCCTCTTCATGGACGCATCAACGCGGAGGAATTTGTACGCCTTTTTCGTTGCTGGATCGTAGATGCGGGCGGCCCTGTTATCCACCCGGAATGACTTCAGGACCGCATGGCCCCCGCCTGACGAAGTGACAACCATGCTATCAACTAACGTCCCGTACATGACGCAGTTGCCGCTGTCGCAAATCGAGACCTTGCCCTTCAGGAGTTTCTCTTGGAGTTCCACTCTGTGAGCGCCTGGATCCTGCACCGGCGTAACTTGTCCCTTTGGATCCATCGAGTAGAGTTTGTAATCCACATCCTGGGATCGCGCCTCGTGATCGTAGACGATCTCTTTTTCTTTCGAAGGAGAGACGACGGTCGTACTCTGCTGTTGCGCCTTCTCGTCGGCTTTCTGTTGGTCTTTGGCGGGGTCGCCATTGCCGGTGCCAGCGTCGGTCATGTTCTCGCGGAGGTATTCGTCGGCCGATTCCTGGGCGCAAATGCCAGTCGGGGGGTCCACGTTTGCACTGTCGCACGCGGGCTCCTTGATAGCGGCGGGACAACTATCCAGACCGCATGGCGACCTGTGTCCGTCGAGGTCGGCGAAGGATTCCGGGTTGTCGCTGACCATGGAGTAGAGGTTGAGGGTTTGGGGATTGGTCAGGTTGGCGTACGGAACGGGCGCGGGAATGGGAGACCAGTCGGGGGATAGCCACCGCCCGAAATGATTCGAGTAGTAGCGGGCGCCGAAATCGTCGTTGTTCGTTTCCGTGTCGCGCTCTTTACCCTCGAATTTGTAGTTCTGCGCGCATGTGCTGGTCACCTGCTTCTCGTATCCG
>JBJKQB010000263.1:0-2541 GCA_046705825.1 Candidatus Acidiferrales bacterium
ACGGTGGACGCGCTGATGAAGCTCGATCTTCCGCCGGGCGTGGACGTGGAAATCAAGGCTTTCGGCCGCGAACATACGACAAAGTGAGCGCCCGGCGAGGGCGCTCATCCTGAGGGAGCGACGCGACCGAAGGATCTGATTTGGTGCAAATTGCTGAGGTAAGCGAAGTCAGAAGGACAGAGGGCAGGTAGCAATGGCTGTGAACGGCATATTGGGAATCAAGCTGGGCATGACGCAGGTCTTCGCCGAAGACGGCACGGCGGTTCCGTGCACCGTGCTGCAGGCGGGGCCATGCGTGGTGGTCGAGCGCCGCACAAAGGACAAGCATGGCTATGACGCCGTGCAGCTTGGCCTCGTTGAATTCATCAAGCCGCAGCGGGTGACGAAGGCGATGACCGGCCACTTCAAAAAGGCCGGCGTGGCGCCGATGCGCTATCTCGGCGAAGTGCGCATTGAGGATTCAAAAGACGAGACCAAGCCCGGCGACCGCGTGCTGGTTGAGGGCTTCAAAGTCGGTGAGTACGTGGATGTGAGCGGCGTCAGCAAGGGCAAGGGTTTTCAGGGCGGCGTGAAGCGCTGGCACTACCGCGGCGGCGACGCGACGCACGGCTCGATGTTCCACCGCGCGCCCGGCGGAATCGGTGCGAGCTCGTTTCCTTCACGCGTCTGGCCGGGGCAGCACTTTCCCGGGCACATGGGCGCGGAGCGCAAGACATCCAAGAATTTGCGCGTCGTGAAGGTGGATGCGGAAGAGAACTTGCTGCTCGTCCGCGGAGCGGTTCCGGGCGCGGCCGGCAGTTACATTTACATTCGCAAGGCGAAGACGGCGAAGTAAGCCGCCGTTGAAAGATCAAAAGAAGAGACGACGATGCCTGTTGTGGACGTGAAAAACCTGGAAGGCAAGACGGTTGGCCAGATCGAACTGGCCGACGATGTGTTCGCCGCTGACGTGAACCCGCACCTGCTGCACGAGGCGGTGCGACACCACCTGGCGGGTCTGCGTGCTGGCACGCATAAGACCAAAGACAAGAGCGAAGTGAGCGGTTCGGGCAAGAAGCTATGGCGCCAGAAAGGGACGGGCCGCGCGCGCATCGGCTCGATTCGCTCGCCGCTGTGGCGGCATGGCGGCACGGTCCATGGTCCCGAGCCTCGCAGCTACGCCTACTCGCTGCCGAAGAAGATGGTTCTGGGCGCGCTGCGCTCGGCGCTCACGACGAAGCTCGCGCAGCAAAAGTTGACGATTGTAGAGGGCTGGCAGATTGAATCGCACAAGACCAAGGCGTTCCATGCCGCGCTGATGAAGCTCGACGGCGAGGCGAAAACGATTTTGCTGGTAAACGCGGGTGAGAACGTAAACCTCGAGCGCGCCAGCCGCAATATCGACGGCGTCACGCTGGTTGATCCCGCGCGGCTCGGCGCGTACGACCTGCTGCGTCATGACCGGCTCATGCTTTCGCGCGAAGCAGCCGCGAAATTGAGCGGCGCGCTTTCGGGAGCAAAATCCGAGAACGCCTCGGCGCAGGCAGAGCCGGCGTCCGCGGAATCCGCGGCCGAAGCGAAAGCTGCAAAAGCTGCGGCGAAGCCAGCGAAGCGCTCGGCTAAACCCGCGGCGAAGGCAGCCAAGAAGCCGGCGGCCAAGAAGACGGCGAAGCCCAAGGCGAAAAAGGACTAAGCAATGGCCACCAGGCTCTATCAAGTCATTCGGCGCCCGATCATCACCGAGAAAGGTCTCGGCGTGAAGGAATTGCAGCATACGGTGGTTTTTCAGGTTGCGAAGGACGCGACCAAGACCGAAATCAAGGAAGCGGTGCAGCGCATTTTCAAGGTCAAAGTCGACCACGTGCGCACCGCGATTTATCACGGCAAGATGCGCCGCCGCGGCCGCGCCGAAGGTTTCCGCAGCGACTGGAAAAAGGCCTACGTGAAGCTGGCGCCCGGCGAGAAAATGATCGAGTACGCGGAGAATCTGTAGCCAGGAAGCGCGGGTAGCAAACAGACAGGCAGGCGAAAAGTAAGAGGCAAAGATGGCACTGAAAACATTTCGGCCGTACACACCGTCCCGGCGGTTCCTCACTATGCTCGATAAGAGCGAGGTAACCAAGGAAACGCCGGAAAAATCGCTGACCGAGCCGAAAAAGCGCACTGGCGGACGCAACGCTCAGGGCGAAGTCACCATGTGGCATCGCGGCGGCGGGCACGCGCGGCGCTACCGCTCGATCGACTTCCGCCGGGACAAGACCGGAATCCCCGCCAAGGTTGCGGCCATCGAATATGACCCGAACCGTTCTGCGCGCATTGCCCTGCTGCACTACGCCGATGGCGAAAAGCGGTACATCCTGCACCCGGTGGGCCTCGAAGTGGGCATGACGGTGCAAAACGGCGAGGGCGCGGACATTTTGCCGGGCAACGCCTTGACCATCCGGCACATTCCGCCCGGCACGATGCTCCACAATTTGGAGCTTTACCCTGGCAAAGGCGGACAGGTCGTGCGTTCGGCGGGCGGCGCGGCGCAACTGTTAAGCAAAGAGGGTGATATCGCCC
>JBJKQB010000264.1:0-3539 GCA_046705825.1 Candidatus Acidiferrales bacterium
CGAATGATTGGAAAGACGTTGCGACAATGAAGCGCCTTATTTTATCTGATCCGCCGTTTAAGCGGTTTGTGCTGAATCATATCGACGCGACTGATTCCTATAACGATTTGCAGCGGATCGCCAAAAATACGCGCCTGCATTGTCCAAGGGATGATAAGAGCCTCTGCGCGCTTATCCGTTCCCAAGCTGAGAATGCTCTTAAGGAAAGCAGCGACAGCGAGAACTAGAAAACCGCCTCGGCCTACCTCCGTCGCTCGCGCGGGTTACCTTGCGTGTCCGGATAAATCACCAGCTGCCGGCGGTCGCCCATGCCTTCGCTGACGGTGCGTACTCCCTGCGCGCCGGTAAGTTCCAGATGGATGATGCGCCGCTCGCGCGCGGACATGGGATTGAAGCGGAAGGCTTGCCCGGTTTCGCGCACGCGCTGCGCCGCCACGCGCGCCGAAAGCTTCAGCTCGTCAAGCCGCGTGGTGCGGTAATCGCCGCAGTCGAAGCGCACCTGATCGTGCAGGCGCGGATCGAGCCGCAGCCAGCGGTGCGCGATATGCTCCAGCGCCAGCAGCAGCTCGGCGTGATTTTCCAGCAGCAATTCTTCGTCCGTCCCGCGGAACGACACAACAATCGCCGCCTCGCCTCCCGCCTCGCCCGGTTGCGCTGCGGTCGAAACGTCGTATTGCAGTTCGAGCCCCATTTCGCGGATCGCCAAATCCACGAAGCGGCGCAGTTCATCGCTTGTTCGCTCGCGGTCGAGCGGCGGCAATTCCACCGGCATTTCTTTCTTGAACGGCCTTCTTCCAGATCGCATTCGCGGTTCGCTCATGCTGTTTGCTTCTTCTTAAAGCGGCCTTTCGGCACGGGCATAGGCCGCGTGCGATTCAAATACACCTGCTGTCCTGCGCCCACCAGGCTGCTGGTCAGAATGTACAAATTCAGCCCGGCCGGCAAGCTGAAGAAGAACGCCGCCATGAAGATCGGCATCCACTGCATCATCTTCTGCTGCGCCGGATCGATTCCCGCGGTCGGCTGGGGCGTCATTTTCGTCGAAAGCCACATGGCAAATCCCATGGCCACCGGCAAAATATAATACGGATCTTTTACGGAAAGGTCGCGGATCCAGAATATCCACGGCTCATGACGCAGCTCGATCGAAGCATACAGCACGCGATCCAAGGCCCACCAGATCGGCAGCTGGATCAGCATCGGCAGGCACGCCCCGATGGGGATCGGGTTGACGCCGTTCTTCTGATACAGCTCCATGATCTCTTCCTGCATCTTGCGGCGCCGCGGATCGCGCATCGAATATTTCTTGTAGCGGTCCTGAATCGCGCGCATTTCCGGCGCCAGTTGCTGCATTTTGCGCATGGATTTCTGGCTCATCAGGCGCAGCGGGAATAGCGGCAGGTTCAGCGCCAGCGTCAGCACCACGATGGCCCAGCCCCAGTTGGAGATGTACTTGTGCATCCACTGCAGCGCGTACAGCAGCGGCTTGGCGATCACGCTGGTCCAGCCGAAATTGATCAGCCCCGAAAGCGAGGGGTGCACGCTCCGCAGCACCGATATATCTTTCGGCCCCACGAACAGCCGCTCGTGCAGCGGCTCCGCCGTCGTAGTTCCCGCGGCCACCGAAGCGATCGGCATCGACACCGGCTTGCTGCCGGTGGTCACGTTGTAATACTGCGTCCAGTCCCATAGTGAGAGATTCTGCTTGTCCGGCAGGAACGCTGCGGCGAAAAACTGGTCCTCCACTCCCGCGAATTGCATCGGCCCGGCCGTTTCCTGCGGCTGGCTCTGGTTACCCGATACCCCCAGCTTCTTGTACGCCCTGGTTTCGACGCTTCCCGTCTGGTTGTAGAAGACGTTGACCTTCTCGGCCCAGCTGTCCACCGACGCGTCACCGAAGCCCCCGCGCCACGCGACCGCCACCGGAACTGGCGCGCCATCCTTCGTCACCGACACATCCATCGATACTTGGTAGTCCGCCTCGAACTTCAGCGTCTTAACCACCGCCAGATGGCCATCGCTCCAGCGGAATGTGACTTGCGCCGGAGCTTTCAACTCACCCGAAGCGGGTTCGACCTGGTACAGCGCGGTGTTCACCTTTTGCTCGTCCTGCGTATTGTCGAGCACCAGCGACAGCGGCCAGCCAAGCTCGGCCGCCGACGCGGGATGAACCAGATTCAGCGGCTGCGGTGGCTTGTCTTCGTTCAAATATTTTTGCAGCTCCCAAACTTTTGCCACGGCACCGCGGTTCGATAGGTCCACGCGATAGTCGCTGCTGGTAACGGTGATCGTTTTTTCCGCCGAGCCCTGGATCGCTGGAATCACCACGGGTTTCGCCGGCGGAGTGGTCAGCTTCTCTGAACCGTTTTCAGGACCGGGAGCGGTTTGCGCCGTCTTCGGATGCTGCGGCTTCGCTGGCGGAGGCGGCGGTGAGAAGTACTTCGTCCACACCAGGAATATCACCAGCGCCAGCAGGATGAAAATTACGACGCGGGACTGCTCGGACATCTCGTTCACTGGGCCTTACCCTGGCCGCTGGCCGCGAGATGCACGTGCGCGCCGCGGGAAGCGCGAGCCGCATAGGGCAGTTCGTCGGGAACCAGGTCGATGCCGCCGCGCGTGAAAGGACGGCAGCGCAGCAGCCGCTTCAGCGCCAGCGCCGTCCCGCGCCGCGCTCCATGCCTCTCGATGGCCTCGCGCGCATATTTCGAGCACGAAGGATAGAACTTGCACGCGCCTCCGAAAAACGGCGAAAGAAAGGCAATGTTCGCGCGAACTAAAAATAACAGTATCCAGGAACCGGTCGAACGCGCGCGTCCGACGGCATGGCTCAAGTCACGCGCCGCCGGCGCGGCAACTTCGCGCGCCTTCCCGGCCACCGCCATCGGCTCGCCGCTTAGCTGCGATTCAAGTGAACTTTGCTGCTGCAACGCTACTCCTTGGATTGCTGGGCCGCTTTCGCGCGAGGAAGCAACTTCATCAACTCGGCGGTCAGCGCCGCGAAATCAGCGGTTGCCACCGAGGCCCGCGGATGGATCACCACGTCCCATCCTCCGGCGATTTCTCTCCGGTGCAGTCTGACGATTTCGCGCAGCCGCCGCCGGATTCGATTGCGCCGCACCGCCGTGCCCAGCGCCTTTTTGATGCTCCATCCGAAGCGGCTGACCGGCAGTCCATTGGCGCGCACGAAAATCGCGAACTCCCGGCTGCTCCGCCTGCGCCCCTCGCGATACACCGCGTCGAATTCACTAGTGGTTTCACTCAGGGCCGCGGCACGTAACGTGTGCGCGGAGTAAGCCGCAGCAGAGCAGGCCAGCCTGCCTGCGCAAAGCAGCCGGGCGAGGCGCGAAGAGCCGCCGCAAGCAGCTCTGCCTGCCAGCAGGCAGGCCGGGCATAACCCCGAGGACATCAAAGAGGAGACGATCCGTTGCCGAAACGCACGTTTCAGCCGCATGTGCGCGCGAGACACAAGAAGCATGGTTTCCGCTCACGAATGAAGAGCCAAGGTGGACGCAAAGTCCTTGCGCAACGCCGCAAAA
>JBJKQB010000265.1:0-6728 GCA_046705825.1 Candidatus Acidiferrales bacterium
GCCGTAGCCTGGATCCGCGCAGCTTCGTTACACATTTTCGGCGCCACTGTTTGAGAGGAAGGGCAGTGCCACGCGGTGTTTTCGCCCGCTCCTCCCGCCGTAGCTCTCCGCCTCGCGCTCACCATTGGGAATTGTTCAGCCGTGAAATAACCGCTGCCGCTTTGGGGGACGCTAGCTCGTCACGATCGGCGACAAAAGAGCGTCGAAAAAGGTTCCGAGCAGATGGCGCACGTCCGCATCCGTCATGGTCTTCGGGTCGACGACGTGCTCGAGCAGCAGCGCGTTCGAAAGCGCGCCCAGAGCCGCCGTTGCGGCCCGGATGGAAACGGGAAGGGAAGTGCGGCGCGAACCGCCGGACGCGTGGAGCCGTGGCTGCGTGATCTCGCGGATCAATTGGACGCCGTGCGCGCGCAGGCGGCGCTTGCGCATGCGCAGACGCCTGTGCGCCGCGGGGTGCCGGATGGCGTAGAGCGTGAACTCGAGGGATAGGAGGACGAGGCGCCGGTCGCTGGCGCACCGCGCGTAATAATTCCGCAGCGTGCGGAGCTTCGCTGCGGGATTCGGGGCCCCTTTGCGCAGCAGGTTATCCAATTCCGACACGCGGTCGCCGATCCACTGTTCGAGAAGGGCGAAAAAGAGGTCCTCCTTGTCCTTGAAATTGGCGTAGAGGGCGCCGCGGGTATACCCGGCGGCCGCCGCAATGTCCTCGAGGCGCGCCGCTTCGAAGCCGTCGCGCGCAAAAATACGGGAGGCGGCGGCGATCAGCCTGCGGCGCGTGGCGGCGGTGCGGGCCGCCTGCGTCCCGTGACGGGAGCCCTGCCGGCGCCTGGCTGCCGGCGGCCGCGGATTCTGTTCTCTATTCTTTACTGCATACATACACGCATGTATATTTTGTAATTCATCCGAACGCGAAACGCAAGAGGGACGGGGTGGCAAGCGACGCGATCACAAACGCAACGCTGGCCGGGGCGGCCGAGTGGCGTCCTCGCGTAAATCCGTGGCTGATCGCTCTGACGGTGACGCTGGCGACCTTCATGGAGGTGCTGGACACTTCCATTGCCAACATTGCGCTGCCGCACATCGCGGGGAGTTTCGGGGCCAGCGAAAACGAAGCCCCCTGGGTGCTCACGAGTTACCTCGTCTCGAACGGGATCGTGCTGCCGCTCAGCGCGTGGCTGGCGACGCGCTACGGCCGCAAGCGCTTTTACATGTTCTGCGTCGCACTGTTTGCGGCCAGCAGCTTCCTGTGCGGCCTGGCGCCGACTCTGGGCACGCTGGTCCTGTTCCGCATCTTGCAAGGTGCGGGCGGCGGGGGACTGCAGCCCAGCGAGCAGGCCATTCTGGCGGACACTTTTCCGCCGGCCAAGCGCGGCATGGCATTTGCGGTCTACGGGATGGCCGTCGTTGTGGCGCCGGCCATCGGCCCCACCATCGGCGGCTGGATCACGGACAACTACACCTGGCGCTGGATTTTTTACATCAACGTGCCCATCAGCTTCATTTCGCTTCTGCTAACGCAGCGGCTGGTGGAAGACCCTCCGTTCCTCAAGGTGGAGCAGGAGAAACGGCGCGGCGCGAAGATTGACTACATGGGTCTGGCGCTGCTGTCGCTGGGCGTCGGCACGCTGCAGATGGTGCTGGACAAGGGCCAGGAAAAGGACTGGTTCGCGTCGCATTGGATCACCGCGGCGACCATCCTTGCGGTCGTGGTGCTGACCGCGTGGATCATCTGGGAGTGGCGGCACCCGCATCCCATCGTGGAATTGCGGCTGCTGAAGAAGCGCAACTTCGCGGCAGCAGTTTTCTTCATGTTCGTGCTCGGCATGGTGTTGTACGGCACAACCGTGCTGATTCCTCAATATTTGCAGCTTTTGATGGGCTATTCGGCCGTGCTGGCCGGGGAAGCGCTGGCCGGCGGCGGCTTCATCATGATGCTGACCATGCCCATCGCCGGCACCCTGGTTTCGCGCTTCGACGCGCGGCGGGTGATGTGCGCCGGATTCACCATCACCGCGGTCGCGCTGTTCTATATGTCGACGCACCTCGTCCTGGGGATGGACTTCATGACCGCGGCGATGCTGCGCATCTACCAGACGCTGGGGCTCGCGTTCATTTTCATACCATCAAACACGCTGTCGTATGTGGACATCCCGATCGAGAAGAACAACCAGGTCTCCAGCATGATCAATTTCGTGCGCAACATCGGCGGAAGCATCGGCATCGCGCTGATCAGCACGATGATCACGCGCACGACGCAAGTCCGGCAGAGCTATTTGTCGGCGCACATGCAGAACGGGAACGCCCAGTTCCGGGGAACCGTCCAAGGGTTGGCAGCCACGCTGCAGAGCCGCGGGCTGGGGCCGGTGGAGGCTGTGCGCCAAGCGTACGGCCGTGTGGAGATGCTCCTCCAGCAGCAGGCTGCGGCGTTAGCCTACAAGGATGTGGTGTCCATTCTGGCCCTGGTGGTGGCCTGCCTGATTCCGCTGGCCTTCCTCATGCGACGTCCTTCCGAGCCGATGCAGAGCCCTCCGATGCACTAAGTGGCTGGTCCTGAAAGTAGTTTGTTTCGCCCGGGCTAATTATGTACTTGATAACACAAGAGTTAAAAATCGAACGGCATACGGAATCTGCGGTATAGACAGCTGGCGCCTGAATTGAATATGTTGAGTTAGTATGCGCATCTTGCTCGTGGACGATCACGAAGTGGTTCGGCGCGGGCTACGTGCGCTCCTGGAGACACAGCAAGAATGGAGAGTCTGCGGCGAAGCGGATGATGGGCTGTCCGGAGTTGAGAAAACCAGGGACCTGCACCCGGACGTCGTGATTCTCGACGTGTCCATGCCCAATCTAAGCGGCTTCGGCGCCGCGAAACTGATCAAGGAGTACTGCCCGAAAACCCCCATCCTGCTCTATTCGATGTACCACTCACCCGCATTCCTGGACGAGGCGCGACGAATCGGCGTGACGGGGTACGTCGCCAAGACCGAGGACGGGCCGACCTTCCTGATGGCTGTTGATGCGGTCCTGCAGAACCGGCCGTTTTTCGCCGCGTAGTTTCCTTCTGTTTCCCCTTTTTCTTTTCAGGCTGGCTCACGAGACGCGGGACGAGAGCGGCTGCATGGGGCGTCCATCGCGATCTGTCGAAGAAACATGGCCCTGCGCCTATGTTATGCTCGCGGTTCGTCTGTGGAGGCGAAGCGGTGACGGAGCGGCTCTATTATCGCGACTCGTTCCTGCGCGAATTCGACGCGCAAGTCGTCTCGTGCGAACCGGACCCGGATGGGGGAGGGAAGTGCTGGCGGGTGGTGTTGGACCGCACGGCGTTTTATCCCAGCTCCGGCGGGCAGCCTCACGATACGGGCAAGCTCGGTGGCGCAACCGTGGTGGAAGTTGCCGACTCCGAAGACGGCCAAAAGGTGGTGCACTACACGTCGGCGGCGGTGAGCCCCGGAACCGTGCGCGGGACGATCGATTGGGCGCAACGCATCGATCACATGCAGCAGCACACCGGCCAGCACATCCTTTCCGCGGCGTTTATCGAACTGTTTCAGTTTCCTACTGTGTCTTTTCATTTGGGCAAGGAAGTGTCGACCATCGATCTGGATGCGCGCTCGATTGTGCCGCGGCATTTGGAAGAAGCGGAGCGGCGGGCGAACGAGGTCATCTTCGAGGATCGCGTGGTTACCGTGCGCTTTGGCACGGCGGAAGAGCTGGCCGAGGCAGGCATTCGAAAGAAAGTGGACCGCGAGGGAATTCTGAGAGCGATCGAAATCGAAGGGTTTGACCGCCAGCCGTGCGGCGGAACGCATCTGGCGCGCACCGGCCAAGCCGGAATGCTGCTCCTGCGCAAGCTGGAACGCCGGCGCGACGCCTGGCGCATTGAATTTGTGTGCGGGTTTCGTTCTCTCGCGGCTGCGCGCGCCGATTTCGGCACGTTGACGCAGGCGGCGTCGCTGCTGAGCTGCGGATTGCCGGACGTGCCGGCCTCGGTCACAAAAATTGCGGAAGAAAGGCGAGAGCTGCACGGCGCGCGGAAACGCATGGAGGAGCGGCTGGCCGAGCTCGAAGCGCGGGAACTGCTGGCGCACAGCCAGCCGGGCGGCGCTTCGGGCGCTCGAATTGTCAGCGCGGTTTTGGAGGAAGCGACACCGGCGTATCTCGCGCTGCTCGCGGCCAAGATGACTGCGGAGGAAAGCGTTGTCGTGCTGCTGGCGTCGCGCGCGTCGGGGCACGCTGTTTTCGCGCAAACGAAGGGCGCGAACGGGGATGCGGGTGCGCTGCTGCGCGAGTCGCTAGCCGCATTCGGCGGAAAGGGCGGCGGCACAAAGGATTTCGCGCAAGGCAAGCTCCCCAGCGTTGCCGATGCGGAGGCGCTCGTCGCGCGCGCGAAGGAACGCCTGGGCGCCGGCGCGTAAGCACGGATGACCGGCTGGGATCACGGAGCGTCCCTCGAGCGCGCCACATTGCGAGCGGACGCGAGTAACCGTCCGACGCACCCAGCATAGTGAACACAATTGGCTGGCGTGGCGGCGTTTGCTAGAATCGATGTTCCTGCAGTCGACAGCGCGGCGGTCGTGCGCGCCAGACCGGCTGCGGGATTTCCGTAGTTTTCCAATCGAGTGGGCGGCTAGCTCAGCTGGGAGAGCATCGCGTTCGCAACGCGGGGGTCGGGGGTTCGAATCCCCTGCCGTCCACCAAGTTTTTCTGGTCCAGCCCGGACACATGCCTTACAGAACGTACCGGTCACATCGGTGACCTCTTCTACGCGTCTCCATTCGCGGCTTTCGATTTTTGGCGCAATTCTCAAACCACTTCGGAATCGACTCGCGGCGAGTGCCGGCGCGTTGAGACATCGCTGACCGCGACGGGCAGCTCAACGGTGAATGTTGGGCCGCCCTCCGGACGATTGCGGCAAGAAATTCTTCCGCCGTGCTCCTGCACGTTCCCGTAGCAGATGCTGAGTCCCAGACCGGTTCCTTTTCCCACCGGTTTGGTGGTGAAGAAGGGATCAAACACCTGCTGCGGTGCGGAGATACCCGGCCCGCTGTCGGAGAACTCGACGATCACGTTCTGGATATCGTGATCGGTGCGGATCGAGAGTTTGCCGCCGCCGACTTCCTCCAGCGCGTCGACCGCGTTGCTCATCAGATTGAAGCAGACCTGCAGGAGCTGATTGGGATCGCCGCGCACGGCGGGCAAATCGGGATCGGGCAGCGTTTCGATTTCGATTCTCTTGTCGCGCAGATTCAGGTTGCTCAGGTTCAACGCCGTTTCGATCACTTGGTTGAGGTCGAGCCGGCCCTTCTCCGCGGGGACGCGCCGCGCAAAGCTGAGCAAGCTGGTGACCAGCGCTTTGATGCGCCGCGCGAGGACGCGGATCTTCTCGGCGGAGGCGCGCTGCCGCTCGCTCATGCGCTCATCCTCGGCCAGAAGATCGGCGTATCCGAGAATGCCCGTCAGAGGATTATTGATCTCGTGCGCGGCGCCGGCCGCAAGCTGCCCGATGGAGACGAGCTTTTCGTTCTGCACCATCTGTTGCTGGTAGCGTTTGAGGTCCTCGAGGGCCTCTTGCGAGGCGATCAACAAGCGCAAGCGGTCGCGATCGAGCAATCGCTGGCGGATGAAAAGCATCGAGGCGGCTACGATGAGCATCATCTGTCCAACTTCCATGCGGAACGTGCGCACCGAACGGGCGCTCTGACTGAGCCAGATGGTCCACAGGCACATGAGCGGGACGGAGAAAACGGCGATCATGGCCAAACGCGAGCGCCAGCGCGGTTGCACCGGCGCCTGCTCGGGCATTGCTTCCTCGCGATGCCTCAGGCGATACGCGACAATTCCAGCCGTGCCAAACCATACAAAGGACGCGAGCAGAGGCAGATCGGCGAGACCGCCGGTGTAGTACATGCGCGCGTCGATGGCCCGGTTCACGATGAACGAACCGGCCGCGTACATCAGCGAGGCGCTGAACAGATGCGCGTAAATTTCGCGCCACTTGCCGCGCGCCTGAAACAGCAGGAAACCGAACCCGGCCACCAGAAGGATGTTCTCCGATGCCGCGAGGCGATCGTACGTCAGGCCATACGCGAGAACATTCGGCGCGATGTATTGCCAGGGAATGACCACGAAAACGTAGAGGTAAAGCCACCAGAGCACCAGCAACGACAGGTCGATATAGCTGACGCGCACGTTCACGTCGTGGCGGCGATCGTGAGGCTTCAGGGCCAGCGCGGCCATCATGGGGACGGGGTGCAGAAATACGATGATGTCGCCCACGAACGGGTTCGGCACTTCGTGGTGAAGCACCATTTCGAAGTACGTCCAGACCACCTGCGAGACGAACCAGGCCGCGCAGCCGGAGGCCAGCAGGATCCAGAAGGCTCGCGCACGGTAACCGGGCACGCGCACGTTCAGCAGAAGGCCTACGGTAGCGAACAGCGCGGCCAGGCACAGCCCGATGTCGCCGAAAGCGGTCAGTTCACGGCTGTGATGAAGAGTGAGCGAAAGGACAGCGTACGTGCCAACCAGCAGTAGCCACGCGCCGATCAAAGGGCGCGAGGTGCCGGAGAGCCGGTTGCCAGCGCTCAGGCGTGCAGCGGCCAGAGGTCTGGTATCGTCCATGGCGCGCTTTGCGGATAGCGGCTTGCGATGGGAATGCGCCTTTCTTGTCGCCGAGAGTCCGGCGCGATTCCCGTGCTGCTCCGTTAAGGCTACGATTTATCAGCGCA
>JBJKQB010000266.1:0-4718 GCA_046705825.1 Candidatus Acidiferrales bacterium
CTGCTGGCGACGCAAGTTTCAAGATTCGAGTGGTTCGTTTCACGAAGCGGACCTGCATGCGCAAACTGAAATTATATCATTCACGTCGCGACGGGCCAGAAGCACCCCGCGGCGCAATCGAACCAAGCATGGCGAACGAGCCGAGTCACCCCGCTACCGCGGGCGCGAATTCTTCCGCCCCGGAACTTTCCTCAGTTCGGCTTTGGCGCGCTGCAATTCGGCGCGGCGGCTGTTTCGTTTGCCCAGTTTCTGGTTCAGGAAGCCGCGTTTCATCACTCGCCCGCCCGCACCCCGGCTCCACGCTTCACCGGGGGCTCACTCTTATATGGACGTAGGCGGCGGACGCTGCGTTACCGCTGCGCCAAGACTCCGCGGCGGGGGTGCAGGTCCCCGGGCTGCAGCTCGATAGGCTCGGGAATAATAACCGGTGAGGCCGAGGTCACGTACGTTTGCGAGATGCGGTCGTGCCAGGTGAAGCGGTCCTCGTCCCATAGGGCCCAAAAGAACCCCAGGGTCAGTGCCGCTGCCGACAGCAGGTAGCCGAAGCTGCGCCAGAGCAACTGGCGCGTATCGGGCAGGCTGCCGTCCATGCGCACGATGGTCTGCCCGCGCAGCTGCATTCCCGGCGTGGCCCCGGCAAACGTGGTGAACACGAAAAAGTAAAGGCCGTAGATCAGGCTCGCCACGGTCAAGTAGATCACGGCATCCACTTTGGCCAGGACGATCTGCCCGCCCAGCGAACGAAACAGCGCGGCGAAGCCCAGGCAGGTCAGCGCCAGCAACGCCGCATCAAGGGCTCCGGCCTCCCGGCGCTCGGCCAGGCTGGCCACCGGCACGAGCGGGCTTTGCGGGTGCGTGCGGTCTCCCGAGGAAAAATCCAGCTCCGGCTGGATGCAGATTTCGACGCGTTCGGGCTGGCGCCGCTGCGCCGGCTTGGGCCGCACGCGCTTCACCGTCTCCGGCGCTTCCAGCGGCAGCTCCTGATAGAGCGGCACGCGCGCTCGGGAACCGCTGTTTTCCTCAGGATGCCGCCGCAAACGGTACTCGCGCAATCGCCGCGAGACTTCCCGGCGCCATTCCGGCTCGTCCGCGGATTCCTTTTCCCGCGCGCCGACGCCGACCGCTTCTGGAATGGGGATGATGCTTTCGTCGGAAGGAACTTCGCACACCGAGCACTTCGCGTTGGGCCTAAGCAGCAGAGCGCCACACTTCGGGCAGATTCGAATCACTGGTCCGTTTTGCGCCGCGGAGTTCCCAGTGGGACACCCGCATAGTAGCACGCCGCCGCGCGCCGAACCACACGATGATTCACGGTTCACGCCGCGTATCAGCCAACGCCTGTCGCAAGGGCTGCTCCGATCCTCGGACGTCCCCCGGGACTTGGCCGTCCTGGCGCGCTACGACGCCAGCTTGTAGATCGTGCCGTGGTTGTCTTTGGCCACCCCGCGAACCGGCGTCATTTCCTCGCTCTCTCGCGGTTGCGTCCGGTACATCTGAATCGTCAGGACCGTCCCGCGATTCCCCGTCAGCACGGCCTCCGCATAGAGCCTCTCGCCCAGCACGTGCGCCACGTAGTACCCGCTTCCATACACGGAGTCCCACACCGAGGCCATGGGATTCAACGAGGTCGCGGTGCTCTGCTTCCAACGGCCTTTGCAGACTTCACCGTCCGCCAGCGTGACCGAAGCGCTGCCCGAGGTGAACGCCCCGCTGAGCCGGACCGATCGCGCGGGGCTCGGCGCTTGCGTCAGAGAACTGTTGACCGGATACAATCCGGCATTCATGTAGCAGCCCGAAACCAGGCTCGCCGCGAACGCGGCGATCGCCAATCTGCCGATTGCTCGATTCCTTGCGAGTTTGCTCACGGTCGCCTCCCGTACTGCCTTTCGGAACAGGCCCCACACCACTCTCGCGCACAACCTACATCCCCAAGCTGAAATCTCCCTGAAGAAATAAACCCGCATGCCCGCCGCGCGCATTGCGGGCGTCCACCTCGCATGCTACGCTCGCTTCTCCGGTTGCGGGCGACTCCATTGACTCGTTCAGTCCATCCGTGATGCCGAAACCAAGACTCCTGCGCTTGGTTCGGCGATTCGCTCCCGCGGCTGCGGTCCTCGCATCCTCCCTGATCTGGCTCATCCATCCGCGCCCGCTTCCGGCGCAAATTATCGCCTCCGCCGTCTCCAAATTTCCCGAGCAGCAGGGCGAAGTCACGCTCCAGGCCGACCAGCAAGGCGGCCAGATCGGCAAGCTCTACTTCGCCGATGGGAACGTGGATCTCATCTACCAGGACCTGCGCCTGCGCGCCGACCACGTCCAATGGAATCAGCAGACCGGAGCGATCTCCGCGCGCGGCCATGTGCAGCTCGTCTATCACACCCAGCACGTCGAAGCCGCCGACGCGGAATACAATCTGCGCACCGGGCGCGGCACCTTTCACAACGTGCGCGCCACATTTGCCCTGCAGCGCCGCCCCACGCCGACCCTGCTCGTCAGCCCCAATCCGCTCTATTTCCAGGCCCAGGAAGCCGAGCGCGTGAACGAGGACACCTACACCGTCCGCAACGCCTGGCTCACCGTCTGCAATCCGAATCACCCCACCTGGAAGTTCTACGCGCCGCTGGCCAAAGTCGAGCTGCGCAAATCTGTTTATCTCGAGCGCGGCAACTTCCGCGTCTTCTCCGTTCCCGTGCTCTTTCTGCCGTACGCCACCCTGCCCGCCCGCCGCCGCCGCAATTCCGGTTTCCTGGTCCCGCAGTTTGGCGACAGCTCGCGCACCGGTTTGATCCTGGGCGAGTCGGTCTATTGGGCGCCCCTCGATTGGATGGACGCCACGCTGGGCAGCACCTATTACAGCAAGCGCGGCTTCAGCCAGCGCGCCCAGTTCCGCATGCGCCCCTGGGAAAATGCGGATTTCGAAGCCGATTATTTTGGTGTGATTGACCGCGGCCTCGAACAGCCCTCCGGCCCGCCCATTCCGCAGGGCGGACATGAGGCTCGCTTGCTGTTCACCGCTCTGCTGCCGCACAACTGGCGCGCCGTGGCCGACCTCGACCAGCTCAGCTCACTCACCTTCCGCCTGGCCTGGGCCGAAACCTACACGCAAGCGGTCAACTCGGAAGTGCGCAACACCGCCTTCCTCACCAACAACTTCGACGGCTTCAGCCTCAATTTCGCCGCGCTCAGCTACAAGAACTTCCTCAGCGCCGCGCCGGAGACGTCCATCTCGCTGCGCACCGCGCCGGAAGCGCGCTTCAGCATGTTCGACCGCCCGTTCTTTCGCAAGTTTCCCGCCTATGTTTCCTTCGAGGCGTTCACCGGCGCGGTGCATCGCTCCGAAACGGTCACCCCCTTCGACAGCGCCCATTTCGTGGATCGCTCCGAGTTCGCTCCCAGCATCACCATGCCTTTCCACTTCGGGCCCTGGCTCGACCTCACGCCGCGCTTCACCTTTCGGTCCACCTATTACGGCGGCCAGCAGCAGGATCAGCATTTCGTCGACGAAGGTTTCTTCCGCAACACCGAGGAATTTTCCTTCGACATCCGCCCTCCCACCCTGGAACGCGTCTGGGGCAGCGAGACCAAGTGGAAGCATACGATCGAACCGGATATCGTCTACCAGTACGTGAACGGCGTAAACGACTACGGCCGCTTCATCCGCTTTGGCGCCGATGAGACGCTCACCGACACCAACGAAATTCAATATGGTTTCACGCAGCGCCTGTTCCGCAAGACCGGCGACGGCAGCACCCAGGAACTCGCCACCTGGCGCATCGTGCAGAAATATTTCTTCGATCCCACCTTCGGCGGCGCCCTGGTCCCCGGCGAGCGCAACGTCTTTGAAGCGACCGACGAGCTGACTCCTTTCGCTTTTGCCGATCAGCCCCGGCGCTTCTCGCCCATCATCAGCGACTTCACCATCGAGCCCGGCAAAAAGTACGACACGCAATTCATCTTCAATTACGATCCGCAGCGCAATCGCATGACCGCTCTCGGCACCTTGCTCGATCTGAAGCCCTACAAGCAGGCCTTTCTCACCCTGGCCCATTTTTCCACGCTGAATCTGCCCCTCAATCCGCCCGTTCCTCCCCTGAATTTTCAGCAGCGCTCCAATCAGGTGCGCGCGCTGTTCGGATACGGCAATCTGACGCGCCCCGGCTTGAATTTTACTTTCGGCGCCAGCTACGACTTCACCCAGCAGGGTTTCCAGAACCAGATTGCGGAAGCCAGCTACAACGGCTCGTGCTGCGGCATCGGCTTCGAGTACCGCAAGTTCTCCTTCGGCAGGATTCGAAACGAAAATCAGTACCTGGTGACCTTCCGCATCGCCAACGTCGGCTCGGTCGGCAATCTGCGCCGCCCCGAAAGGATTTTCTGATGCGCACGGCCCCTGCCCAGGGTGCGCAAGTCTCTGTCACGGCACGCAAGTCTCCAGTCATCACGAACCCAGTCCTGCATCTTTTGCGGGAATGGGGGTGAGGGATCTGCTGTTCCGAGGTTTTGAATGCTCATGAAGCGTCAACAGGGCCGCGCTGTCATCCCTCGCCAATCAGAAATCTGCTTTCTTTCAATCACCGCCGCTGCAAACCTCCTGCGCCGCAAGCAACTCTCCCCCGTCGAACTCGTCGACGCCGCGCTCGAACGCATCGACCAGCTCAATCCCGCGCTGAACGCCTTCATCACCATTACCGGCGAACGCGCCCGCCGCGAAGCGCGCG
>JBJKQB010000267.1:0-4315 GCA_046705825.1 Candidatus Acidiferrales bacterium
GCCGAATCCGCTGTCGCTGAAAGAGCGGGTGAAAATCCCGCGCCAGCACATGCCCGAGCAGGAGCCGCAGCTCCGCATCGCGAATTTCACCGAGGTCAACGAAGGTTTTTCCGAGGAACTGGCGCGCCAGGAAGCGTTGCGCTGTATCGAGTGCGCGAAGCCCACGTGCATGGACGCTTGCCCGGTGGGCGTGAAGGTCCGCGAGTTTATCGGGCTGATGGTGGCGGGCGATTTCGCGGCCGCGGCGGCAAAGATTCGCGAAGATAACGTGCTGCCCGCCATCACCGGCCGGGTTTGCCCGCAGGAGGATCATTGCGAGGGCGCGTGCAAGCTGTCCAAAAAGGTGGGGCCTTTGGGCATCGGCTATCTCGAGCGCTTCATCGCCGATTACGAGCAGCGCAACGGCATTCGCACGACCGTCAGCGCCGCGGGCACCGGCAAGCGGGTGGCGATCGTGGGCAGCGGTCCCGCCGGACTCACGGCCGCGGGAGACCTGATCCGCCAGGGGCATCAGGTGCGCGTTTTCGAAGCGCTGCACGAACTGGGCGGCGTGCTTGTCTACGGCATTCCCGAATTTCGCTTGCCGAAACAAATCATCCGCCAGCAGCTGGCCGCGCTGCGCGAAATGGGCGTCGAATTCGAAACGGATGTGGTCGTGGGCAAGACCGTCACCATCGACGAGCTGATGGATGAGGAAGGCTACGACGCGGTTTTCATCGCCACCGGCGCCGGCCTTCCCGTCTTCATGAGAATTCCCGGCGAGCACTTGAACGGCGTCTATTCCGCCAACGAATTCCTGACGCGCATCAACCTGATGCACGCCTATCAATTCCCGGAATACGACCAGCCCATGCTCGACCTGCACGGCAAGGACGTGGCGGTGATCGGGGGCGGGAACACCGCGCTGGACGCGATCCGCTCGGCGCTGCGGCTGGGGGCGCGCAAGGCCTACGTGCTCTATCGCCGCAGCGAAACGGAAATGCCCGCGCGCGCCGAGGAAGTCAAGCACGCGCGGCAAGAGGGCATCGATTTTCAGATGCTGACGAACCCGCTGGAATTCCTTCCCGACGGCAAGGGCTGGCTCGGCGCGGTGCGCTGCGTGCGCATGGAGCTGGGCGAGCCGGACGCTTCGGGCCGCCGCCGCCCGATTCCCATCGCGGGCTCGGAATTTGTCCTGCCGCTTTCGGTGGCGGTCGTCTCGATCGGCACCAGCGCCAACCCCATCATCCAAAGCACGACACCGGGCCTGGCTACGAACAGCCGCGGCTACATCGAAGCCGATCCCGCTACGCAGCAGACCTCGCGCAAAGGCGTGTTTGCGGGCGGCGACATCGTCACCGGCAGCGCCACCGTGATTCTAGCCATGGGCGCGGGGCGCCGCGCAGCGAAATCGATCCACTCGTATTTGGTCAGTGCGGAATCTTCTCAGCCGGAGCCGTCGCGCTCCGTGGAAAAAAACACGACTGCACCCGCTGAAATCGCGGAACTATAGTCCACCGCACGCTGCCGCTGGCGGGTTCGAGTGCTGGAGCGGGCGATGGGAATCGAACTGCGTTCCCAATCCACAAGTCTTGTGATTTGGCGGCGTTGCCGCCCCCTTCAAGATCAAATGGAGCTAAATGGCGTCAAGTCCAAATGACCACTCGAGAGGAAGGAGGCGTTCAGCACCATTCGACGAAATGGCGAGGGCCAGTGTCACGGTCGCCCTGGGGAGGGCCTTCGATCCCAACAGTTCCATTGCTCATGCTTTTCCGCTCCCCCTTCTGGCCTTACCGCGCCGCGGGGCGCTTTTCCGCCGACTGATGCTCGCTTTTTTTGTGAATTGAAGCATGGCGCTTCGCAGCAGCCAATTCGCTTTGGTCTGATAACCGCGACCATCAGCTTTGAGCCAGGCAATGACATCGCAATCCAGGCGCATCGTTACTGGTTTTTTCTTTGGGCGATAGAACTTGCCGACTTCGGCTCGGCTCCAATCGGGAACCGGGGGCATGTCGGAAAAATCAATGTCCTCGTCTCTTTTGGCGGCGATGGCGCGGATGTCTCGATTCTGCTCCTTTGTGAGCTTCCTCATAGGCTCTCCTTTCATGCGACTCGGCAGCGCGAGCGGAAATGATACGGATGACTTCTTCATCTTGTTGCTCATAGAAAGCATGCACGACCAATAGAATCGAACCGGGGCCTATGGCGCCGACCGTTATCCATCGCTCCTCATCTTCAAAAGTGAAGTCGCGCTGAGTAAGAGCGTAAGGATCATCGAAGACGCCAAGAAGACGCTCAAATGAGAGTTAGCTAGCTGAATGAATTGTAGATTTCGATCGAGCCATGCTGGTCGTTCTTGTCGTGGATGCTCCAGGTCACTTTGTACAACGTTTCGCCGTTTAGCTTCTTCATTGCTTTCTCGAAATGGATGACAACCTTCGAGATGTGCTGTGCGTTCTTGCCTGTCACTTCCAGCGGGATGTCCTCAACGATTTTGGCGTACAGGTGGAGGAAGTGGGTCCAGCCACGCTTCAGGGGAGGGAGGCCGTAATGTGCTAGGAGTTGTTCGAGTTCCCTGCGGAAAGACTTCATCTTCGAGATACGGTTTATCTCGCTACGGAGCATCTGGGGCAGCTCATGCAGGTGCAGCTTCTGGTCTCTCAGGAGTGCGTGGGCGGCGTCGAACTGGCGGAGTATGTTCTGCGCACCTGGGCCTGTGAGCTTCGCGTGTAGCACCCAGTCGCAATGGAACTTGAGGTTCGGGTATGCACCCCCGGCCTTGTCACGCTCGATGAGCTTCCTGACCTCTGTCAGCAGGTAAACGGCCCGGGCCTCCGATGCGATGCCCTTATCCAGCTCCTTCTTCAGTTTCTTGATGACGTCAGGCGTGGACAAAAATGGCCCCAGTCTGCCCGGCTCTTCGATTCGCTTGACGCGTCGCGCGAGCTGGCTTTTTGCCTCTGGCCGAGCGGGCGATGGGAATCCAACCCACGTCCGAAGCTTGGGAAGCTTCTATTCTGCCATTGAACTACGCCCGCATCCGTGTCGGAGAGACGAGAATAGCATCGAGCCTTCGGCCAGGGCAAGGACGCAGCGTGCGGCGGTCTTTCGCGATAATTCTGTCGTGCGGTGCAGCCTCCCGATCCCTTCGTCATTTCTCCCGGCCGTATCCGCTTGCCAAAGCGGACGCAGATGTCGCTGGACACGGTGCCGATTATGGCTGTAGGCTTCGGCCGATAAATCGGCTATAGCCTACAGAGGTTTTGCGTGAACACACGAAGGCTAGTTGGGGGCATCACGGGCTGCCTATGTGCTTTCGTTCTGTGGCCTGGCATTTGTTGCGGTCAGTTGGCGACGCCATCTGATCTCCAAACCATCGGCGGATTCTTGGATTATTGCGCTCTTCTCCCCTCCAAGCTGTCAGCGAAGTCCGTGGAAGCGATCAAGAGGGGCGAACCCATGATGAAAGTCCTCTCCGACGCGAACGCCGATCACTCGATGTGTTTGGCGTATCTGGAGGGCTTATACGAAGGCTGGAAAGAGGGGAACTCACATGGTGTTGTCGTGGCGCACGTCCACGCGCCCCCTCCCAGGGATTCGAAAGCAATGGAAGCCGCGTTCGAATCTATGTCACCGAAGGAACTCGAAGCTGTGAGAGGGGATCTGAAAACGGACGTCCCCTGCGTGCCTGAGCACATGACTTTCGGCGACCTGCTCAATACGGCGGTAGCGTATTTTCAAACAGAAGAGAAAAGATCTCCCTTCGCAGCAGCTTACTTGACTGCAAATATTCTTCCCGACGCGCTTCGCAGTGCGTTCCCGTGTTCCAACTCGCAAAAGGTTGCTCCCGAAGGACATTAACGGAAAGTGCAACGGGAAGCAACGCGGTGTTTTCCGGTAGGAAGTCCTCGAATGCTTTTGCGAAATCATGTATCCCGCCGGAGCTGGTGCAGCTCGCGAGGCACAAAGCCCAAGTGAGAAGCGGCAAACTCATCTTCGGTGAGAGCCAATAAGGCCAACTACGTCAACAGTGGTTATGGAGCGGGCGATGGGAATCGAACCCACGTCCGAAGCTTGGGAAGCTTCTATTCTGCCATTGAACTACGCCCGCATCCCTGGCGTGAGAGACGAGAATAGCATCGAGCCTTCGGCCAGGGCAAGGACGCAGCGCGCGGCGGTCTTTCGCGATAATTCTGTCGTGCGGTGCCTCCTCCCGATTCCTTCCTGATTTTTCCCGGTGGATTTCCCAGATTCGCTGGGAATGGCCTCCGTGTTAGAGTTGGGCGGCAAAAACGAAGCTTCCAGAATTGCGCCCGGGGAGGAGAAGTGGCCTATC
>JBJKQB010000268.1:0-5564 GCA_046705825.1 Candidatus Acidiferrales bacterium
AAATAGCGCAGCGCGCCGATGGCGATGGCCTGGGCGATCGCCTGGCGCTCTCGTTCCGGCTCCGCCGGATGCCGCTGATCCACCTCCAGCACCGCCCGCGACACCAGCAAGTCGATCAGGTCGTCCGCCTTGACGCCCTGCCCTTTTCGCCCGCTCACTTCGATGTAGGGCTTTTTGGCGTCTTCGGGCGCGATCTCGTAGCCCAGCTCCTCGGCGCAGCGCGGCGTCAGCGCCACGACATTGTACGAAAAATGTTTGAGGTGCTCGGCCTGATCCTCGTACCCCAGCGCACGCAGGCCCGTCGCTACCACTTGCTGCGGATACGCCTGGCGCGAATCGATCACGTTGAAGACTTCGCGCCCGTGGCCGAACTCCGGCGCGCCCGGCTCGCCGCCGTCCGTCGCCGTCACCCACGTGTGCGCGTGATCTTCACCGTAATGGAAGCGGCGATAGTGGAAGTCGCGCCCCAGCAGCCCGAATTTCCACAGGTGATAGGCGATGTCCTTCCCGACGTAGGTCACCGTCCCATTCGAGCGCACGATGATTTTCGCTTCCGCCTCTTCCGCCGGCTCTTCGCCCGCCGCGCCGGGAACATCCCCCTCCGCGCCGCCGCTTCCGCCCGGTTCGCCTCTCGCGGGCAAGCTCTCGTTTTTAGGGGGTCGGACCTTCAGGTCCGACATTACTCCCGGCTCAACATCGCGGGCTTTAGCCCCTGAAGTATTGGCTTGAACATCCGCACCCGGCAACGCCATCACCCAGCAGCCTGCGTTCTTTCCCGCGGTGGCGAACTGAATCGCGCCCCGCTTCTTGAGCATTTCAAACGCGGCATCCCAGAATTTCAGGTGCAGGATTTCGCTCTCGCGCGACAGCAAATCGTATTCGATCCGCAGCCGCTCGAGCGTTTCCAAATGCCGCCGGACGATCGCCGTCGAAACAATCTCCGCAACTTGGGCCGCCTCGCCGCGAGCCTCTTCGATATCCTTCAGCGTTTGTGCGCGCAGTTCGAGCCGCGCTTTGTCCTCCGCCAGGAACTGCGTGACCCGCGTGTACAGGTCCCAGCAGTAGTAATCGAACCGCGGCCGCGCCGTCAGCCCGCGCACGTCCTCCACGGATTTTTTCTCCAGGTGGATGAACCCAAGCGCCACGTCCGCCACCTGCACGCCGGTGTTGTCGATGTAGTTCTGCACCTCCACGCGCCGCCCCGCATAGCGCAGCACGCGCGCGAACGTGTCGCCCAGCACCGCGTTGCGCAGGTGCCCGATATGCGCCGCTTTGTTGGGATTGACGCTGGTGTGCTCGACGATCACTTTCGGCGCGGCCGCGCCCGGCTGCGCGCTCCCCTCGCCGCCCTCGCGAATCGTCTCGCCGAAAAATGAGGCGCGGTCGAAGAACGCGTTCAGATACCCGCCGCCCGCCACTTCCACGCGCGCGATCCCCTCGATGGGCGGCAGCGCGTTCGCGATTTCCTGCGCCAGCGCCCGCGGCGGCTTCTTCAGCCGCTTGGCCAGCTCGAAGCACAGCGGCGACGCGGATTCGCCCATGGACAGCTTCGGCGGGCGCTCGGTGACGATCGGAACATCCGTCTTGTACCGCTCGTGGATGTGATGCCGCAGCGCCTTGCGAAACCGCTCTTCGACCGTCTTGTACACGTTTCTCCCAAATCCCGCTCCGCGGGAACGTGCGCGCATAACGAGAATCCCGCGATTATAGGGGCTGACCAGGAACGCGTCAAAGCGCGCCGTCCGTTTCGTTCACGTGTTTTCAACGGAGTTCGGCAGCAAGGTGACCGTTCCGCGCCGGTTCGCAGTCCGAAGTCCGGAGCGCTGCGGGAGGCCGCAAATAAGAAAGACAGCCTCGGCTCTCAATCGATTCTCAACCCTCCCTCGTAGCGCAGCGCGACGAGCGGATCGGTTCGCGTCGCGCGCCGCGCCGGGAAGAAGCAGGCCACCACTGCAACGGCAGACAGCAGCACCGCCACGCCTCCAAAGGTCAGCGGATCGTGCGCGCTGATCCCGAAAATCATGTTGCCCATCAGCCGCGTCAACCCTAGCGCCGCCGCCACGCCAATCCCCACGCCCGCCAGGGCCAGCCCCGCGCCTTGTCCCACGATCATGCGCAGCACGTCGCGCGGCTGCGCGCCCAGCGCCATGCGCACCCCGATTTCGTGCGTGCGCTGCCCGGAGATATACGAAATGACGCCGTAGATGCCCACCGCCGAAAGCACCAGCGCCAGCCCCGCGAAAATTCCCAGCAGCACCATGGAGAACCGCCGCGCTGCCAGCGAGTCCGAGATGATGCCGCTCATCGTTTCGATCCCGTACATCACCAGCTGGTTGTTGTACTCTCCCAGCGCGTGCCGCACCGCGCTCACCTCGGCTAAGGGCGGTCCCGCGGTTCGCATGAACACTCCCGTGCCGCGCGACATCAGCGGCAAAAACTGGTCGGGAACCTGCGAAATCGGAAAGTAACACTGCGCCTGCACCGGACTGTGCGCGTCCTCGCCCAACCCCCATTGCTTGACGTGTCCCACCACACCCACGATCTCCGGCGTCGTCCCCAAAATGTCGAAATTCACCCGCTTCCCGAGCGGATTCTGGTCTCCGAAGGCCAGCTTCGCGAATTCCGAGTCGATGACCATCACCTCCGGAGAATGTTCGTTGTCCTCCGCCGTCAGAAAACGCCCCCGCAGCAGCGGGATGCGCATGATCTTCAGATAGTCCGGCTGCACCGCGCTGAACAGCGACACCTTCATGTCCGCGTCGCTTGGCGGCTTCGGCTGCCCCTCCAGCCAGAACGGCAATTCGGAGTCGCCTTCCATCGGCACCGATCCGATGCTGAGCGACGCCGCTTGCACGCCCGGTACGCTGGCCATCAGGCTGCGCACTCCGCGCATGGCTTCCCGAATGGCTCCCGGCGTCGCGCCCAGCGGCGTCGGAGACGACACGCTGAAGTTCAGAACTCCATTGGGATCGAACCCGGGATTCACGCTCCACAGTTTCCCCATGCTGCGGATCATCAAGCCCGCGCCGATCAGCAGCACGACCGCCGTCGCCATTTCCACCACCACCAGGACTCTCTGCGTGCGGTGGCGCACGCCGCTCGAGCCGCGCCCTTCTTCCTTCAGCGACTCCGCCAGATTCGGCTGCGAACTTTTCAGCGCGGGCACCAGTCCGAACACGATCCCGGTCAGCACGGAAACGCCCAGCGTGAACAGCAGCACTGGCGCGTCGATCCCGATGGCCTCTGCGCGCGGCAGCGCTTCCGGAATCAGGTGGATCACCGTCTTGGTGCCCCACGCGGCCAGCAACAATCCCAGCGCCCCGCCGGCCAACGACAGGATGCAACTCTCCGTCAGCAGTTGCCGCACCACGCGTCCCGGCCGCGCTCCCATCGCCGCGCGGATGGCAAATTCCCGCGATCGTCCCGTCGACCGCGCCAGCAACAGGCTGGCCACGTTCGCGCACGCGATCAGCAGCACGAATCCCACCGCCGCCAGCAGCACCAGCAGAAACGGCCGGATCCCGCCGACCACATCTTCCTTCAGCGGCATCAGCGTGATCCCCGTTCCCTTGTCCGCGTCCGGATACGCCTGCGCCAGGTGAGCGGCGATCGCATCCATGTTGGACTGGGCCTGCGCCAGCGTGACGCCCGGTTTCAGCCGGCCCACCGCATCCATGCCCATGGCCGCGCGCCGGTCGCGGAACGTCGCGTCGGCCCATTGCCCGATCGGAACGAACACATCGGTATGCGTATGGAAATTCCCGGCTTGATAGCGAAAATTCCCGGGCACGATGCCCACCACCGTGTAGGCCTTGCCGTCCAGCTCGATCGTCTTCCCCACAATCGCGCGCGACGACCCAAACTTGCTGGCCCACAGTCCCCCGCTGATCATGGCCACGGGCGCCGCGCCAATCTGGTCCTCCTGCGGCTCGAACGACCGCCCGATCACCGGCTGGACGCCCAGGATCGGGAAGAAATCCGCCGAGACCATCTCCACGGCGACGCGCTGCGGCTGCCCCATCCCGGTCAAGTCGAAATCGTCCTCCCGGAACGCGGCCAGCGCGGAAAAGCTGCGGTTGTCGCGCACCCAGTCCAGAAAATTCGGATATGAAATCGAGGATTGCCGGAACTGCTTGGTGCTCGAATAAATCGCGACCAGGTGCTGCGGGTCCTTATACGGCAGCGGATTCAACAGCACGCCGTCCACCACCGAAAATATTGCGGTATTTGCGCCAATGCCCAGCGCCAGCGTCACGATCGCGATCACCGTGAACCCCGGCGCTTTCGCCAGCATTCGCAGCCCGTATCGAAAATCCTGCCACAGCGTTTCCATCGCTCAGTGTTCCCCCTGCTCCGTTCTACGCAACTCGCCCGCGTTTAGTTCCCGCGCGTTCCGGAATAAATAACTGGCATTCCGCAGGCGCTCCCTCGGCCATTTTTTCTTAGGCAGAATCGCGTGCTTTCGCTATAATTGCCGTTTGTCTAGATAATCTGAATCAGCTGGCCCCACCTGAGCGGGTCTGCGGGGAAAACGCAATCATGAAACCGATCGTCGCCAAGGCGCAGGAGTCCCAACTTCGCAAGGATCTTCCCAATTTCCGCCCGGGTGATACCGTGCGCGTCAGCGTCCGCCTGAAGGAAGGCGAGGGCGAAAAGGAGCGCGTGCAGGCCTTTGAAGGCGTGGTCATGAAGCGCCGCGGCGAGCTTTCCAACGAGAGTTTCACCGTCCGCCGCGTCAGTTTCGGCATTGGCGTCGAGCGCATCTTTCCGCTGCACTCCCCGGTGATCAGCTCGATCGAGGTCCTGCAAGCGGGCAAAGTCCGCCGCGCCAAGCTGAACTACCTCCGCGCGCGCAAGGGCAAAGCCGCCCGCATCAAGCGCGCTGTAAAACTCGAAGCCGTCGCCGCCACCGCCTCCTCCTCCAAATCCGAATAACGTCTACCCAGCGCTAGTTTTTCCAGCGCTGGTCCGCGCTGCTGTCGGGGGCCGGGCTCCGACCGGTCTTTTCCTCTGCCTCCTTTACTTCCTCTGCCTCCTTTACCTCCTTTGCCTCGCATTTGCATGTTAAAATCCCGCCCGATGGGACGCCTCTGCTGCGCGCGCTACGAACGCCTCGCGCGACACTCCGGCTGGCTGCGCATCGCCGGGCTTGACGAAGCCGGCCGCGGCTCTCTTTTCGGCCCCGTCTTTGCCGCCGCCGTCATCCTCAATCCCAAACGCCGCATCGTCGGCCTCGACGATTCCAAGAAAATTCCCCCTGAGCGCCGCGCGGAACTCGCCGAACGCATCCGCGAACACGCCCTCGCCTGGGCCGTCGCCGAAATCGACGCCAGCCGCATCGACGCCTGGAATATCTATCAGGCCAGCCGTCAGGCCATGGTCGCCGCTGTTTCCCAGCTTCAGCCGCTGCCCGATTATTTGCTGCTCGACGCCATCGAGCTCGATCTCCCCATCGAGCAGAAGGCGCTCATTCATGGCGACGCGCGCTCCGTTTCCATCGCCGCCGCCTCCATCCTGGCCAAGGTCGACCGCGACCGCCGCATGCTCGACTTCGACCAGCTCTA
>JBJKQB010000269.1:0-4142 GCA_046705825.1 Candidatus Acidiferrales bacterium
TGCAGCTTCCAGGCCGAGGGTGTGATCGTGCTGCACCTGCTGCGCAAAACGCGTCCGCGTATCCCTGTTCTGTTTCTGGAGACCGGGTACCACTTCGCCGAGACGTGCGCGTTTCGCGACCAGCTGGCGCGCGAGTGGGGCTTGAATGTGGTCAACGTGATGCCCGCGAAATCAGTCCAGGCCCAGGAGAGTGAGCATGGCGTGTTGCACCGCCACGATCCGGCCGAGTGCTGCCGGCTGCGCAAAGTCGAGCCGTTGATGCGCGCACTCGAACCCTACGACGTGTGGTTCACCGGCTTGCGCCGCGAACAGTCGCCCACGCGCAAGAATTTGAAGAAGATCGAGCTTCACCGCTTGCCCTCAGGAAAAGAATTGTTGAAGGTGAACCCGCTGGCCGACTGGACTTGGGAGCGCGTGTGGAGCTACACCATTGCGAATCGGCTGCCCTATCTGCCCCAATACGATCGCGGCTATTTCAGCATCGGGTGCGAGCCGTGCACGACTCTGCCGATCGATCCACATAGTCCTCGCTCCGGCCGCTGGAACGGCAAAAAACTCGAATGCGGCATTCACACGTTTTCCGAGCGCCCTGAATGATTCCAGCCATCCTTGGATTGTTAATCGCGCTAGCGGTAGGACTGACCGGCATAGGCGGCGGCACCTTTGCGGTTGCCGCCCTGCTGCTGGTGGTGGGCCTCCCCGCCAGCGAGGCTGTGGGAACCGCGTTCGTCTTCTCGGGCCTCCTTCGGTTGATCGCCGCTCCGTTCTACGTGTTGGAACGCAAGGTTCACGGAGGTTATTTACGGCTGCTGCTCGCCGGGGCCCTGCCCGGGCTGGTCGTGGGTATGGCCGCCCTGCACTGGCTGGCGAAAGCGGCGCCCAACCCCGTCGTGGTGCTGCTTCTCGGGCTGCTGCTGGTGGGGTCGTCCACGGTCACATTCCTTCCGCGAATACACAATCACGGTTTTGCCAGGAAAAATGCGCGATGGTTGCCCTGGCTGGCTTTTCCCATCGGAGTCGAGTCGGGGTTCTCGTCCGCGGGCGCAGGCGCGCTGGGTTCCGTTCTCCTGCTGAACTATTCCGATATGACGCCCGCTGAGGTCGTGGGCACGGACCTGGTCTTCGGGCTCGCTCTTGCCGCGATGGGCAGCTCGGTCCACTGGGCACTGGGCACCATCAGCGTGGCGGTGCTGTTGCGGTTTGTGGCCGGCGGCATCCCAGGGGTTGTGCTGGGCTGTTTGCTGGCTCCCGTTGTTCCGGCCGGAAAGCTGAAGTCAGCGATCGCGATTCTCGCCATCGCGGCTGGGCTCCAGCTGGTATGGTCTGGAGTTAAAGCGCTGGCCGTTACAGGCGAGATCGAATCCGCTCAGCCGCACAAAGGGCACCACCGGCGCTATCCGCGGGGAGTCACCGAGCGCAAAGGAATGGTCACGGGCCTGGATCCCTCGGCGCCCTTCACCATGTGGCAGCGGCCGTCCACAACAGCGCCGGGCTCGACGATCAGGCAGGGGGTATGAATCTCGGCGGAAACGATGGCCTTGGACAGGATCTCGACTCGGCCGCGCGCTTGAATGCGCCCCTCGAAGCGCCCCGCGATGGTGACGGCGTTGACGTCAATTTCTCCCTCGACCGCGGAATTCTCGCCCAGAATCAGCATTTCCTGCGAGCTGATGCTGCCGCGCAGCCAGGAATCGATGCGGAAGGTTCCGGGCAGCTCCAGGCGGCCCTCCACGCGCACGCCCTGCTCCAGAAAGCCGCTCCATTCGCCCGCTTCCTGCTGCATGCGCTCGAGAATTTTCCAAGCCACCCGCCGTCTCCTATGTACTCATAAGTATACTACTCACTGAGTAATTGATACAGGCGGATCAGGTCGCCGGCGTCGTAGTACTCCAGGATGAGCTCCCCCGGACGCCCCGCAGCCGCCGGCTTGATATGGACGCGCGTGCCGTAGCGCCTCTGCAGGTCCTCGAGCGCCGCCTTCGTGTTCGGATCGATCTGCAACGATGCGGGGGCGCTGCGCGCGCGGCCGCCCCGGGCCAGCATTCGTTCGACCTGGCGCACTGTGATGCCCGTCCGTGCGATCTTCTTGGCCAGCGCAATCCGCTCGTTGGCGTCCGCCATGGACAGCAGCGGCCGCGCATGCCCCGCCGTGATGCGATTTTCGGCGATCAGTTCCTGGACGGGCTGCTCGAGGCGCAGCAGCCGCAGCGAATTCGCGATCGTCGTCCGGTCTTTCCCCGTTCGTTCGGCTACTTGCTCCTGCGTGAGCGCAAATTCGTCCATCAACCGCTGGAAGGCTTGGGCCTGCTCGATGGGGTTCAGGTCCTCGCGCTGAAGGTTCTCGATCAGCGTCATTTCCAGCGCGGCTTCTTCGGACACTTCGCGCACCACGACGGGAACGCGATTCATGCCCGCCCGCTGCGCCGCGCGCCAACGGCGCTCCCCTGCGATGAGTTGATAGCGCCCGCCGATCGCGCGCGCGATCAACGGTTGGACGATGCCGCTGACGCGGATGGACTGCGCCAGTTCGCCCAGCGCCGTCTCGCGAAACTGCGTACGCGGCTGGTAGGGGCTCGGATCGATCAGGTCGATGTCGACCTGCTGCAAGCCTTCACGCGGAGCCCGCGCTGCCGCTGTCGCTGCTGCTGCTCCCTGGGCCGCTGTCGGCGCCACCGCCTCCGGCACTGGCGGCGGAGGCGGCTCCGGCTCCCGAATCAGCGCGCTCAGGCCCTTGCCCAACGCGTTTCTGGGCATTGGCGATTACCTCCTTTGCGAGTTGGATGTAGCTTTCTGCGCCTTTACTATGTATGTCGTAGAGCATTGCCGGGACGCCATGACTGGGCGCTTCGGCCAAACGAACGTTCCTCGGAATTATCGTTTCAAATACCTGCGTGCCAAAGAAACTTCGGAGATCGGCGGCTACCTGCTTCGAGAGGCTGGTCCGGTCGTCGTACATCGTCAAGAGAATGCCCTCGACGGCCAGCGATGCATTGATCGTCCGGCGCAACCGCATCAACGTGTCGAGGAGCTCCGACACGCCTTCAAGGGCCAGGTATTCACACTGGATGGGCACTAGAACCGAGTCGGCAGCGGCCAGAGCGTTTAGAGTCAGCAAGTCGAGCGCAGGGGGACAATCGATCAGGACGAATTCGTATTCGTCGCGGATGCTCTCCGTGAGCGCCTTCAACCGGTATTCGCGCTGATCGGCTGACACGAGTTCGACGGCCGCGCCGGCCAAGTTCTTGTCCGAGGGGATAAGGAAAAGTCGATCGACTTGCGTCCCGATGATGATGCGCGGGGGCGGCTCGTCCAGGATCATGGCTTGATAGAGCGTTCGGCGGGCCGGATCCTTCGGAAAGCCAAGCGCGCTGGTCGTGTTTGCCTGGGGATCGGAATCAATTACCAGCGTCTTCTTTGCGGCGGCGGCGAGAGAGGCGCCAAGGTTCACGGCAGTGGTCGTCTTACCGACGCCGCCCTTTTGATTCGCAACGGCTATGACTCGAGCCAAATCGCTTCCCCACCGAAAGAAGGACGAAATGTACCAGAAGAAGTTCCCGAGGCGCAATATGTTTCACGTGGAACAATCGACGGACCGGTACCCCGGGGCCTTCTCGAAATGTTTCACGTGAAACATTGGCGAGACGAGTGGCCCGATTATCACTTCCTCGTGGCAAGGCCGATGCGAAATTGTTTCACGTGAAACAGTCGTCGCGACGAGAACTATTCTCTGCGCGAGGCCACTGCCACGAATCGGTCCTTGGTCTTCGGTATTTTCCCAGGCGCGGCCCATTTCCAGCCGGGGGCAATACATGCTTCCTCAATTCCACTTGCACTCAGCCACAAAACCACCCTTCCATGGTCTGCCAGCCGCTCTGCGGACCAATAAAGCCATTCGCGATATGCTCCGAGAGCCCGCATAGTGATGAAATCGAAAAAATCGTGGCCCCGAACCTCTTCGGCACGGCTCCTGTGGACAATAACGTTATTGAGGCCCAGCTCGCGCCGAATTTCCTCGAGAAATGCCGCCTTTTTCCCGTTTGACTCAATCAGCGTGGCTTGAATCGTCGGCAGGGCCATAGCAATGGGTGCGCCGGGGAAACCCGCGCCCGATCCAACGTCGGCGAGCCGACCATTTTGTATGC
>JBJKQB010000270.1:0-3165 GCA_046705825.1 Candidatus Acidiferrales bacterium
GCAGCACTCTTCCGACCACAAGCTGAGTTGCCCCTTCAGGTCGCCAGGATCCGAGTTCCAGCCCTCGCCGTTGCTCGTGCCGCCCGTCGCATAGGTCCGCTCGGAGACCACTTCGTTCAGGAAATAGGAAGAGATGTCGTGATAGTACGGGCTGCCCGTCAACTCATATCCTCGCGCCGCCCCGATCACCTGTGGGATATGCGTGTTCACGTGCAATCCCTTCAGTTCGTCCGTGTACTTGGAGAGCGGATCGAAGAACGCCTTGTGCTGGAAGCGCTGCCCGATTCCGAAATAGCCCCAGTTGCCCGTAAGCGCGGCCAGATTGAACAGCGACTCGTTCATTCCTCCCCATTCCACCCGCAGAATGCGCTGCATCTGTGCGTCGCTGATGCCGATCAGCCATTCGCCGACCCAGCGCGCCATTCCTTCCGCGTTGGCCAGCGCCTGCTCGTTTCCGCAGAGGGCGTACATATCGAGGTTTCCGGCCATGATCTTGTGCAGCGTGTAGAACGGCGCCCATACCGGCTTGCCCGCGCTCAAGCGGTCAAAGAAGGTTTCAGGAAACGCGCTCAGATATCCGTTGTTGAGCGCCTTCTGGCACTGCGCCAGCTCGGCGACCACTGCATCACCGCGCTGTTTCAGCGTGTCGTTCCCCGTGCTCGCATAGCTCAACGCGCAAGCCGAAAGGAAGTGCCCCGTGTAATGCCCGCGCAATTCGCAATCGGGAGCTTCCCAGCCTCCCAGCGGCTGCGCCGATGAGGACAGTTTCGCGTTCACGCGGAAGTTATGCACCAGCCGGTCGACCGGAAGCGATTCCAGCCACTCTTCGTTCGCCTGCGTGGCTTGCAGGAAGGGGCCGTCGAGCAGGCGCACCTGATTCAGAGGAAAAGCGGTGGCTTTGAACTCGACCATCTCGTGCGGCCCGCGGAAACGGCGTTGCGGCGGGGCCGCCGGCAGTCCGGCCGAGCCAGTTTCCCCGGAGGGTACGCCCGCTGCGGCGGGGCCGACCATCGCCGCCGCCGACTTCGGCAAAGAGCCGATCAGAGCCGCAGCCGCCACTCCTGTCGCGGCGCTGGACACAAATTGTCTCCTGGAAATTCTGGTCTTCTGTGGTTCTTTCGGCTTTGCGCTGGAAGGCTCTTTGGCGGGCTTCATTCTGGATCCTCTCTTTCCTGCGGGAAACGTTTCCCGGCGAATACTAATCCCTGACTGGCGTAACTGTCAAACTTTTCGCTGTGGACGATAGCCCTTCTGTGCCGCAATTCCGGATGGACACCCTGTACCGCGCCCTTTTCTCCCGGCAGCCAAGTTTCCCTGGCATGGGCCGAACGCCCATGCTTCGGGGGTACATATGAACCATTGGGCAGGGCACAAATCCGCGGGGGAGCGAAAAATTTTACTTGACACAGGCGGAAAATACATTATACAACTCCGCAGTTTCACTTTTCTCCGGCGCGGAGAATTGGTGGGGTCTTGTAAGGAAACGTTTTCTCGGGATGCCGCAAAGGGGTGCGGTGTACGTTTTCGGGTGGTCCGCTTATCTCATGTGTCGGCACACCAAAAACCATTAACTCGTTCTGTTTCCGGTCCCGGCGCACTCTCAAGCCGCGGCCGGAGGCTCGCAGGCAGCAGCCGTTGTTCTTCGGCGCGCCTCGCGGCCAAGCCCAGTTGAGGGAAGCAAGGAGCGCAGAAATGGTTCCGGGTGGGGAACTGAAGAAACCTTTTGCCAGAATGCCTTTCGGGATTGCGAGTGCTAAAGGAGGGGAAAAAATGTCGCTGAGGTCGTATCGAGTTTGCGCGAGCCGCATCCTTGTGGCTCTATTCTTCTTGGCTTGCGCCGCCGTGCCGGCGGCCCGTGCCCAGCAGGGCACGGTCGGCACCGTGGCGGTCACGGTGCTGGACCAGAGTGGTGGTGTTATTTCCGGCGCGCAACTTGAGTTGCGCGACCTCTCGACCAACAGTCTCCGCACTGCGGCCACACAAGACGCCGGCACCTATAGTTTTATCGGCTTGAGCGTTGGCACCTATTCGCTGACGGTCACCAAGACGGGCTTCCAGAAGCAGGTGTTCGAGTCAGTGGTGGTCCATGCCGCGCAGGTCACGGACGTAAGGGCTGCTCTGCAGGTGGGCGTGGCCTCCGAGGTCGTCGAAGTGCACGAGACGGCTTCCCCTCTCATCGAGACGACCTCCAACGCGATTGGCACCGTCATCGACCTGAAGCAGATCGAAGATCTGCCCATGCTTGGTCGCGACCTAACGCAACTCGCCAGCTTCGTCCCCGGCACCGGGGAGGAGCCCTACGGCGGCTCGACCTGGAATGGTCTGCCGGCGATCGCGCAGGGCAACAATATCGACGGCGTGATTGGAAGCACGAGCCGCATGAAGTTCAGCGGAAACGCCGAACCGGCCGCCCAGCCGCGCATCGAAAATATCCAGGAGATGACGGTCCAAACCGATCAGATGGCCGCGAACCAGGGCTTCGGCCAAGCCGCCATGCAAATCAACTTCGTCACCCGCCGCGGCACCAATTCTTTTCATGGCCGCGTTTACGAGGACTTCCAGAACAACTACCTGAACGCCAACACCTGGTACGATGACTCCTTAGGGCCAACCAGGCCAAAGCAGGGCCACTTGGAAATCAATGACTTTGGCGCCAGTGTGGGTGGGCCGATCCTCAGGGACAAGTTGTTTTTCTTTGGCACCTTTGCCGAGGAGAAAGAACCAGGAACCCGTTTCCCGTCTGCCACCATTCTCGATCAAAGCGCGCAGAACGGTATCATCAGCTACGCCGGTAACGACCCCAACGGCACCATGCAGACCGTCAACGTTTTCCAACTGGCGGCAGCTTGCAATGCGAACCCCTCGTGCATCGGTTCAAACGCTCCGCTCCCGACCACCGTCAATCCGGTCATCCAGGCTCAGCTCGGCGCCATCAACAGCTCCCTCTCGAGCGCGGGGGCGATCGTCAGCACGCCGGACGAAACCAACCCGGACATTCAGACGGTGAATTGGCTCGTACCGGCGCCGCGCACGTTTTACTATCCGACGGCGCGTATCGATTACGACATCACTCAAAACCTGCATTTCGACGGCGCGTGGAACGAAACGAAGGCATCCCAATCGAACCTGGTCAACACCGCGTTTTTCCCCGGATCGTCCTTCCTG
>JBJKQB010000271.1:0-4062 GCA_046705825.1 Candidatus Acidiferrales bacterium
TTCGCGTGGAGCCGCGCATTCAGGCTGTGCTGGAAACATCGCTGTACGTCAGCGACTTGGATCGTGCCATCGCATTCTACGAGCAAGCGCTGGGCCTGCGTATGCTTCCCGACTCATATTTCGAGGGCGGACGCGGCGCTGCGCTGCAGGTGGGCAGCGGGCCGAGCGTCCTGCTGCTGTTTCGCGCCGACATGACGCGCCATTCCGAGCGCGTGCCGTCGCACGGCGCGACGGGGCCGGGCCACGTGGCGTTTCGCGTTGCCTCCGATGACATTGCCGTGTGGCGCGAGCGGCTGCGCGAGCATGGGATAGCCATCGAGCGCGAGGTTACGTTCGGCGACAATCCGCCGTCGATTTATTTTCGCGATCCCGACGGCAACTCGCTCGAACTTGCGGTGGCGCAGATTTGGCCGCTTAAGCCGGAGTCGACCAAGCAAGGTTAGGAGGCCGGGGAGCATCGCTTGCGATGCGGGCTCACGGCCCAGCCTAGAATCCGACTCTCCTCGAAAGGGGCGCAGCGAGCAGCGCCCCTACGTTCGTTTCGGTGCCGCGGGCGCGTGGTATTCTAACGCGAAAACCGCGACCGGTGACCCAGTCCCGATCGCCAACGACACTTGGCCCTTGCCAGCGATCCTGTGGTTTGTACGGACGCGCTATCCGTAGTTCTACGCATCGTTGCGCCGGCCCCGCCTGTGCTATAAGCGACCGTTTTCCGTTGCGCGGGTAGAAGGCTGCGCCGGAAATCGCTATGGAAGCAGACGAATATCTAGAATGGCTGGCACTCGCGCTCACGCCGGGCCTCGGCTCGCGCATGGCCGGGAAACTCCTGCGAGAATTCGGCAGTCCGGATGCCATCTTCAATGCGTCGCTGACCGCGCTCGAGGCGCAGCATCTGCCCGCGGCCGTTGCGCAGGCGATCCACTCGCGGCGTCCGCTGAGCGATGCCGCAAAGGAACTGGCGCAGGCTCAGGCGGCCGGATGCCATCTGCTTACCTGGGACGAGCCTCACTATCCTATGCGCCTGCGCGAAATCTACGATCCGCCGCCGCTGCTGTACGTCGCCGGGAACGTCTCGCTGTTGTCGCGCCACCTGATTGCGATCGTTGGCGCGCGTCGTCCCAGCCCGTACGGCAACCAGATGGCGGAACGCATCGGACGCGACTTGGCTGCGCGCGGGATTGTGGTGGTCAGCGGACTTGCCCGAGGAATCGACGCCAGCGCCCATCGAGGCGCCCTCAGCGCGCCGGCGGGCGCCACAGTCGCGATCCTTGGCTGCGGTGTGGACGTGGTCTATCCCAAAGAAAATAAGAAGATCTATGAAGAGATACGCGAAAAAGGAGCGCTAGTCAGCGAATTCCCGATGGGCACGTTTCCTGCGCCACAGAATTTCCCGATTCGCAATCGCATCATTGCCGGGATGGCGCTGGGCGTCGTGGTGGTTGAAGGGGCGCAGTACTCCGGCTCGCTGATCACGGCTCGGCTGGCAATGGAATTTGGACGCGAAGTCTATGGTGTTCCGGGGAATGCGACGCAGGCGTCGAGCTTCGGCCCCAATCAGCTGATTAAGCAGGGCGCGAAGCTGGTCACCGGATGGGAAGACGTAGTGGAGGAGCTTCCCACGCCAGTTCGCGCGGAGCTGACACCGGTCGAATCTGTGGGCCACAGTGAACGTGCGGCGCTGGTGGAGGAGAGCCTTGGGCCATCCGAACGTCCGATTTACGAACTGCTCAGCACAGACGAAAGCTGCCACGTGGATCAGCTGGTCGAAACCTCTGGTTTGACGTCATCCGAAGTGCTTGCCGCTCTGTTCGATTTGGAAATGAAGGGCGTAGTGCGCCAGCTGCCGGGAAAACAGTTCCTGAAAGTGCTGCTATAGCAGGGAGATGGAACCGGCCCTGACCGTTGCCCTCGATTTTCAGCGAGCAGCGAAAGGCGTAGAATACGGCCATGGCCAACAAGGACGCGGAAACGTTTGAAGTCGATTGCCCCTGCTGCAAAGCGAAGTTGACGGTTGACGCTAATCTTGGAGTGGTCCTGTCGCACGTGCCGCCGCCCAGGCCGCCCTCCGGCGTGGATTTCGACGACACGGCGCGACTGCTGCGCGAGCAGGCCGATGCGGTCGAAGCGAAGTTCCGCGCCTCCGTCGAAGCGGAAAAGATGAAGGAAGATGTCCTCGCTCGCAAATTCGCCGAAGGGCTAAAGAAAGCGAAGGACGCGCCCATCGAAAAGCCCGTTCGCGATTTCGACCTCGACTAACCTGGTTCCTGCCGCAGCCCAGCAGCCTGGCGAGACGCGACCGCCTGTCGGCAGTGCTGCACCCCGGTTCCCGCCGTATTGAAGGCGAAGAGCTCACCACAGAGAGCACCGAGCAAAGCTACGAGACACGGAAGTGCGCAGCTCCAGGTATCGCGAAGCGAAGATTTGCTTGAAGAGCGAGCGAATTGCGCCATCATTGACCGGTGCGCACGCGCATTTTAGCTGCGGTTCTGATGTTCGCGATTGGCGCGACCGGCTTCGTTGCCCCCATCTTTGCCGCGCCGAGCCACCCCCAAAAAGAAAAGCTCCCGAAGGTGCGCGAGCTCGATTCGGGAATCGTGTGGCGCCGCGATTCGAAGACGGGCGAATTGGATGCCCTAGCACAGGGCAATCCGGGTGAAGCTCCGCTTGGCGCCGCGCCAGCCGTCCCGAGAGCGATTCGCAGTATGACGCGAATGGTCGCCGTCACGTGCATGGTCTCCACGCGCGGCGGCCTTCCCGTACAGGGGCTCACGCGCGCTGATTTTCGCGTTTACGACGACGGAGCGCCGCAGAAGATCGCCTATTTCGACGCCTCCAGTCAGCCAGCCAGCGTCGCCATCGTGATAGACGCCAGCCCCAGCGTGCTGCCGGACTCGAATCAGATGAAACAAGCCGCCGACGCGCTCATTAACGCGCTCGCGCCGCTCGATCAGGCGGCCGTCATTGATTTCGCTTTCCACACCTATCTGCAGCTTCCGTTTACGGATGTGCGCGAACTGATGCTCCGGGCGGTTGCCCGCGTAAACGTGCAGCAGCTCGCGGGCGATACGGGCGGATCGAATATCTACGAGGCTGTCTACCTCACGGCGCGTCTTTTCCGGGGGCGAACCGGACGCAAGGCTATCGTTCTGCTCACAGACGGCCAGGACAGCGGCCTCGGCCTCACGCTCGATCCAGGAAGCGAACGCCCGCGCGCAACCGATCTGAACAAGCTCACTTGGAACGATCTGGTCGAGCTGCTTGCCTCGCAGGATATTCAAGTGTTCGCCGTATCCACCCAGAATCGCCCGCGCATCATGACAGCGCAGTGGCTGGCCGCTCATCGCACGAAGACGCTCATCTCGCCCGGCACGCTGAGGGAGGGCATTCCGGCGTACACCGCGTTTCTTGCCGAACTCGTCCGGCAGGCGGGCGGCCAGCTGTACTTTCTGAACGAGGCGCCTACGCTTGCTGACACATTCCGCCAGATCGCAAAGAAAATCCGCGCGGAATACACGCTGGGCTACTATCCGCAGCCGGCATCTGACGCAGCCGCCCGCAGCGGCTGGCATCGCCTCCGCATTGATCTGCCCGCCGACCCGAACGTGACCATCTCGAATCGCGCCGCGTATTACATCCCGGCTTCGCGCTGACGGATGGCCGTCGCGGAATCGGACGCTTACGGCAAACGCGAAACCGTGATTCAATAGCGCCGCCATGTTCCGGCGAAAAGCATTCCAGCTGAAGCTGCCGTCGCGAACGCTCGCGCTTGGCCAGCGCACGCTGATCATGGGCGTGCTGAACGTCACGCCGGATAGCTTTTCCGACGGCGGCCTCTATCTTGATGCGGACGCGGTCGTGGAGCGCGCGTTCGAAATTGAGCGCCAAGGCGCGGACATCCTCGATATCGGCGCGGAATCGACACGGCCCGGCTCAGAAGGAATTTCGGCGGATGAAGAGCTGCGACGGCTGGTGCCCGTCTTGGCGAAGCTGAAAGGAACGTTGAAAATTCCAATTTCGGTGGATACGAGCAAATCAGAGGTCGCCGAGGCCGCTGCCGGAGCA